>JBGTJO010000165.1:0-11353 GCA_041745135.1 Aestuariivirga sp. | reverse complement strand
GCTGGAAACCGGTCGCTGGATCGGCGTTGCCACGAGCTTTGGCGTGCCCGTGACGTTCGCGCTGCAAACCTTGCTGCTCAGGCGTTACCGCCACATCGACATGATGCCCTCGCTTTTTCTGGGCGGCGTCTTTTCGTTTCTGGGCGCCGGGCTTTTGGGATTTACCGCAGGTCATGCAGGCGGCGGTTTTGAAATCGACGCGCGCTCGTTGCTGCTCCTTGCCGCCATGGGCCCCTTGCAGCTCGCCATTCCGCTTATTTTCTATGCGCGGGGCGCCCGCTCGGTGCCGGGGATAGCACTCTCGCTCATCGCCATGCTCGATGTCGTGCTCAATCCGCTATGGCCGTGGCTCATCGTCGGCGAACGTCCGGAAGCGACCTCGTTTTTAGGTGGCAGCATCATTCTGGGCGCGGTGCTGCTCAGCATTCTCGGCGGCCGGTTGATGGCCCGAACCGCAGCCCGGACGGTTTAACCTTTAGCCCCGTATCTCGCGCGCGTGCGCTGCCGCCAGATCGCCCATGCTGTTGAAGCGGAAATCATGCTTGGGCATCACGCCGGGGTCGCGCGTCGCGCCAAAACCCTTCTGATCATGGCGGCGATAAATCCAGCAGGAGGCCAGCCCATGCCGGTTGGCGGGGCCATGATCGTGGAACAGGCTTTCGGCCGTGTGGAGAATGTCCGGCTTTCCGATGCCGAGGCTTTGCAGCTTGTCGATCATATAGTCGAAATTCCGGTCGCTCGGCTTGTAGGAGCCGACGTCCTGTGCCGTGTAGATGGCATCGAATGTCACCTGCAGGCGCTTGTTGCTGTGGGCGAAGCTCGCATTGTCGATGTTGGACAGGATCACCAGCTTATAGTGCTGCTTGAGATAGGCCAGCGCCTCCACGGTATCGGGAAATGCCGGCCAGTCCTTCACGGAATTGCCGTAAGCCGCGCATTCATCCCAGGATGCGGAAAGGCCCCATTCCTCGGCAAGGCGCTTGTAAACCACTGCAAGCAATTCGCTGTATTTCATCGCAGGCGTATAAATCTGCTGCGCCGATTCATGGCGTCCATGCGCTTCCAGTATGTCGTCGCGCGAAAGTTTTTTTGTTGTCCGCGAAGTGAGCGGTTTCAGCGCCTCGGTCATTCCGCTTTCCCAATCGATCAGCGTGCCATAGCAGTCAAAGGTGAGCGCTTTAAAATCACGAAGCCTCATTAGAACTTATCCTTGCGCCGGCGTAGCTCGGCGAAGACTTCTGCGTCGGTTGCACTCTCCATCTTGAGATTGCGCCGGATTTCCGGACTGTCCGCCCTGAGGAAGGGATTGGTCTTGAGTTCATCGCCAAGAGTTGTTGGACAAGTCATCTTGCCTTCCTGGCGAAGCTTCGTCACGACACCGGCGCGCTGTTGCAGCGCCCGGTTGCCGGGCTCCACCGACAAGGCGAATTTGGCGTTCGACTCGGTGTATTCATGGCCGCAATACATGAAGGTTGAAGGCGAAAGCGTGCGGAACTGATTGACCGAATGATACATCTCTTCCAGCGTTCCTTCGTTCACCCGGCCGCAGCCAAGCGAGAAGATCGTGTCCGCCACGAAGAGCGAGAATTCCGAAGGAATGTGATAGGCGATGTGACCCTTTGTATGGCCGGGGCAATCGTAAATTTTTACCTCGCGCCCCGCCCAGGTGAACGTCTCGCCCCCTGACACTTGCTTGCGGATGCCCGGAATTTTCTCGGCTTCCCCCTTGGGCCCGATGATGGTGCAGCCGAATTGCTCCCGCAGCGCCAAATTGCCTTCCACATGGTCCTCATGGTGGTGCGTGACGAAGATATGGGTGAGCTGCCAGCCCCGCGCCTTCAGTTCGCGCTCGATGGCCGGGGCCTCGGGCGCATCGATCGCAGCCGTTGCGCCGCTTGGATGATCATGGACCAGAACGCCGTAATTGTCGCTCCGGCAGATGAATTGATGCATTTCGAGATGGGACATGGCGCTTTGCTAACCCCTGGACTTGCCGGTATCATTTAACGGATGGATATTGTCGATCTGCGCGAGTTCTATACGAGCCGGCTGGGTGATACCACAAGGCGGCTCATTGCCAACAGGCTGAAACCAAGACTGGGCTCGCTTACCGGTGCCACCGTCATGGGGCTTGGCTATGCGACGCCCTACCTCGACGACTGCACCGCTAAAGCCCGGTGCAACATGGCCTTCATGCTGGCGCGGCAAGGCGTCATGCATTGGCCTTCGGAAGGGCCCGTAAGTTCCGCGCTGGTCGATGAATTCGATCTGCCACTGCTTGAAAGCACCGTCGATCTGGCCCTCGTCATCCACGCGCTAGAACTGACCGATAATCCCGACGAAATGCTGAAGGAAATATGGCGCGTGCTGGCCCCGCAAGGCCGGCTGTTGCTTGCCGTGCCGAACCGGCGCGGACTTTGGGCGAGCTTCGAAACTTCACCCTTCGGTTATGGTCAGCCATTTTCGCGGCCACAGCTTTCCAGACTTTTACGGGAGACCCAGTTTGCTGTCGTGTCCTGGTCGCCAGCTCTGTTTTTTCCGCCTTCCGGACGTTCCATGTTTCTTTCCTCCGCAGGATTCTTCGAAACGGTCGGCGACCGTCTTATGCCCGCCGTCTCTGGCGTGCTCATCGTCGAGGCGGTGAAACAGGTGTATGCCATTTCCGCGGGCAAGAGGGCGCGCCGTCTCGCACCACGCCTGGGACCGGCCTTGACGCCGTTGCCGGCAGGCCGGGACAGCGCGTGACACTTTGCTTTTATCTTTTGTGCACCTATGAATAGCCGAACCTTCGGGAGGTTCGGGGCAGGGGCGGCTGAGAAATCGATGATCGGACAAGAGGCCATGACGACGCCGGCCGCGCAGGATTTATTGCTGGATGACATTCGCCGGGAAATTGATGCGATCGACGATCAGATCCTCGATCTCATGGCGCGCCGCCTTAAGGCCTCCGAAAAGGTGCGCGGCCACAAAATCGGCGATGGCACGCTGGCAGTTTCGCCGATCCGCCCCGCCCGCGAGGCCATGATCATGCGGAGATTGCTGGAACGCGGCAAGGAGAGTGTGCCGCCTGAACTTTTGCTGCGCCTTTGGCGTGTGATTCTCACCTCTTCCACGCTGTTCCAGGCCGCCGTCACGCTCCATATTCCAAAAAAGCTCGCCGGCCAGACGGGAGTAAGGCTGCGGCTCCGTGATCATTTTGGCCCAATCCCCGTCGAAGAATACCGCGACGATGCGCAAGCCCTCCTGCAGGTCAATATGAATACCGGGGACATTTGCGCGGTGGAGACGGGCTCCGCATGGGCTGATACATTTGCCGAAGGAGGTGCGGGAGAAGCTCGCATTATTGCCGTGCTACCGATATTGCGATCGGCGGCCTTGCCTGAACTCCTGATTTTCGGCCATGCCCAGGCGCTGGCGACAGGCGATGACCAAACCATCATCGTAAGCGAGGGCACGCTGCCTCGCGATTTTCTGCCGCGGCCTCTGTGGCAGGTGAAATCAGGATCGCGCCGCGTCTCCTGCCTTCCCGGCTTCCTTTCGGAGCATGAAGCGCCGCTTGTGGGCCTCCTGCGCTCCAATGCCGCCCTTGGCGTCAGGGTGGCGGGGCGCTATCCGAGCCCCATCGGGATAAGTTCATGATCAAAGCCGCATCGGCCCGGCCCGAACCAAAGCCGGGCATTCTGGATATTTCGCCTTATGTGCCTGGCCGGAGCAAGGCAAATGGCGCCAGGGTGTTCAAGCTATCTTCAAACGAGTCGCCGCTTGGCGCCAGCCCCTTGGCTCTCGCTGCCTACAAGGCGGAAGTGAGCACCCTTGAATTGTATCCGGACGGTTCGGCCACGGCCCTTCGCGAAGCGATTGCGCAGCGCTATGGACTAAAAGCGGACAACATCGTTTGCGGCGCCGGCTCCGATGAACTCCTGCAGCTTCTGGCACACGGCTATCTCGGCCCCGGCGATGAGGCGATCTACAGCCAGTATGGATTTCTGGTCTATCCGCTCGCCATCAAAAGCAATGGCGCGTCGGGCGTCATCGCCCCCGAACGGAACGAGACGGCCGAGGTGGATGCCATGCTGTCTCGTATCAGCGCGCGCACCAAGCTCGTCTTTCTCGCCAATCCCAATAATCCCACCGGCACTTATTTGCCGTTCAGCGAAGTGAACCGCCTTCATGCCGGATTGCCGCCCCATGTGCTTCTGGTGCTCGATGCCGCCTATGCCGAATATGTGCGCCGCAACGACTATGAAGCGGGCGTTGAACTCGTCTCGACCTTCGACAATGTGGTGATGACCCGCACCTTCTCCAAAATCTATGGGCTTGCGAGCCTGCGCCTCGGCTGGGCCTATGGCCCCTCGCATGTTATCGATGCGCTCAACCGCGTGCGCGGCCCCTTCAATGTCAGTGGTCCCGCAATTGCCGCCGGCGTTGCGGCGCTTAGCGATCATGATTTCGTGGAAAGAGCCATTGTCCATAACGATGAATGGCTGCCTTGGCTCACTCGCGAGTTGACCGCGCTCGGGCTTAGGGTAACGCCGAGCATCGGCAATTTCCTGCTCGTGCATTTCTCCGTGAACGGAACGAAAAATGCGGCTGCCGCCGATGCGTTTCTGATTTCGCGCGGCATCGTCCTTCGGCGCATGGAAGCCTATGGCTTGCCTAGCGCTCTTCGCCTGACCGTTGGCACGGAAGAGGCGAACCGCACGGTTGTCGCCGCGCTGAAAAACTTCGCGGCATGAGCGCCATGTTTGACCGCGTTGCCTTGATCGGCCTGGGCCTCATCGGATCTTCGCTTAGCCACATCATGCGGCGGGAAAAGCTCGTAGGCCACATCGCCGGGTATGCGCCCAGCAAGGAGACGCGCGCCAAGGCGAGAGAGCTCCATCTTTTGGATAGCGTGCACGAAAGCGCGGCGGAAGCGGTACGAAACGCCGATCTCATATTCCTCTGTTCGCCGATTGGCACCTATGGCGAAGTCGCCCGCGAGATTGCATCCGCGCTCAAGGCCGGAGCGATTCTGAGCGATGTAGGTTCGGTCAAGGGTGCCGTGGTGCGCGATGTCGCGCCCCATGTTCCTCCGGGCGTTCATTTCATTCCGGGGCACCCCATTGCAGGCACCGAGCTTTCAGGTCCCGAGGCCGGATTTGCCGAGCTCTTCACCAATCGCTGGTGTGTTCTGACGCCGCTCCCCGGCAGCGATGCCGAAGCCACCGCCCGGCTTGAAAAATTCTGGCGTGGCTGCGGATCGAATGTCGAAACCATGACGCCCGAACACCATGATCTCGTCCTCGCGATCACCAGTCACCTGCCGCATCTGATCGCCTACAATATCGTGGCAACAGCGGCCGATCTCGAGGAAGTCACTGATTCCGAGGTCATCAAGTTTTCAGCCGGCGGCTTCCGCGATTTCACCCGCATCGCCGCTTCCGATCCCATCATGTGGCGCGATGTCTTCCTCAACAACCGCGAGGCGGTGCTGGAGACGCTCGGCCGCTTCTCCGAGGATCTCTCCGCCCTGCAACGCGCGATCCGCTGGGGCGATGGCGATACCCTGCACGACCTCTTCACGCGCGCCCGCGAAATCCGCCGCGGCATCATCGCCGCCGGCCAGGATACGGCCTCTCCCGATTTCGGACGAAGGCCCGCGACGGATCGCTAATCATGGAACACTGGGTCTTTGGCTATGGCTCGCTCATGTGGCGGCCAGGATTTGATTATCTCCAGAGCGAGCCGGCGCTGATCCGGGGTTTCCACCGCGCGCTTTGCGTTTTTTCATTCGTGCACCGGGGAACCGCCGAATGTCCGGGCCTCGTGCTGGGCCTTGATCGCGGCGGCTCCTGCCATGGCATGGCTTTTCGAATCGAAGGGCCGCGATGGGAGGAGACGCTCGCCTATCTCCGCGCCCGCGAGCAGGTGACGAGGGTTTATATCGAGGCCCGTAAGGCAGTGAGGCTGAAGCATAGCGGCAAAATCGTGCAAGCGACGACCTATTTGCTCGACCGCTCGAACCGGCAATATGCCGGCAAGTTAGCCGCTGGCGACGCGCTGCGGTTCATCCGCCAGGGCCGCGGCATCTCGGGCGATTGCACCGATTATGTATTCAACACGCTCGCCCATCTGCGCCAGATGAATATTCACGATCCGAAGCTCGAGGAACTGGGAAGGCTTTTATCCGCTCAGGCTGCGATCAGCGCCGGATAGGCGCTTGCCGTTTCATGCAAGGCGCGGCCCAAGTCTTCAAATACCGCGCTCGCCTCGCGGTCATTTCGCGAGAGCAGATGGACATGGATTTCATCGGCCCGAAGATTTCGCAGCAAATCGAAAGCTCCCTCGCCCGATCCATCCCAGAAATTCGGAAAGCGTCCTGTGGCGATGGCGTAGCGCTTCGCACCTTCCCGGCGCACCGCCACATAGACAGCCCCAGGCAAAGGCGGACAGGCACCCGCATCATAAACCGAATGGATGTAATTCCGTCCTGAAGCGCCGCGCCAATACCAGAAACGCTCGCCAAAATTCAGGTCGTCGGGAAGTTTTGCGGAGAGGGGATAACCACGAATCGTCATGGAACAAATATAGAACGAATCCTCGAACTCGTCAACTGCATTTTGAAAACCCACACGACAAACAGGTGGCGCACCCCTCCTGAAACACCAGCGCCTGCTCGCCGCAGCGCGGGCAGGAGGAGCGCCGCTGCTCGCCAACCGCGATTTGCAAGCCAAGCCCCCGCTCGTGGTCTTCGTGCTTGAGAAAGCCCGTATCCAGCATGTGTTTTTCGATGATGCCGCCAATCGCCGCCAGCAGGCTTGGCACGTAGCGGCCCGCCATCCACTGGCCGCCGCGCGGATCAAACACCGCTTTCAGTTCTTCCACCACAAAAGTAACATCGCCGCCCCGCCGGAAAACAGCCGAGATCATCCGCGTCAGCGCCACCGTCCAGGCATAGTGCTCCATGTTCTTAGAGTTGATGAAAATCTCGAAGGGCCTGCGCCTGCCGCCTTCCAGAATGTCATTCACGGTTATGTAGATGGCGTGATCGGTTTCAGGCCATTTGAGCTTATAGGTGAAGCCGGGCAGCACCTCGCGCCGCTCCAGCGGTTGCTTCATGTAGACGACTTCGCCGCTCTTGGGCAGCGCTTCGACCGAGAGCACCGATCCCGTCACCTCGTTGGGGCGGAATGTGGTGCAGCCTTTGAGGCCGAGATCATAGGCCCGCTCATAGACCTTCTTGAAATCGTCGAATGAGAAAGACGCCGGAACATTGATCGTCTTTGAGATCGAGCTGTCCACATGGCGCTGCACGGCCGCCTGCATGACGAGGTGCGCTTCAGGCGATAAAGTCTCCGCGGTAACGAAGGTAGGCGGCAGCGGCGTATCCTTGCCCTTCTTCTCCCACCACAGATCGGCGGCATAGTCCGTTACCCGTTCGGTTCGTCTGCTGCCGTCGCTCTGCAATATCTTGCGGTCGTAGCCGATGGAGAAGATGGGCTCGATACCGCTCGACACATTGCCGGCAAAGAGCGAGATCGTCCCCGTGGGCGCAATCGACGTCACAAGCCCGTTACGGATGCCATGGCGCTTGATCTCGTCGCGCAGTTTCTTCGGCAAGCGCGATGCGTGTCCCGAAGAACCGTAACGATCCTTGTCGAACAGGGGGAATGCGCCGCGCTCCTTTGCGAGGCTGATGCTGGCGCCATAGGCCGCGGCCTCGATGCGCGCCATCCAGCGCGCCGCAAGCCCGGCAGCGGCTTCCGTGCCGTAGACAACGCCGCACATCGCAAGGGCATCCGCCAATCCGGTAACGCCAAGGCCGATGCGCCGCTTGGCCTTCGCTTCCCGCCGCTGCGCCTCGAGCGGATAATTAGAAACATCGATGACATTGTCCATGAAGCGGATGGCGGTGGCCGTCACCGCATCGATCTCATCCTCATCCATATGCGCGTTCTCGGCAAAAGGTTGCTTGACGAAGCGCGCCAGATTGATCGACCCCAATAGACAGGCGCCATAGGGAGGCAACGGCTGTTCGCCGCATGGATTAGTGCTGTTGATCGTCTCGCAATAATTAAGATTGTTTTCAGCATTCACGCGATCGATAAACACGACGCCGGGCTCGGCGTAATCGTAGGTGGCGCGCATGATCTGGTCCCACAGCGCGCCCGCTTTCAGGACACGGAACGTCTTGCCTTCGAACACCAGCGGCCAATCGCTCTCGCTCTTGACTGCCGCCATGAAGGCGTCGGTCACCAGCACCGAGAGATTAAAATTGCGCAAGCGGCTCGCATCGCGCTTGGCGGCAACGAAGCTTTCGATATCGGGATGGTCGCAGCGGAGCGTTGCCATCATGGCGCCGCGCCGTGTGCCCGCCGACATGATGGTGCGGCACATCGAGTCCCACACATCCATGAAGCTCAACGGCCCCGATGCATCGGCGCCGACACCTTTTACCGGAGCGCCCTTCGGGCGCAACGTCGAGAAATCATGGCCGATGCCGCCGCCCTGCTGCATGGTGAGGGCTGCTTCCTTCAAGCCATCGAAAATGCCGGGAAGCGAATCCGGGATCGCCCCCATGACAAAGCAGTTGAACAGCGTGACCGCGCGCTCTGTCCCCGCTCCCGCCAGGATGCGGCCCGCCGGCAAATAGCGATAGCCCGAGAGAATGCCGTGGAAGTTCCTTGTCCAACGCTCTCTGTCGGCTTCCGGTTCAGCCGCCGCCACGGCGCGGGCCACACGCCACCAAGTGTCATCGGGGGTGGCGTCAATCGGCGTGCCGTCGGCAGCCTTGAGCCGGTATTTCATGTCCCAAATGCCGTGGGCGACGGCATCGAGAGCAATATCTGGGGCCTGATCCATGGCGTTCTACTATAAGGGCAGCATCATAAACCCCTAAACGCCGCGAGTCGAGAAATTGTTCTCTATTTGTACTGAACTGTGGCGGCTCGCCCTTCCGCGATAAGACGATCGGTGGCCGTTTCGATTCGCTCCTGCAGGCGCACCTGGAAATCCCTGCGCGGTAATCCCGCCGGGATCGGTGGGAGAAATTCCAGAACGATCGTGCCGGGGTAGCGCAAGAACTTGCGGCGCGGCCAGTAGAGGCCGGAGTTGAGCGCGAAGGGGATGCAGGGCACGTCCAATGCGCCATACAGGGCGGCAGCGCCGGGCTTGTAGTCGGGCGGGTCGCCGGGCATACGGCGCGTGCCTTCCGGCATGATAACGATCTGGCGGCCCCTTGCGATTTCTTCGCGGCCGCGGGCGATGAGATTGCGGAGCGCCCGCGAGCCGGAACTTCGCTCCACCCCAATCATGCCGAACTTGTGCATGAACCAGCCGTAGAAAGGGATGTAAGTGAGTTCCTTCTTCACCACCATGGCGGGATCGTCGAGATAGGGACGGATGGCGAAGGTTTCCCACGCCGATTGGTGCTTGCCCGCCACAAGGCAGGCGCCATGCGGAACATGTTCGAGCCCGCGCACCTCAATTTTGATATCGACCATCACGCGCAGGAGCCACAGCGATGTGCCAGCCCACGCTTGCAGCGCCCGGATCGCCCATTTTCGCGGAGCCAAAAAGAATTCCGCGCCCAACACCACGAACAGCGCCGTGTTGATATAGAACACGATATTGAACAACGCCGAGCGGAGCGCGATCACCGCACATCCTTCAGCATACGGATCAATGTCACGCGAGAAGTGATCAGGCTGATCAACGTTGCGGCGATAGGCACCATGAGCAGAACCGAATAGCTCCAGATGGCAATCTCGGGGGCTGAGAACAACAGGCTCCGGCTGGCATCGGCAACGCCGCCCGCCCCTTCCGGCCCCGTCAAGCCCAGCAGCAGAAAGGTGATGAGCCCCAGCATGACGCCGATGAGGCCCGCCCACAATCCGGTCTTGAGAAAGCGGCCATCGATCTGGCGTGAGATATAGCCGTCCTTGGCGCCAACGAGATGGAGTACGTCGACCACCGGCCGGTTGGCGTCAAGCACGGTGCGCGTGGCGAAGATCACGATGGCGATAGCGGAGACGCAGATGAGGAACAGCACCGCATAGGAGAGAAGCGAGAGCGCCCGCGCCATGCGTGTCAGCTCCGCCTGCCAGCGCCGGTGCGTATCAAGGCTCGCACCCTTGACCTCGCTTTCAAGCGCCGCAGCCAGCGATGTGTAATCGGGCGGCGCTTCCGTATTCACTGTGACGCGGATGAGTCTTGGCACGGGAAGATCGTCAAGATTGCGATTGCCAAGCCATGGTTCCAGCAATTTGGCGCCAGCGTCCCGGTCGAGAATGGCCGTGCCCGCGACACCGGGGAAGGACTGGAGCAGTTGCTCCGCCTTCTCCAGTTCCGCCTGGATATCAGCATCCCGCAACTGCCGCACCTGCACCGTCACCTCACGCGCCAGTCCGCCCGTCCAGCTTTCAATGGCGCGATTGATGAGAATGAGCGCCCCGATGGCGAGGCAGGCCAGATAGCACATGACCGCCATGGTGACGGTGAGCGACCTGAGCGAGCCCGCGCGGGCAGGGATGACAGGTCCGGGACGATGGCCCTTCATCGGGCGCGAAGCTCGCCGCGCTCGAGATGCAAAACCGGCGCCTTCGCCTGCTGCACCAGCTTGTGATCATGGGTGGCGATCAGCACGGTCGTGCCGAGCCGGTTCAATTCCACAAACAAGTGCAGAAGCCTTCGCGCCAGAGCCGGATCCACATTGCCCGTGGGTTCATCTGCCAGCAGCAGTTCGGGCTTTCCGATAACAGCGCGCGCAATGGCGGCGCGCTGCTTCTCGCCGCCGGAAAGCACCGGCGGATAGGCTTGCGCCTGCTCCGTCAGTCCAACCCAGCTCAAGAGGTCCATCACATCGTCGCGGTAGCGCGATTCCCGCTTTCCAGCGACGCGCAAGGGCAGCGCCACGTTGTCATAGGTGGTGAGATGATCGAGCAAGCGGAACTCCTGGAACACCACGCCAATGCGGCGGCGGAGCAGCGGCAATCGCGCCCGGTCAAAGGCCGCCACATCCTCGCCAAACAGCCTGATCATGCCCCGTGTCGGTTTGAGGGCGAGGAACAGGAGTCGCAGCAGCGAAGTCTTGCCCGCCCCCGATGGCCCGGTCAGGAATCTGAAGCTGCCCGCCTCCATCCGGAAGCTCACATCCTTGAGGATTTCCGGACCATGCCCATAGCGCAATCCAACATTCTCAAGCCGGACCAAACCGTCGCTCCTCCCTGTGGGGGCCATAGAGCCATGGCCTTCGTTAACGGGGCTTTAACCCTGTTTGCCGTTAACGTCGAAGGTTCAATGATGATCTCCTGCCCGTCCTGCGCCACGCGTTACGATATGCCGGCCGCCCGGCTCGCGGCCGAAGGCACCA
>JBGTJO010000164.1:0-3913 GCA_041745135.1 Aestuariivirga sp. | reverse complement strand
AAGATCGGCGGAGGCTTCGATGTAATTCCGGGGAACGCGCTCCAGCGCCGCCTGCACCGGCAGGATCATATAGGGCAGCCAGATATACACGAACACAAGGAACGTGCCGATATAACTAAATGACAGCGACGTGCCGCCGATCACCGGGGTCGCCAGTAAGCTATCGAGCGCCCAGGAGAAATGCAGGTGGGTGGCCGCCCAGGTGATGATGCCTTCTTTCGCAAGGATCAGCTTCCAGGCATAGATCTTGACCAGATAACTCGACCACAGCGGCATCATCACCGCGAGATAGAAGAATGCCTTGGTCGTCCCCCGCGCAAAACGCGCCGCGTAATAGGCGATGGGAAAGGCGATGACGGCGGAAGCCAGCGTGACCGCCGCCGCCATCACAAACGTCCGGATGATGACCTGGATGTTGGCGGGTTCAAGCAGTTCCGCGTAAGTCGAAAGCGTCAGCTCGCGGATGACAAGGCCGGAGAAATCATCGAGCGTGTAGAAACTCTGCAGGAGCAGCGCGAAGAGCGAGCCGATGTAAACGACCCCGATCCACAAGAGCGGCGGCAACAGCAGTACGAGCGTCAGCAGCCAGTGCCGCCGGACCAGAAGATCGGATGTCCAGGTGAGAGCTTTTGCTGCCGTCGCAGCTGTCATTCGCTGTCTTCCATGGCGACCATGCTGTTGATGGGCCAGGCGAAGCGCACATTTTGCCCCTCGGCCAGAAATCTGCCGCCGGCGGGAATGGTGGCGGTGAGGCGCGTATCGCCGCTGGCGATCACCACGCGTCTGACAGCACCTTGGTAGTGGACGGCTACAATCTTGCCATCGGCACTGGCAAACTTCGCGCGCGGCGCTTCTCCCTTGGATAAAACGGTGATTTTCTCCGGCCGTAGGCTCGTCCACGCATTCGGACCACCGTGGCTCGTCGAAAATTCGGGGCTCATGATATTGGACGAGCCCACAAAATCGGCGACGAAGCGCGATCCCGGCCGCTCGTAAACCTCAGCGGGTGAACCCGCCTGCACGATTTTGCCGTCATTGAAGATCGCCACCCGGTCGGCCATGGAGAGGGCCTCTCCCTGGTCGTGGGTGACGAAAACGAAGGTGATGCCGAGCTGCTTCTGCAGTGTCTTGAGCTCCTCCTGCATCTGCTCGCGAAGTTTGAGATCGAGCGCCCCCAGCGGCTCGTCGAGCAAAAGCACCTTGGGTTGGTTGATCAGCGCCCGGGCCAGCGCCACGCGCTGGCGCTGGCCGCCTGAAAGCTGGTTCGGGCGCCGGTGCTCATAACCTCTGAGCTTTACCATTTCCAAGGCCTGCAACGCCTTCGGCTCTCGCGCGCCCTTGGCCATGCCCTTGATCATCAGGCCATAGGCCACGTTCTCGCCCACGGTCATGTGCGGGAACAGGGCGTAATCCTGAAACACTGTGTTGACGTCGCGTTTGTAGGGCGGCAGGCCATCGGTGGCCTGGCCGGCGATCTTGATATGGCCGGATGTGGGCTGCTCAAATCCTGCGATCAGCCTGAGGCATGTCGTCTTGCCCGAGCCCGAGGGCCCCAGCATGGCAAAGAATTCGCATTGCGCGTTGTCGAGGGAAAAATCATCGACAGCGCGCACTTCGCCGAAATGCCGCGAGACATGCTGGAGGCTAACGGCTGGTATCATGGAAGTTCCGGGAAAAGCGGCCCCGGTCCACTGGACCGGAGCCCGCGCAGGTGAAGATTACTGGCCGAGAATGCCGATGTAATCCTTTGCCCATTGCGAATAGGGCACGCAAGTGCCTTCGTTTTCGCACTTACCGATGGGCGTCCGCCAAAACCAGATTTTCTCGAAATTGGCGAGGCCGTTGGTGTCGCAGCCCGTGTCCGTCAGCAGCGCGTTGCCCTTGCAGGCGGAGAGCACGGCGGGAACCGAGCCGAACCACGCAGCAAGATCGCCCTGGACCTTGGGATCGAGCGAATGGTTCATCCACATATATGCGCAATTGGGATGGGCCGCTTCCGTATGCAGCATGGTGGTATCGGCCCAGCCGGTGGCGCCTTCCTCCGGCACCGTCGAGGCGATGTTCCGCTTGTCCGCCTTCAGCAGATTGACCTGGAATGGCCAGGAGCCCGAGGCAACGACGCCTTCATTCTTGAAATCATCGATCTGCACCATGGCGTCATGCCAATAGCGGCCGACGAGAGCGCGCTGCGACTTCAGCAGATCGATGGCCGCCGCATATTGATCCTTGTTCAGTTCGTAGGGGTTCTTGATGCCGAGCTCCGGCTTTGTCTTCATCAGATAGAGCGCGGCGTCGGCGATGTAGATCGCCCCGTCATAGGCCTGAATACGGCCTTTATTGCTCTTGCCGTCCGGCAGGTTCTGCTCTTCGAACACGACGGACCAGCTCTTCGGCGCTTCCTTGAAAATTGTAGTGTTGTAAGCCAGCACATTCGGGCCCCATTGATAGGGCGTGCCGTAATGGACACCATCGACCGTGTGCCAGGGCGCGTCCTTCAACCGGTCGTCGATATTCTTGTAGTTCGGAACAAGATCGATATTGACCGGCTGCACTTTCTTGCCGGCGATGAGGCGAAGCGAGGCATCGCCCGACGCGGTGACCAGATCGAAGCCGCCTTGGTTCATCAGCGTCACCATCTCGTCCGAGGTGGCCGCCGTCTTCACATTGACCTTGCAGCCCGTCTCCTTCTCGAAGGAGGTGACCCAGTCATAGCCCTTGTCCGTCTCGCCCCGCTCGATATAACCGGGCCAGGCCACGATATCGACCTGGCCTTCGCCAGCGCCGATCTCCTTCTTCATCTCCTGCGCAAAGGCGACGCCGCCCGCTGCGGCAATCGCCAGAATTGAAACGATCAGGCGTTTCATTGATGTCATGACACCCTCACTCCCTGTTCTGCTCTTCGCATTGAGCATGAACAACTCTAACCCGAAGAATCGGGCAAGGGAAGCGGGTGCCGCCGCGGAGTTAAACTTGGCCGGGCTATTCGATCTCGGTTTCCTGCTCGAACAAGGCTTCGGCGGCGGCGCGGACTTCGGCGCGATCGGACACGGGACCCGTCAGAGACTCACCGCGTGCCTGTGCCGCGGCCTCATCGGGCGAGCGGGCGACGTTGACGGTGATCTTGACCTCGACCTCCGGGTGGGGAGCCACGGTTACCGTATAAAGCCCGATGGTCTTGATCGGCGTATCGAGCAGCACATGCGAGCGTTCGACCTTGACGCCTGCGGCGGACGCCGCTTCGGCGATGTCGCGAGGACTGACCGAGCCGTAAAGCTGGCCCGATTCACCGGCCTGCCGGATCAAGATGAAGCTCTTGCCATCGAGACTCTTGGCTTCGGTCTCAGCGCCTGAGCGGCGCTCGGCGTTGCGGGCCTCGAGGTCGGCGCGCTCACGCTCGAATTTGCCTTTGTTGGCCTCGGTGGCGCGCAGCGCCTTGCCGCGGCGGAGCAGGAAGTTGCGGGCATAGCCGTTCTTGACCTTCACCGTCTCGCCCATTTGGCCGAGCTTCGCTACGCGCTCCAGAAGAATGACATCCATATCCGTTCTCCTACTTCAACACATAGGGGAGAAGGCCGAGGAAGCGCGCGCGCTTGATGGCCTTGGCCAGTTCACGCTGCTTCTTGGCGCACACCGCACTGATGCGGGATGGCACGATCTTGCCGCGCTCGGAGATGTAGCGCTGCAGGAGACGCGTGTCCTTGTAGTCGATCTTGGGCGCGTTATCCCCGGTGAATGGGCAGCTCTTGCGCCGACGGAAAAACGGCCGGCGGGCGGCTTGTTCGGTTGCCATCAGTTTGCTCCCGGTGCGGGTGTTTCGGGGGTTTCATCACGGCGCGGGCGGCCACCGCCTCCGCCGCCACGGTCGCCGCCGAAGCTGCGCCCACCGCCGCCGCCGAAGCTCCGGCCGCCACCG
>JBGTJO010000163.1:0-10957 GCA_041745135.1 Aestuariivirga sp. | reverse complement strand
TTCGTCGCGCCAGATGATGATGGCCTGGAAGGTGAGCGGGCTTTCGCACAGGCCGGCGATCATCGCCTCCCTGCCCGCTTCGATGCGCTTCGCGATGGCGATTTCGCCCTCGCGGGAGAGAAGCTCGACCTGCCCCATTTCGCGCAAATACATGCGAACAGGATCATCGGTGCGGTCGGTGGGTACCTTGGGGGCTTCAACTTTGACGATCGCCGTCTCGGTGCTCTCTTCGGGCTCCTCGACCTTGGCGGCGACGGTTTCGGCCTCATCCTCGCTCTCGACGACATTGATGCCCATCTCGTTAAGCATCGCCATGATGTCTTCGATCTGCTCGGGCGAAGTCTCGTCGGATGGCATCACCGCATTCAATTCGTCCATGGTGACAAAGCCCCGCGCCTTGGCGAGCTTGATCATCCGCTTGACGGCGGCATCCGAGAGATCGAGGACGGGCGAATCCTGGCCGTCGGCGACGGGCGCCTCGGCTTCGTCCTGCTGATTCTGCGGTTCCTGCTCTTCGTTTTGCGGTGCGCGCACTTGGGCACGTGCCATAGGGTCCGTCCTTGCTTGTCTTAGATGGGGGCGAATCGGTTCGCCTTAACAGCTCTGTGATTCGGGTCCAAACTAGGGCTCACAGACTTAACTGCCGCTTAACCCTGTCCGTTCCGCACGTTTGCCTTCAATAGATGGCGTCGGCTGGCCTTCCGGAGGCAGCGCCAAAGCCTTCGATCTGGGCTTCGGAACCGGCAATGGATGACAGCTGCTCGCGCACCTCGCTCAGCGCGTTGAAATGATCCTCCGTGGGCTCGGCAGCAAAGGCGGCTTCCGCCGCTTTCAACTCCCGCTCGAGAGTGACAGCTTTCCGGTGCAGGGCGATCATCTGACGAAGGCCTGTGCGGGCGTCATCTTGTGCTGCCCCGCTCTCAAGGAACCATTCGTTCAGGCGTCCCGCTTGTGTTTCCAGGCGGTCCAAAACCGGACCTAAACCCTTGGCAATCAAGTGGTCCTTGAGTCCTCGCCCGTCAAGGCCCGATCCCAAGGCGGCGCTATCTATGATTTGTGCACGGAGGGAGTCAAGCTCCCGCGATTCAAGCTCGAGTGCGGCAAATTCATCCAGAAAGGTGTGCAGAAGCTCCGGATGGTTTACCATGGAGAGGATGATCATCCGCTCCCGCCGCTCCGCTCCCTTAAGGTTCCTGCCGGCCAGCGCCCGAAGCTGCGGGGATGGTGGCGCTGGAACATCCCATGGCTTCTGGTTTTTGGCGAACGGCAGGCGGCGTGTTTTCGCCGTACCGGCTCTCCACGGACGCTTTCCGGTTTGCCAAAGTACACCAAAACGTTCAACGATATCCGCAAGATAGTGCTTGCGCACGGTTTCATCGCCAATCCGGTAAACCAGCTCGCGCACCTCTCGCTCGAACTGCGCCTTGCGCTCAGGGGTAGAGCGGTCGTTGCTGCTCAGCGCCCGTTGCCAAAGCATATCCGAGAGGGGGAGAGCGCCGTTGACGACCGATTTGACCACTTCCGGCCCTTCCGACTTCAGCAGGTCGTCCGGATCCTGCCCTTCGGGGAGCAGGGCAAATTTCAGCGAATGGCCCGGTTTCAACAGCGGCAAGGCCAGATCGAGCGCCCGATGGGCGGCTTTCAGTCCCGCGCTATCGCCATCGAAACATAGGGTAGGCTCCGGCGCCACGCGCCACAACAGGCCGAGTTGATCCTCCGTAAGCGCCGTGCCCAGGGGCGCCACTGTATGGGGCAGGCCGGCCCGGTGCATGGCAATGACGTCGATATAGCCTTCAACGGCGATGACGGCGCCCTTCTCGTGAGCAGGCGCCCGGGCCTTGTCGAGGTTGTAGAGAGTATTGCCCTTATGGAAGAGCGGCGTTTCCGGCGAGTTGAGATATTTGGCGGGCGCATCGGCGTTAAGCGTGCGGCCGCCGAAAGCGATCACTTTCCCACGTGGATCGCGGATCGGAAATATCAGACGGTCGCGGAAACGGTCATAGGCCACCGGGATATCGGGGCCGGCAATGACCAATCCGGCCTCCGCCATCTGCTCTACCGTAATGTGCCTGGTGGCAAGATGACTGCGCAATGCTGAGCGGTCGTCGGGGCCATAGCCCAGGCGGAACTCTTTCTGAATTGCGGGCGATAACTGCCGGTCGGCCAAATAACCCCGTGCCTTGGCACCGCGCGCCGCTTGCAGTTCCGCTTCGAAAAATACGGCGGCCAATTCCATTATATCATAGAGGCTTGCGCGCTGTTCCTCGCGCTTGACATCAGCTTCCGAAAACTGCGGCATCGGCAGCCCCGCCTCGCTGGCAAGGCGTTCCACCGCTTCCGGGAATTTCATCCCCTCCTTTTCGACTAGGAACGTGAAAATATCGCCGGAGGCCTTGCAGCCGAAACAGTGGTAGCGGCCCTTGCGGTCCTCCACATGAAAAGACGGCGTCTTCTCGCCATGGAAGGGACAGCAGGCCCAGAAATCGCCCTTCCCGGCGTTGGTTTTGCGCCGGTCCCACGCCACCTTGCGCCCGACCACGGAGGAGATCGAAACGCGGCTGCGGATGTCGTCGAGGAAAGACGGCGGGAAACGCATACCGCCATTCTAGCAGCATTGAAGGATTTTGAGAGATCTAACGGCTGCATGTTGATAACTGTGCAAAATAGTTTTGTAACCAGCGCAACTGCTCTCCCCGTCACCCCGGCGAAAGCCGGGGTCCAGTCAAAGCTGGATTCCGGCTTTCGCCGGAATGACGGAATAAAAGACCGATGAAAAGACCTAGAAGGCCGCGATCTCCATCTCTGCGCGAAAGGCTGCTCCGTCCGAACGCCGATGGTATGGTGCGCATCTCTTACGCTGATTGGGAGCGGTTGCCGCCGCGCAAAACCGATTGGTTGAAGTTCGGCGCCATGACTGATGAAGATATCGCGAAGGCGGTAGCGGACGATCCCGATGCCGCGCCGCTCGATATCGATTGGTCCACCGCCAAAGTTTTTTTCCACGGCCGAAACGGGCAACGAGCCTTCGCATCGATCCTGACGTGCTCGCCTTTTTCAAGGCCACGGGCAAAGGCTATCAAACGCGCATGAACGCGGTGTTGCGGACCTATATGCAGCACCGGCTTGACCGGAAAGCGAGCAAGTAAGCGCCAACCTCAATTCTGCGGCAGAGGTAGTTTCGGCCAGTCGGCGGTGACTTGCGCCTGAACGGGGCGCTCCACATAGGTCGCCAGCACCACGTAACTCTTCGTGGCTCGCACGCCCGGCAGCACATAGAGCTGAGAGAGAAATTGCTCGAGCGCATGGGCGCTGGCAGTTCGCACTTTCATGATCACACAGGTGTCGCCTGCCACCGAATGCATCTCTTCGACCTCGGGAAAATCCCGCAGCTTCATCATGCGTTGGCTCTTGCCCCAGCCTTCGGCATCGACATGGACAAAAGCCAGGAACGGCTTGCCCGCGGAAACGGGATTGATGCGGGCGGAAATGCTCGCCAATGCGCCCGACGCCTTCATCCGCTTCACACGCTCATGCACGGCCGGCGGCGATAGTCCAGCGATCTGGCCGATTTCCGCGTATGTGAGGTCCGCATCCTCCGTCATGACGCTTAATATTTTTCGGTCGATTGGATCGAGAGGCCGCATCGCCTTGCCGTTCAGCTGAACATTCTCTGTATTTTCATTCATCTGCCGATTTTCCTGTTTCGCAACGCGTCGAATTCGAGAATAGCAGATTGCATGAAAGGATATTCAACATGCAAATGACGCCAAGAAACCCGGTAACTGGAATATACCCCGCGACGGATTACGCCCACGCGATGGAGCTGGCGGGTGCTACGAGGTTCTTGTTCATCAGCGGCACCATGGGACTCGATGAAAGGGGTAAGGCGGCCGATAGCCTTGAGCAACAACTCGCGCTGATCTGGAAAAATATCGGAACAATTCTTGGCGATGCGGGTATGGCGGCCGACGATATCGTTCGCGTGACCAGCTATCTGCGAGATGCCGCATTCGCCGAAGCCAATATGAAGGCGCGTCTGAAGGCCCTCAATGGCAGGCGGATACCCACGACCGCTATCGTGGCCGGAACACTGGAGAGCGACTGGCTTGTCGAAATAGAGTGCATCGCTGCCTCATAGCGAGGCGCTAGCGGAATTATGTATCTGCCGGTATTAAGTCGCTATCACACACAGTGGAGTTGAAAACCGGACATTGACCAAAATCTCGCTTTTGGGAATTCCTCACGACGACAACTCCCACTTCATGAAAGGCGCCGCCGAAGCGCCTGCCCTTATCCGCAGCGATTTGCACTCCGATGCGCACAGCATATGGAGCGAAACGGGCATCGATTTGGGTGGCAGAATCATGGATCATGGCGATATCCAGTTCGATGGGGCCACCGATCCGTGGGATCTCATCGAGCAGAATGTCACGCGCGCCATGGAGCCGGGCCATCCCTTGATCTGCCTCGGCGGCGATCATGCCATCACCCACCCCATCATGCGCGCGGTAAGCCGGCGTCACCCCAAGCTCACAATCCTTCATATCGACGCGCATCCCGATATCTACCACATTTACGAGGGCAACCCGCGCTCGCAAACTTCATCCTTTGCGCGCATCATGGAAGAGCGGCTTGTGGATCGCTTAATTCAGGTGGGCCTGCGTACCGTCAACGATCATCATCGCGACCAGTTCAAGCGCTTCGGCGTTGAAACGATCGAGGCCGGCCGCTGCGGCGAGGCTCTTGAGTTCGACATCAGCACGCCTGTCTATATCTCGATGGATATCGATGCGCTGGACCCTGCCTATGCGCCAGGCGTGTCATATCGGGAGCCCGGCGGCCTCTCCGTCCGGCAAGTGATCGACTTGCTTCATACCATCGACCAACCCATCGTGGCCGCGGACATCGTCGAGTATAATCCCCGTTGCGATATCTCCAATTTGACCGCAATGGTAGCGGCCAAACTCCTCAAGGAAATAGCGGGCATGATGGTGAAGACCGCGCGAAAATGATTTGCGAGTTGGTGTTGCGCGTGACATCGTGCGCGTCACCTTAGGAGAATGCGATGAAGAAACTCTACACGGCGGTTGCCACTTCAACCGGAGGCCGCGGCGATGGCCATGGCAAGACGGCCGATGGCATGCTCGATCTCAAGATCGGCACGCCGAAGGAGCTTGGCGGCAATGGCGATGGCGTCAATCCGGAACAGCTGTTCGCTGTCGGTTATTCCACCTGCTATCTGGGCGCCATCAAATATGTGGCGGACAAGGAGAAGAAGCCGGTGGCGATTGCGCCGGACTCATCGGTGACGGCCCATGTCACCATGGGCAACCGGGATGACAAGAAAGGCTTCGGCCTTGCGATTAAGCTGGAAGTGAATTTGCCCGGCGTGAACAAGGCGCAGGCGGCGGCGCTTGCTAAGAAAGCGCATGTCGTTTGCCCCTACTCACACTCGATCATGAAGACGGTGAAGGTGGTGACCCGGATCGTGTGACAAGGCCGCCTCCGCCGCCGCCATGTAATTTCTGTCGCGGGGCAGCGTGTGCACATTCTTGGCGAGCTGAATTTGGAAAATCATCTGCTTGCCATAGCGGAAGCCGAATTCGCAGCCGATCAGATAGAACTCCCACATCCGGCAAAAGCGTTCGTCATGCAACGCGGCGATCTGCTCACGATTTTTCTGGAACCGCTGTTCCCAATGCAGCAGCGTCTCGGCATAGTGCAGGCGGAGGATTTCGATATCCGTAACCCACAGGCCGGAACCCTCGATGGCGGTTAAAGTCTCCGAGAGTGCGGGAGCGTAGGCGCCGGGGAAAATATACTTCCGCATCCAGGGGCCGGTGTTGCCCGGGCCGCTCTTGCGGCCGATTGAATGCAGGAGCGCTACGCCGTCGTCGGTCAGTAAGCTCGAGACCTTGGCAAAGAATTCGTCGTAGTGGCCCACTCCCACATGCTCGAACATGCCGACGGAGACGATGCGGTCGAATTTTTCCGTGACATCGCGGTAGTCTTTCAATTCGAAGCGCACGCGCTCCGATAGGCCGCGCTCGCGCGCGCGCTTGGTGGCCAGTTCGTGCTGTTCAACCGAGAGCGTGACACCCGTCACATCGACATGCGCCGCTTCCGCCAGATACATGGCCATGCCGCCCCAGCCGGAACCTATGTCCAGGACTTTCTGGCCGGGCTTCAGCGACAGCTTGGCCGCGATGTGGCGGAGCTTGTTGCGCTGGGCGGTTTCGAGGGAATCCTCGGGGCTCAGAAAATAAGCGCAGGAGTATTGCAGGTCGCTGTCGAGGAACAGGCGATAAAGTTCGTTCGACAGATCGTAGTGATGCGCGACATTCTTGCGCGCCTTTGCCGCCACATTCCTTTGCGTGAAGCCCCGCAATTTTTTGGAGGCCGCGCGCAGCAGCTTCTGCAAGGGCTGAGCGCGCAGATTGGAGCGGTTGAGCGCATAGAGCAACAGCAGGTCGCGAAGGGTTCCCTCCTCGATCCGCAAGGTGCCGTCCATATAGGCTTCGCCGCTGCGCAGTTCCGGGTTGAAGAAGATCGCCTTATACAAACGCGGGTCCGTGAGCCGGACGGTGACGCTTGGCTCGGGCGTTGTCCCATAGACATGCAGCTTGCCGTCGGCGTCGATGATGCGCAGCGTTCCCGTCGTGACGAAACGCTGCATGGCATAGTTGAGAAGCCGCATGAGCTAAGCCAGCAGACCCTTCACGAGCCCACCAGCCTTTGCCATGTCCATCTGACCCGCGTATTTCGCTTTCAGCTCGGCCATGACCTTGCCCATGTCCCTGATGCCAGCGGCTCCAACTTTTTTGATCGCAGCAGCGACGGCAACCTTAGCGTCATCCTCTGAAAGTTGCTTGGGCATGTAGGACTGGATGATGGCGATTTCCTCGCGCTCGGCCTCCGCCAGTTCCGGCCGCCCGCCCTGCTCATACATCGCAACACTTTCCTGGCGCTGCTTCACCATCTTACTGAACAGATCGATGAGCCCTGAGTCCGGCGTCAACTCCGAGTCGTGGCCGTCGGTGCGGCTGTTGATGTCCTTGTCCTTGATGGCGGCGTTCATCAGGCGCAGCGTCGAGATGCGGCGCTTGTCGCCAGCCTTCATGGCCTCTTTCAGCGCGTCGTTGATGGTGGCACGGAGACTCATGTGCTTTCGGGCCTCAATTTCCGGAAAGCGGGTTCAATAGGCGGTTTCAACGGGCCCCGCAACCTTGACGGCGTGGGTCCCCTCCCCTATCGATCCCGAAATCCCGGAGATCACGATGCCCGCAATAAAAAAGCCGGCCAAGGCGAAAGCGCCGTCACGCGCTGTCTTTGGCGATTGGGATATTCCGCGCGTCACGGGTCTGCTGGTTCTGGCAGACGGCACGGTGATCGAAGGTTTTGGATTCGGCGCCGAAGGGGAAGCGGTGGGCGAAGTTTGCTTCAACACCGCAATGACGGGATATCAGGAAATCCTCACCGATCCCTCCTATGCGGGCCAGATCGTCACCTTCACCTTTCCCCACATTGGCAATGTCGGCGTCAATGACGAGGATATCGAAACCACCAATCTCGCGGCCTCCGCCGGGGTCATGGGCTGCATCGTCAAAGCCTCTATCACTGAGCCTGCCAACTATCGCTCGAGCCGCCATTTCGACAAATGGCTGAAGGCCCGTGACATCGTCGGTCTTTCCGGCGTCGACACGCGTGCGCTCACGGCATTGATTCGCGAAAAAGGAATGCCCAATGGCGTCGTCGCTCACGACGCCAAGGGCAGGTTCGATGTGGCGAAGCTCAAGAAGATGGCGGGGGCCTGGCCGGGGCTCACAGGCATGGACCTTGCCAAGGATGTCTCGCTCACCCAGCGCATGACGTGGGATGAGAAACTCTGGAATTGGAACGACGGTTTCACCCGCGCGGATGGCGGCAAGTACAAGGTCGTGGCCGTGGACTATGGGCTGAAGCGCAATATTCTGCGTTGTCTGACAAATGCCGGTTGCGAGGTGACGGTGGTCCCGGCAACCACGAGCGCCAGGGATATTCTGGCGCTGAAGCCGGATGGCGTGTTTCTGTCGAATGGTCCGGGCGATCCAGCGGCCACGGGTGAATATGCAGTGCCGGAAATCAGGAAACTTGTCGATTCGGGAAAGCCCGTCTTCGGCATTTGCCTCGGCCATCAGATGCTGGCGCTCGCCTTGGGCGCCAAGACCCACAAAATGCATCAGGGCCACCACGGCGCCAATCATCCGGTGAAGGATTTTACCACGGGCAAAGTCGAGATCACCTCCATGAACCATGGGTTCGCGGTCGATCGCGCAAGCCTGCCCAAAGGCGTCACCGAAACCCACGTCTCCCTCTTCGACGGCTCCAACGCCGGCATCGCGCTGGAGGGTCGCCCGGTGTTCTCGGTGCAATATCACCCGGAAGCCTCGCCCGGCCCGCAGGATAGCCACTATCTGTTCCGGCGCTTCGTCGAGCAGATGGAAACGGCAAAGCAGTTGTTGAGTCCAGCAGCATAGGAGACGCCATGGCGCCCGCCGAAAGCAAGGAAAACCCGGAAGTCAAAAGCCCGACGCGCGCCCGCGCCGGGGTGACCGGCCATAATGTGCGTTATGTTCTGCTCTTCGGTCTGGGCGGAGTCATCGTTGCGTTCATCATCGCCGGGGTGCTGACCGGTTGGTGGTGGTAGGCCCGCCCTTCTCAGTGTTTGGGAGCTAGCACCCTTTCCCTAACTGTCATCCCCGCACTTGTTGCGGGGACCCATAGCAAACCAAAACTCAAACTTCTCAGCGCCGGCACGGTGGGTCGCCGGAATAAATCCGGCGATGACAGATTTTAAGTGCTGGCCTCTAACCCAGTTCCTTTTCGATCCGGGTCCACTCCTCGATGTTTCGCGCCACCGGCAGCTTTACGTGCTCGCGGAAGGCTTCGCGCTTCTTGATGGCCTCGCACCAATCCTGCAGGTGGGGCACATCGATGACTGATGCGCTGACGCCCAGATAGCGCCAGTACATTACACCCATCACGATGTCGCCGAAGCTGAAGTTGTCGCCGGCGAACCAGTCGTGCTTGGCGAGATGCCGGTCGGCGATCAGCAAGGCGGCGCGGACTTGCTTCTCGGCCTCGACCACCGCCGCAGTATTCTTTTGCGCGGGCGGGAGCCGCGCCATGTTCCAGAAGATGGTGCTGACCGGGGGAGAGAAAGTGGATTGCTGCCACTCCATCCATTGCTCGGCGAGAGCCAGCGCCTTGGGCTCGGCGGGCCTGAGCACGCCTGCCCGGTAGCGGGCCGAGAGATAGCGCACGATGGCATTTGACTCGAACATCGTAACGTCGCCATCGAGGATCACCGGAATGAGGCCGTTCGGATTCATACGCAGGAAATCGGCTTCGCGGTTGCCGCCGAAGCTGCCGCCCACCGTCTCGCGCTTGAAAGGGAGATCGAGTTCGCCCAGAGTCCACAGGACCTTCTGCACATTCGATGAGCTTCGGCGGCCCCACACACGGATCATGCTCGGTCTCCTCAAGTTCTGAGAATGATACATTGCTCCGCACAAAAGCAAGAGTGGGAATATGACCTTCCCCCCTTGCGGGGGAAGGTGGCGCGGAACGCGCCGGATGAGGGGAACTGCTTCAGCGAGTCGGATGTTTGACGATTGGACTCGCTGAAGCAGCCCCCTCATCCGTCTCGCGCCTGCGGCGCGATCCACCTTCCCCCGCAAGGGGGGAAGGGGAAAGAGTAAATCAGTTTGACGCGGTCGAGGACGACAGGAACTTGAGCGGGTCCATCGCGGTCGCGCCCTTGCGGACTTCGAAGTGCAGCTGCGGGCTCGACACCGAGCCCGTCTGACCCGCCTTGGCGATGACGTCGCCGCGCTTCACCTCATCGCCGCGTTTCACGAAGAGTTCCCTGGCGTGAGCGTAAGCCGTGACGAAACCGCCGTCGTGACGGATGAGCACGAGGTTGCCGTAACCTTTCAGCTCATTGCCGGCATAGGCGACGACGCCCTTTTCGGCAGCGCGCACGCTGGCGCCTTCGGGCACGGCGATGTTGATGCCTTCGTTCTTCAGGCCATTGGGTTTTGCGCCATAGGAGGAAATGATCTTGCCGCGCACTGGCCAGCGCATGCCGATGGAAGGTTCTTCGGCCGCAACCTCCGCCACCGGCTCATCGAGAGCAAGCTCCTCGCTCGCCTCCGGCTTTTCGGACGTAATTTCCGCAGCATCATCATCGAGGACTTCTTCGGTATCGGCCACATCGAGAGCGGGCGCCTTTTTTCTGGCGACGACGGCCAGCCGTCCGTCGGAGGGTATTTGCAAGCGCTGGCCGCGTTGCAGTGAAACGTCGTGAGACAGGTCGTTGAGATCGGCAATGGCATAGGGTGACACGCCATATTTGCGGCCGAGCGAGAAGAGTGTCTCGCCGGGCGCTACCTTGTGCGTGCCGCCGGCGCTCCGCTCAGTGGAAGCTGTCCGCGTGGTAGGCATCACTGCATCGGAAACGCCGGGAATGCGCAAGGTCTGGCCCGCATGGACGGCATAGGGGGCCTTGAGCCGATTGGCCGCGGCGAGTTCCGCCACCGACACTTTGTTTGCTCTGGCAATCGAGTAAAGGGTCATGCCCTCTTCGACGGTCACCCTGCCGCCGCTGGCCTGGGTTGAAGGCTCTTCATCCTCCCAGGCGACTTGCGGAACCTTCGGCGCCTTATAGGCGGGAGGGCTATAGGTCGATTTATTATAGGCGTAGCCGTTGCCATTCTTATAGGGCTTGGTGCGGGCCAGGGGCCGCGAGGTAATAGTGTCATCGTCATCGCCTGAGGCAAAGCGCTTATTCTTTGGAACAGAGGCGGTGTAAACGGGATCGGAGTCGGACGGGTTTTCGCTGGAAGGACCCTCCGCGAAACGCTCAGAGGACTGGGAACAGCCGGCCAGCATCAGGGCGGCGGCGACGGAAATCAGA
>JBGTJO010000162.1:0-11045 GCA_041745135.1 Aestuariivirga sp. | reverse complement strand
ATCATCTTGCAGGGCCCGCACCACTCGGCCCAGAAGTCCACGACGACAGGTGTTGTTGACTTCAGAACGTCGGCCTCGAAGGAGGCATCGGAAACCTTGTGCGTGGACATGGGACCTCAGGGATTCGTTTGATGAAAACGGAAGGTAGGGTTCGCGCCTGACCCGGTCAAGGCCCGCCCACGCCAATGTGATTGAGCGCTTGGGCCAACAGGGAATCCGGTATTTCCATGAAGAGCGGAGCCGCTGTCCAGAGAATCGCGCAACGAACCGCCATGCCGGGATGAATGACCCGGAGGGCCGACTGATATGCAGCCATCTGGAGGAGATAGGACGGATCGACCAACTCCGGCGTCGAGGGCCAATCGCCATCGGTCTTGTAGTCGACGGCGATAATTTCATCGGGGAGTAAGATGAGCCGGTCGATACGGCCGCTGATCGTGCCGATTTTCGGGATCTCGGCTATGATAGGTATCTCCGACAAGCCGGCGGGGCTGAACACATCGCAAAGGTCCGGCTTTTCGATCAGAGTGACGAGCTCCCTCGCTGTGCTTTCGTCGTGACCGGCCTTTTTGACCATTCTCTGCACGAAATCCCGCCGTTTTGTTGAAGGCACATCCGGTATAAGCTGCAGGATTTTGTGCATGAGAGAGCCGCGTTCCAGATTTCGCCGTTGCTCTGGCCGAGGCGGGTTCTTCTCAAGACGCGAGGGCGCGGCCCAAGGGATGAACTCTGGCTCAGGTGGCGGAGGACGCCGCGCCCAGGCCGGTATATCGGCCGCTTCCGTTTGGGCCACCAATTCGGTTGCGGTGAAAACCGGATCGGCGCCGAGCCGCCAGCCGGAACCGTCGCCCTTCTCGTGCATTTTCGGCCGCAACGCCGAGGCCACCAGATTGTACCAGCAATCCTCCGAAGGCTCCGGGCGCCCGCGATAGCCGCAAATGTAGAGTTCGTCCCGGGCGCGGGTCATCGCGACATAAAGCAGGCGCCGGTACTCATAGGATGCATAATCCTTTTGCGCGGCCTTCAGGGCGGTGACACCGGCGGACTCAAACTTTTTGGGAAGCCGCCAGAGCGGAAGTTTGACGCCCTTGTTTCCCGTTTCGATCATCATCAGCGGCGATTGAGTGCGGCCATCGGGCATGGCGACCGTATCCGGCAGAATGACGATTGGCGCCTCCAGCCCCTTCGCGCCATGAACGGTCATTATGCGAACCTCATTTGCCCCTTGCTCCATGTTGCGTTTGATCTCAACCTCTCCTGAGGAAAACCAGTGAACGAAACCTTGCAGCGATGACGGATGGGTGCGTTCGTAATCGAGAGCGGTGCCCAGAAACGCTTCCAGTGCATCCCTGGTTTCGCTGCCGAGGCGGGAAAGGAATTTCACGCGCGTGCCGCCGAGCACCCCGGAAAAGAACTCATAGGGGCGAGCGGTGCGGGCCTGATCTTTCCAAACGGAAATCTGTTGCACTGCGGCGACGCAATGGGGCGCTGCGCTTTGCCGCATCGTATACCAGACCGAATGCTTGCCCCTGCCCCAGGTGACTTCGAATAACTGCTGTTCGGAAAGGGGTCGATCCAGCAACGGACTCTTGAGCAAGCAGGCCAGGGAATAATCGTCATCCTGGAGCAGGCAAAATCGCGCCAGCGCCAGGAGATCGAGTATGGCGATATTCTCCATGAGTTTGAGGCGGTCGGCGCCGGCGACCGGAATATCCGCCTTCCGCAACTCCCTGATCAGGGCATCGAAGAAGCTATTCCGCACACGGACGAGAATAAGAATATCGCCCGGCTGAACTGTTCGCTTAAGGGCAGGCACCATTCGTAGGCCGATCCACGATTTTACCCTAGCGGCGATGGCGCGGGCAAGCTTGCGCCGCGGCGAATTGGCAGGTTCCCGGTCCACCGGCGCCTGCCACGGCTGATCCTCGGTCCGCTCCGAGGGTTCCACAAGGGGCCAGATTTCAACCGTTCCCGGCTCATCGCGGCGCGTTGGCTCGTGGTGGAGCAGCCGGCCGACGGGTCCATCGAGGCCTCGCCTGGCGGTGCTCGACTCCTGGAAGACGGTGTCGACGGCTTGAAGAATGGCCACGGTCGAGCGGAATGAGACCGTGAAATCGACATCGTTGAAAGCTTGCCCCGCCGCCCTGACGCGCTCCCCAAAGTCGCCGTGAACAAATTCGAAGATATCGGGGTCAGCACCCTGAAAGCTGTAAATGGATTGCTTGCGGTCGCCCACGGCAAAAAGGGTGCGGTCGGGTTTCCCGCGCACGCCTTGGCCGGAGAAGAATTCCGTTGTCAGCGCCCGGATGATTTCCCATTGCGCGGGACTCGTATCCTGCGCCTCGTCGAGAAGGACATGCTCGATGCCGCCATCGAGCTTGTAGAGCACCCAGGCCGCTTCCGGCCGATCGGCGAGGAGACGATTGGTTCTGATGATAAGATCGTCGAAGTCGTAGGCGCCGCGACGCCGCTTCTCCTGCTCGAAGGCGCGCATGATCGCGCCGGCAACGGTCAGAAGTGCAGAGGTCGCGGTAATGCGTTCGAGATCGGCCATCCTGCCCAACCCTTCAATGAGTTTCTGCTGCTCGGCGGCCATGAAGCCTTCAATCCAGGAGTGGGCGCCCAGGACCGCTTTGGTCGCAAGGCCGGAGAGCTTTCGCGGCTCGTCCTGGGCCGTGAGATAGAATGCGCGCAATCCGCCGAGAGCCGATTGGCCGTTCGATATCCCGGCTAGGATCGCGGCTCGCTCGCAATCCCCGGGGCTCCCGGTTTTCAGACATTCAATGAGACTTCGATAATACTGCTGATTGAGGGCGAGGCTGAGCGACACCGTACTTGCATCCTCGGTGGGTGACAGTTGGAAATGGCGACGCAATCCTGCGGTGCAAAGGTCCACGCCATCGTCTCCCGTGAAGTAGAGATCGAGACTTGCTCGCACCGTCAAAATTGCTTTCAACAATGCATCGAAAGTGTCGGCTCGGGCATGGCGGGCGACTTCCGACAAGGCGCTAGCGAGC
Organism: Aestuariivirga sp.; assembly: GCA_041745135.1. Classification (GTDB taxonomy): domain Bacteria; phylum Pseudomonadota; class Alphaproteobacteria; order Rhizobiales; family Aestuariivirgaceae; genus Aestuariivirga. The sequence goes on along the minus strand of JBGTJO010000162.1, from coordinate 8,028 downwards.
TTGCCGTCCGGATCGGAGCGAGCTTTTTGCAACACGTCGTGCCGGGTAGCATCAAGCACTTCGCGCGCCGCACGGTCATCCATGACGGTAAAATGTGGAATGATTCCCGCTTCCACCGGAAAAAGCTGCAACAGCTTTTCGCAGAAGGCGTGGATCGTCTGGATCTTTATCCCCCCCGGCGTTTCGAGCGCTAAGGTGAACAGGCGCCTTGCACCTTGCAAAATCTCCGGGCCGATCTGTTCCAAGCCGATCTGGCGGAGATCGTACTCGAGTTTCTCATCGGAGAGCGTGATCCAGCCACTCAGGCGATTGAAGAGGCGGTTCGACATTTCCGCCGCCGCGGCTCTCGTGAAAGTCAGGCACAGGATGCGCGCCGGATCGGTGCCAGCCAGCATGAGGCGTATCAGGCGATCGACCAACACATGTGTCTTGCCCGAGCCTGCATTGGCGTTAAGCCAAGCGGAAGCGCTAGGGTCGGAAGCCTGGCGCTGCGCAAAACTCGCCTGATGCTCGACGCTCATGGAGGATCGCCCGAGACGCCCCACTCCCGGTATCGCGAGAGGTGATCGTACTCCCGTTCCTCGTCTTCGAGTTCGACTATGGCCCTGGGCAGATAGGCTTGGTCCTCATTATCATAAGCCGTGAGAAGCGATATCAGGCCCGAGAGCTGCGCGCGGGCGCATTCCATGACCGGTTGCTTCAATTTCGGAACGAGGACCTCACCGGCAGGGTCGCCGCCGCTCAGCTTCACATAGGCGATCTCCCGCGGCTGCAATGGCCCCAAGCCAAACGCGCCGCTTTCCAGCATGGCGCATTGGAGCGTCAATTGCGGTGCCAGGCCCGCATCCACCTGGGGCGCAGTTGGGACAGAGCCGGTTTTGAAATCGGTAATACGCGCGGTTCCATCGGCGAAAACGTCGATGCGGTCTGTCCGGCAAATCAGCGTGAAAAGCCTGCCCGCCACAAGAAAATCCAGGCGGCCTTCAATCTCGGCATGGACATCCACCACGTCTTGGCGCTGTCTCAATTCCTCCTTCGCAAGCCAGTCCGAGATCCGCATGAATTGCGGCCACCAGAATGTCCCCACATCGGAATGCGAGAGCAGCGGCGCGAAGTGATGCCGGCCACGTTCAACGAGATATTCATTGGCGCCGGGCGTCAGGGTTTTTGGATATTGCTTCAGAAAATCCGCGACGATCTGGTGAAAAAGCACGCCCCGCAGGGACATATCGGGGGCAGCGGACATTTTGCTCAGAGGACGGAGGGCGAGGACTTGCTTGGCATAAACGCCATAGGGATCGCGGATCAATGGTTCGACCTGCGTGACGGACAAGCGCTTTGGGCGAGCCTCTCTTGGAGGCCGGGGTTTTGGCCTTTCACAAGATTTGACCGCAGCAGGGCTATCAAGGCGCGCCACGAGGGACTGCCACTGCTTGGTTTCAAAGCAATCCGTCAGCTCCGCCGCTTTGGCCAGCATCTGCAACCGGAGAATCCATCGCGAAGGAATGGCGGGAGCATCGCCGACCCGGCGCGACCAGACCAAATAGACTTCCTTGCATCCCAAGGCTTGCGCGAAATCGTGAGCTTCCTGTCCGATATGCCGTTCCGGCTCCTGCATCCCCAAGGTCTTCCGCATGGGGCGGCTGAGCCATGGACCGGGATCGGGCGAGGCGGGCCAGCGGCCTTCGTTAAGCCCGCCGAGGATCACAAGGTCCGGCCGCGATAGCCGGGCTTCAAGCAAGCCCAGAATGGAAAGCCGCGTGCGCGGCTCCACCTTCGTGCGGAACGACGTCGCCGTCATGTAGGTCTGAAGGAGAGAGGCTGCGGTTATGAAACTGCAGGAGGCGATGGTTGCCGACTCGCCTTCAATGCCATCGAGCAGCAACCTCAGGGTTTCTCCCTCCTCTCCCTCCCAGAATGCCGGTCCCGCCGCGAGTTCGCAGCAGCGGATCAGCATTTGCAGATGGGTTCCAAGTCCGGTTTCGCCTATTTTCACAAGAGGCATCAGGCATTCCCAGGCCTTGCTTGCATATTCAACGGCGGCCATCCATTCCGCCTCCGTCTTTCTTCGGATGGCGTCATGGGCGTGGGGATTTGTTCCAGTGGAGGTCCGCGCTTCCATGACGGCGGATGCGAGTTCGGACAGCGGCAGAATGTTGAAGCTGGCGCGGAACACAGCTAGCTCTATGACATTGACGGCCGCGCGCGCCGTGCCGGGATCGCAACCGAAGCAGCAGAGATCGTGCCTGAAGAGCGCAAGCAGTTTTTCCGGCGCGCAATCGCTGAGGATCGCCTCCATGAGCAGGTTGAGAAAAGCAGCGCCGCCAAAGCGGATCAGAGGCTCCCCCGCTGAATCGTCGATGGCAACGCCTGCGTTTCGAAGTTCCTGTTTAACCCTGAGGGCAAGCTCCCGATCGGGTGTCATCAGGCTTGCGGTCTGGCCGGGCGTTTCGAGCGCCTTGCGAAGCATAAGCGAGATCGTGGTTGCTTCCTCAGAAACGTTGGCGGCTTCCACGAGCTTAAGGTCCTCAAGCGCGCCGGCGATCAATTCTTTTTGCAAGTTGACGACTGTGCCCCATTTTTCCGCTGTTGCCGTTGGCCGCATGATTTCGCTGGAGAGCCAGCTGCGGGGTCCAGTGGCACAGCCGGGCATGAGCGCAACCTCGTCGCGGGAGAGGGAGAGACTCTGTAAAAATCCTTTCAGGATAAATTGCGGATGCTGGGCTCCGAGCTCGGACCAGCTCTCTTCGTCCATGTATTTATCAAGGCCCGGTAATATCACCGCGCCTTTCGGCAGGCGGGCAATCGCGGCAAGCAAATCCCGCGCCGCCGGGATCGAGCCTGTGGAGCCTGCTGCAATAACCGGCCAGGGTGAGGCGTTTTCGGCAAGGCGAACGGCCTCGCGGCGCAACAGCAGGGATCTTCGCGCCTTGGGGCCGAGCAGGTTTTTTTCCGCGAGACGTGCTGGGAGTTTTTCGCGGATGAGGGCCAGGAAACCCAGGATCGCTTCACGGTGTCTTGCCGACTCTATGCCGTAGAGATCGGCGATCAGGGCCGGATCGATGTCCTCGATTTCCATCGAGTCGAGAAAATCCGCGAGCGACGCGGCCAGCGTCACCATTTGCCGCGGCGAGGTTACAATCTCCTGCGCCAGTTTCTCCTGCGGGTTGAGCCTTGCCCATTCATCGATCAAATCCATGAGGATCAGATCGCGTCCGATTTTCGAGACGGCTGGAGGCAGTGCTGCGTCCGACAGTGAAGCCGGGCCCGCCGCGAATTCAAACAACTCCTCGTCGATATCCCCGATCGGGCTGATGCGCGGCAAGAGCAGGCCGTGCTTGCCGTTCACCTCAAAGAATATCCGCTCCAGTTCGCGGGCGGCGCGCCGTGTCGGCACCAGAATGGTGGCGCGCGCGAGGTCGAGAGGCGATGGCGGGCTTGCTCCATCTCCTGGAAAACCTTTCAGGACAGAGCGGGCCAGAACCTCGAGAAATGGCTCGTCGGAGGGAATCGTGTAAACCCTGGGAGCGCTCTCCATGGCGTCTATTCCGCCAGCGCTTTTTCGGCCTTCTCCACCGCTGCGGGCGTGCCCACGTGTATCCATCGGCCGCTATGAGAAATGCCGAAGAGTCGCCCTTTTTTCAGTGCCCGGTCCCAGAGCAAATTCATCGAAAATTTTCCGGGGGGTGCTCCTATGAACAGACGCGGGTGAATCAGATAGGCGCCAATATACACGAGCGCCTCGTCATCGGGGCCGCGGCGGCGCAGCCGGCCATCTTCAGATAAGATAAAATCGCCGCTTCCGTCATAGCCCAAAGCCCTCTGCTTCGGACACAGTAAGAGAAGGCAATCCATGACCGTGTCGTTCCAGGCATTGCGCAAGCGCGCCAGAGCGGGTTCGGTTCCGTCGATCCAGAAACTGTCGCTGTTGAGAACAAAGAAGGGAGCACTCCCCAGGCGTGGCAAAGCTTTGGCTATGCCGCCACCGGTGTCGAGTAGTTCATCGCGTTCGTCGGAGATCTCGATCATCAGTCCGTTTTGCCGCCTGGCCCACGCCTCGATTTGCTCCGGATGATAGTGGACGTTGATCACGGCTTTTTTTATCCCGGCGGCACGCAGCCGGTCGAAGCCGAACTCGATCAGGGGCTTTCCGCCAACTTCGACAAGGGGTTTGGGCCGCGTATCGGTCAACGGCCGCATGCGATGGCCAAGGCCCGCCGCCAACACCATCGCTGCCGCGCCGATCTCGCTCATGCCGGCATCTTCTGCAGCACGGCGGGCAGGTGGGCCTCGAACCAGTGCCTCATGCGGCGCAGCTTGGGGTGCTGGAGATTGCGCGCGAGGTGGTGGGCGAGCCGCGGCAAATGTTTGAGATAGCCGTGTTTGCCGTCGCGCTTCGAAAGCCTTGCGAATATTCCAAGAATTTTGGTGGCGCGTTGGGCGCCCAGCACGGCGAAGGCAGTCAAAAATTCCTCGCGTGAAAAATCGGCGTCGTTCGAGCGCAGGCTGCAATAGTGATCGAGCATCTCCTCTGACAGATCCTCTTCAATATCGACGCGGGCATCCTGCAACAGGGACACCAGATCGTATGCCGGGTGCCCAAATACGCAGTCTTGCGTGTCGATGATACCGACGCGGCGCAAGCCGTCGCGCTCCGGCAGCCACAGCAGATTTGGCGAATGGAAATCGCGTAGCGTCCAGCAAGGTTTTTTTGCTGTCGCCGAGGGCAGGACCTCGGACCAGAGCTCGGCGAATTGCCGGTGAACCGATTGCAGGGCGCTGGCGCCGTGCAAATGCGGCCAGAACCAGGAGGGCAACAAGTCCGTTTCAATCAGCAATGCGTCTTTGTCATAATCGGGAATGCGGTGAAGATATTCATGGCCCACAGAAACAGTTCTCGGCCAGTCTTGTTTGGCCATGTCGGCCAGCACTTCGACGGCGGCCTTTAGCGGTTCACGCATGTCGTGACCGAGTGCCGTTTTGTGCCCGAAAACCTCCCGGCCTAAATCCTCGATGACCGCCAGCCCGTCCGGAATATTGAACGCATGAACCAAGGGCGCGCTGTAACCCGTCTTGCAGAGACGCTGATCGATGGCGATTGCAGCGCCGATATTCTCCGCGAGATGGGCAATCGCGCTGTAGGGCTTTCCGTTTCTGACAGGCGGGCCGTCCGACCTTGCCTGCATATCCATGAGAAGTGTGGGGTTATCGCCTTGGCGCAGCAGCTCATAGCGGCGGAAGGATGCATCACCCTGGAAAAATTCCCGCTTCGCCCCTCTCCACGGCGTTGTTTCCAGAAACGCCTTGATCGTCTCATTCCGCTGCAGCCCCGCCTGCCATGTTCCTTCCCCCGCGATCCGGACATGGCGATGGGTCCCGCTCCCCGCGATATCCAGCATCGCCACGTCTGGCCACGGCACGATCCCGAGGCGTTCGGGCCACTCGATCAGAAGGATGTGGTTGCCGATGAGATCGTCCAGGCCCAGTTCGCCGATTTCGCTTGGCGAATTCGTCCGGTACAGGTCGACGTGAACGAGCGGGACGCGGGTTTGGTCATAGGTCTGGAGGAGCGTGAATGTGGGGCTTGGAATGTCGAAAGCAGCGCCCTTGGGAGAGAGGGCGCGGACGAAGGCGCGGGCGAAGGTGGATTTTCCGCTGCCCAGTTCGCCACGGAGCAGTATGGCACTTCCCGCACTCGCCACCAGCGACATTTCCGCCGCCAGCCGCTCCATCTCTTCAGGGGAGTGAAGGTCGCGCGCGACGGCGAATTGATGAGTTTCAGGCGATCTGGCGGGCATCATGGGGCGGCTGGAACCGTGCGGGAGTGCGCGGGCCTTCTAGGGGGAAAGTGCAGAGGACCGTCGTGCCCTGGTTGATCTTCGACAGGAGGGACACCTGTCCCTCATGCAACTCGACAAAACTTTTGACGATGGCGAGGCCAAGGCCGGGGCCGCGGTGGCCGCCGGGCACGGGGCGCGACTGAAACCGGTCGAAGGCTTGCTTCTGGAATTCGGGTTCGATGCCCCGGCCGGCGTCGGAAACCCAGAGCTGAAGGTTTGCCCCGGCGCGGCGGGCGCCCACGCGCACGATTCCTCCGGGTTTCGAAAAGCCTATGGCGTTGGACAAAAGGTTTGCAACGATCTGCTCGATCCTTTGCCGGTCGGCAACGAAGGACGTTACGCTGCCGCCGACTTCAATATTGAGCGTGAGGTCGCGCCGTTCGATGGCGGTTGCAAGCTTTTCGGCGGCCGACTGCAACAGGGCGGAGACGTCGATCTGCTCCAGGTTTAATTCCATGGCGCCGGCATCGATGGCGGAGAGATCGATGATGGCGTCGATGATGTTTTTCAGTTCCTCCGATGATTTGCGGATGTCGAGGACGTATTCCTTCTGTTTGGACGTCAGGGGACCGGCGATGCCCATTTGCAGGCTTTCGGCGAAGCCTAGAACGCTCGTGAGCGGTGTGCGGATTTCATAGGAGACGTTCGACAGAAACATGTTTTTCAGGCGGTCGGCGGCTTCGAGCGCGTCGGCGCGGTCGCGCAGGGCGCGTTCCATGCGGGTGGATGCCGAGACATCGGAGAAGGTCAGCAATGTGTTGCCGTCGGGCAAGGGCACGGTTGCATATTGCAGGACGCGGTCGCTTGCCGTGAGCTTGCCGTTGACGGCACTCCGTTCCGAATCGAGGTGGGTGACGCTGGATTTGATTTCATCCCAGGCGGAAACCGCGGTATCGCTCTGGCTGCCGCGCCGGGCCAGGCTGTCGATATGGGGTTCCTGGTCGAGCATGGGGACTTCGAAGTTCCAGAATTGAGCGAAGACGGGATTGAAGAGCTTGAGCCGGCCATCGGAGCCGAACAGGGCGACGCCCTCTTCCAAATTGTCGAGGGTTTCGCGCTGGACGCCGATCAGCTCATTGTAGCGGCTTTGCAGCTGGATTTCATTGGTGGCGTTCTCGTAGAGATAGGTGACGCCGCCGAAGGGGTGCTGCTCGCAGATGACATGGAGGGACCGACCGTCGGGGAGATACCACCAGGTTTCGCGCATCTCAAGGGTGGTGTAGGCCGCAAGCTGCTTGGCGCGCCATTCGCGGTAGTTGGCCTCTTCGGGGATGCAGCGCTGGGACCTGAGGAGGTCGAGGATTTCGCCGTCGGAGGGGCGGGTTTCGAGCCATTTCGTGTCGAGGGGCCAGAGGGCGGCGTAGGCGGCGTTGTGGAAGCGCAGGCGCTGGTCGGGGCCGAAGATGGCGATGGCGGTGTCCAGCTTGTCGAGGGTTGAGGCGTGGGCCCTGATGTGGCGGTCGAGTTCCTTCTCCGCGTCTTCGAGGGCGGACATGTCGATGGCGAAGCCGGCCTTGCCGTCGGCGAGGTCGATTTCATGGATGTTGAGGGCGCGCATGGCGCCGGCGATGACGGCGTGGACGCGGCCCGCGAGACCGGTTTTGGGGTTGGCTTGGGAGCGGTCGATTTTTGACTCGTTGGCAAGCTCGAGGCCGGCTTTGAGGACGGTGTCGCTGTGGGGGGCTTCGACGGCCTTCACATAGGCGCGGTTGACCCAGATGAGCTTGCCATCGCTGCCGCGGAGCCAGACGGGCATGGGGGAGGCGTCGAGGACGGCGCTTAACCGTTCCACTTGTTTGCCGAGCTTGCGGGCGTCGTAGGCGAGTTCGGTAATCTGGCGGCGTTCGCCGGCAAGCGGGCGGAAACGGAGCATGGCGGCGCCTCCTGCGGTGCGGCCATCGGCTTCGAGGAGTTCGTTCGAACTGGTGCGGACGCCGATGTTGAAGGGCGTGCCGGCGCTGCGGAGGGTTTTGATGGCGGCTGTCAGGGCATCGACGGAATCGTGTTCGAGCCAGCCTGGGAAATGCAGCAGGCCGGAGGCGTCGGTGGGGACGTGGGCGGCGCCGTGCATGCTGCCCATAACGCGGTCGGGCTCGCCGTCGCGGCCGCGCCAGATGACCAGCACGTGCGCCTCGGCGGCGATGGCGGCTTCGGTTTCATCGAGGCGGACTTCGAGCTCGGCGGCGCG
>JBGTJO010000161.1:0-5206 GCA_041745135.1 Aestuariivirga sp. | reverse complement strand
TGCCGTTGGCCACTCAAGATGGCAAATGATCAAGCGCGCAATTCTGATATCCTTGAGTAACCCCAAGGCAATTTTTGCCTGGCTCGCGGTGTTTTCTCAGTTTGTGGACGCGGGGATTCCCCTCGCTCCCCAGCTTGTCGTGCTGGCTCCATCCGCACTGTCTATAACGATTGTCGTCTACACCGGTTACTGTGCGCTGGGCACGGGCGTAAATCGGCTTTTCGCGGGCCAGCGAAAACGCTGGTTCGACCGTATCGCCGGATCGACCTACTTGATATTCGCTCTTGGCTTGGCTTCTTCCGATCTCCGGAAAACGTGAGACGCGGAATCCAGAGGCGCGAGCACCTTCAGGTTTCCATCACTTCCTTCACCTTCTCGACCAGCTGCTTGAGCGAGAAGGGTTTGGGCAGGAAGGCGAAATCGCTCTGGCCTTCGAGGTCTTTTTCGAATTCATCGCCGGGATAACCGGAGACGAAGATCACCTTGGTTTTGACTCCCCGCTTGCGCAGTTCGCGAAGCAAGGCGGGGCCATCCATTTCCGGCATGACGACATCGGACAAAATGAGTTCGAAGCCCTTGCTGTCCTTGGCGTAGACGGCGAGCGCGCTTTCGCCGGAATCGGCTTCGACCACCGTATAACCGCGCGAGGTGAGCGCACGCACGGCGAAGGCACGCACTGCGTCTTCATCCTCCACCACCAGAATGCGACCCTTGCCGGTGTAATCGGCGCGCTTGGGGGTCGCCACGGGTGCTGTCGCCGTCTCCACCACGGGTGCTGGATAGTGGCGCGGCAGATAGATGCGGAAGGTCGTGCCCTTGCCAACCACTGAGTCGCAGAAGATGAAGCCGCCGGTTTGCTTGACGATGCCATAGACGGTGGAGAGGCCGAGGCCAGTGCCCTTGCCCACATCCTTGGTGGAGAAGAAGGGTTCCCAGATCTTGTTGACGATCTCGGGTGCTATGCCTGAGCCCGTGTCCGTCACTTCGCATGCCACGTATTCGCCGGGCGGCATGAGATCGACCTTGATGGCGCGGGAGTCTTCTTCGGAAACATTGTAAGTGCGAACCGTCAGCGATCCGCCATGGGGCATGGCATCGCGCGCATTGACGGCGAGATTGATGATGACCTGCTCGAACTGGTGAATGTCTACCAGAACAAGCCCAAGGTCGCGGCCATGGCTGATCTTGAGTTCAACCTTTTCGCCGAGCACGCGGCTCAAAAGATTGTCGAGATCGGACATCGCCTCGGTGAGCGAGTGGACCTTGGGCTGCAAGGTCTGACGCCTGGAGAAGGCGAGAAGCTGGCGCACCAGATTGGCGGCGCGGTTGGCATTCTGCTTGATGCTCATGACATCGGCGAAGGCAGGGTCCGTGGGGCGCATCTTGGCCAGCAGCAGATCGGCAAAGCCGATGATCGGTGTGAGCACATTGTTGAAGTCGTGCGCGATGCCGGAGGCGAGCTGGCCCACGGCCTGCATCTTCTGGCTTTGGGCGAGCTGCACTTCGAGCGCCCGGCTCTCGGTCTTGTCGAGAGCAAAGACGATGACCGCGCCGTCACTGGCTGCCAGCCGCGTCAGTGCAAACTGCACGGCGCGGGGATTGGCGCCGGCCAGCGTCACATCGACAGTGGTAAGTTCAGCTTCGCGCCCCATGGCTTGCGCCAGCGCCGCATCAATGGCGCCGCGCTCGGCCTCCATCACGGCGCTTGCGAGTTTGGCGCCGCGCCGCACATTGGCTGAGAGTTCAAGAAAGGCGGCATTGGCTTGCCGCACCACGCCCGCTGCATCGATCTCGGCAACGCCGAAGGGCGCGGCACTGATGAACCGCGCCAACCGTAGTCCCGCCACCGTATCCGTCGCCGCTCCTATCGTCATGCCGCGGGGCACGACCAGCGAACGCGATGGCAAAGGCTTCGACTGCGAGTCGAAATCGATGCGATGGATGATATGCGCCGGAAAGGCCTTGCCGCTGCCGTCGCGCAAATCGAGATCGAAGTTCTCCGTCACCGATCCCCCGGCCTTGGGTGCGATGCCGGAGAGCAGCCGGGCGCCGTCCGTGCCGACAATCTCCGCCAACGCCAGGCCGCCATTCTGCGATTGCGCGACGTCGAGGCCGAGCCAGCCCGCCAAGGTCGCGTTGAGATAGTCGATGCGGCCGCCGGGCAGCGTGGAGAAGAACCCCGCGGGCGCATGGTCGAGATAGGTGATGATGAATTGCAGGCGCGCGAAGGCCTGTTCCTGCCGCGCCCGGTCGGCGCTGATATCCTGCAGCAGCCACAGGCGGTAGCCCCGCGCGTTGTCGAGCACCGCGGGCGCCACCTTGATGCGGAGCCACACGGTTTGCTGGGCGTTGGCGCCTGGCGCCGCCGAGCCTGCGGCGATGCGAATCTCGCGCTCCTCCGTGCGTCCCTCCTGTACGGCTTGCGCCAATTGGTAGATCGGTTCGGCGAATTCAGGATGGCCCGCATAGAGCACATCCATGCCCGTAAGGCGGCTTGCTCCCGCTTCGGACGCGAGCTTGATGAAGGGGCCATTGGCGTAGACCGCCCGGCCCTTGGCATCGGTCACCACCAGGGGCTCGCCCACGGCGTCGGTCAAGCCATCGAGAAAGGCGCGCTGGCGCGACATGCTGCCGAAATGGACGAGCCCCGCGCCGATGCCAAACAGCGCGAAGAGGCCGGCTGCCGCGGCGGCAGCGCCTGCAAATAATAACCATGGGGGCGCGGTCAACCGCAGCATGAAGGCGGCCGATGCCGCGATGATGGCCGCCATGATCGCCAGGAACAGCGACAGCATGGTCTTGCCGCTGCGGCCGCCGGCGTTCGCCGGCCTTGCTCCCACCGCACCGCCCTTCATGATCATGCCGCCCAGCGCCCCGAATCAGGAGGCAGTATAGGGGAATTGACTTCGCGCGGAATCCGCTGAAATCAGGGCTCCACAGTCTATGTCTGGACAAGCTCCGGGCTCTGGGGCAAGAGGGATTCCATGGACCTCATCACGCCCTATACCGATTACATCATCGCCGGGTTGGTGATCATAGCGCTGCTGGTTCTGGCGCTTTTCATCTGGCGCGCCTTCAGCCAGCGCACGCGCGGACGGCGCGGACAGAGATTGGGGATCAGCGAGTATCACGAACTCGATGCGACGCGACGCCTCGTGCTGGTGCGCCGCGACAATGTTGAGCATCTGATCCTGATGGGCGGCCCCTCGGATGTCGTCGTCGAATCGAGCATTGGCGTTCCCTCCTACGTGCCGGCCTCCGAACAACCCGAAATGGCGGTTCGTCCCATCGCCATGCGCTCGCCCCGTGCCCCCGTCTTCGGCGACCGCAGGCCGCCATCGCTTCGCGCCGTTGAGCGCGACGAGCCGCCCTTCCCCGCGCCCCGCGCCCGCGAACCGGAAGAGCAGTAGACACTCCTCCCCCGTTAGCGGAGGAGAGGACGCTACGCCTTTGCCACTCTATCCAGTGCCATGAGCTTCGTGAGCAGCGCTTCCATGTCGCTGAGGGGCAGCATGTTGGGGCCGTCGGAGGGGGCGGTATTGGGGTTCTCGTGGGTTTCGATGAAGAGGCCGGCTATGCCGACGGCTACGGCGGCGCGGGCAAGGACGGGGACCATGCGGCGGTCTCCGCCGGAGGCTGGGCCCTGCCCTCCAGGCTGCTGCACGGAATGGGTCGCGTCGAAAATTATGGGGGCGCCGGTCTCGGCCATGATAGGGAGCGCGCGCATGTCGGAGACGAGCGTGTTGTAGCCGAAGCTCGCGCCGCGCTCAGTCAGGAGGACGTTGGGATTGCCGCTGTCCAAGATTTTCGCAAGCACGTTTTTCATATCCCAGGGGGCGAGGAATTGGCCCTTCTTTACATTGACCACGCGGCCTGTGGCGGCGGCGGCGATGAGCAAATCCGTTTGGCGGCTGAGGAAGGCTGGGATTTGCAGGACATCGACGACGGGGGATAGTTCCGTGCACTGATGGATTTCGTGGACATCGGTCAAGACGGGGAGATCGAGCTCCTCGCGAAGGGCAGCGAAGACGGCGAGCGATTTTTCGAGGCCGAGGCCTCGCTTGCCGGAGAGGCTGGTGCGGTTGGCCTTGTCGAAGCTCGATTTGTAGACGAGGCCAATGCCGAGACGCGCGCAGATTTCCTTGAGTTGGCCTGCCATGGCGAAGGCGTGATCACGGCTTTCCATCTGGCAGGGGCCGGCGATGAGGGCGAGCGGTAGCGCGTTGCCGAAAGAAACCCGACCTGCCTTGACGATGCTGTTGGCCTTCATTTGGGATAGACCAGGAAGGTGCCAGAGCCATGGGCATAGAGCTTGCCGGCTTCGTCCAGCACTTTGGCCTCGGCGGTGGACATGGTGCGGCCGAAATGCACGACGTTGCCGATGCAGATGAGGCGGCCCGTCGCCACATCAATCTTGCGCACGTAATTAACCTTGAGCTCGATAGTGCCGAAGGCAACGCCGGGGGGCATCTTCGTCTGCACAGCGCAGCCCATGGCGCTATCGAGCAGCGTTGCCGTGTAACCGCCATGGACGCGCTGCTGCGGATTGTAGAATTTTTCGGAAGGGTGCGCCTCGAAGGTGGCGCTGCCATCGGCCACCGCGATGAGCCGCATGTCCGTTGCGTCCGCCATGGGCGAGCGCAGGCTGCCCGCCATCACGCGCCTGAGGTATTCAAGGCCTGAGAGGTTTTCGAAATCGCCCCGCACGTCATTCATAATGCGGACTCATTGAAGGTTAAATCGTTCATTGGACGCCAGTGAATGCCAAAGCCGTGCCGAAGCCGCGATCCGGCGGCACGACATGGTGGCCGTTGTGTTTCAGAAGATCGGACGTTGGTAAACGATCGAGGCCGAGGCAGCCAATGACCAACCCGGCGAGGTGCGGCCCGTCTTGCGGATGTGGGGGGACAACGCCGAAGACTTTGCGAAAGTCTTCGTCACCTGCAAGGACAATCGTACCCGTCGCCGTGGCGATGCTCACACCACCGCTTGGCGACGGGATGGCGGGCGAACCGGCGACAGTTGCGAGGTAATCCGCCAGATCGCGGGCACCCCTGCCGCAAACCCAAACCTCGCGCACGGAATGAGCGCCGTTGGCATGGGTCAGAAATTTCTCTTGCTCGTAATATTGCGGACGAAAATGCTGGCAGGCGAAAAGACCGAGCCACGGCGCTTGCGGATCGCTCACGAAAGCCAGGGAAAACCC
>JBGTJO010000160.1:0-8984 GCA_041745135.1 Aestuariivirga sp. | reverse complement strand
TCCCACGCCTGAGTCTCATCGAGGCCGAGCCCATCGCTGATCTGCATGCCGATCCAGCAGCAGCGCACGCAATGCCCCGCCGGTTGGCCCTCGGTCAAATCAAGCGCATGGCTCAGCGCCCCCAGCAATTCCGCCAGGCGGACCTGAGTGACCGGCGATGCAGCCATCGCGGCGTTGTTATCCATCGACTTCCAGCCCTGGAGCAATTGGGAGGAGGGAAGCAGCGTTGGATTAACAAAGAATAAAGCGCCCTTAGCCTATTGGATGAAATCGATAGGCGCTAATCGGCGAATGTCAGGAAGCCTGCTGGAAACGGATTCCGCAGTTCTTTTTCACCGAAGTTTCTTCAATCGCCTTCATCTGCCCCTTGAGGTTGGCGAGTTCGGCGGTTACTTGGCCATTGCCTTCGTTGGCGAGAATGATCGGCCAAAACAGGATGACGCCGACGGTCGTTTTCACCGTATCGTTCTTGCGGTTCTTGTCCTGCTGGCCCGCCGCCTGGGCGGCCCGGGCACTGACATTGCGGCCCTCTTCGGCCAGTTGCGGGCACGTGTAGTTGGCATAATTTTGCGCCGGAACATAGGTCGCCTCGACATTCGCCGATTTGGACGCGCACCCCGCCACGCAAAGCACGGCGAGCAACGAAGCGGTAATTTTTTTCATGTGATCCCCCCGAACCCGCCGCAGAAATATCATATCTCAAGATTCATGCAATGGGCGGCTTACGCTCCGATCCTCTCTCCCTTCGGATCATAAAAACTCTGTAGCTGCACCCTGGCGGCGTAACGCTTCCAGGCGAGCTCCACTTCCCATTCGCCGCTCTTTATCCAGTCTTGAGTCACGCCGCCCTCGTTCTTCACGTAGCCAAGCCCAAGAGACAGGTCGACCCGGTGGCCCCAGGCTCCGCTGGTGGTGGACCCGACAATCACGCCGTTCCGGTAGATCGGCTCTTCGTGATAGATCATCGGTGCGGTGGCGGAGTTGTTTTCCAGCGCCAGGCAAACGAGACGTTTGGGATGCGCATTTCGTGCGCGCTGTTTTTCAAGCGCTTCCTTGCCGATGAAACCGCCGGGCTTCTCCCAAGCGACGGCGAAGCCCAAGCCCGCTTCAATCGGCGTTTCCTCGTCGGATATATCGTGGCCCCAGTGGCGATAGGCTTTCTCCATGCGGCAATTGTTCATGGTGTGCATGCCGGCGGGCGTGAGGCCGAACTCCTTTCCCGCGGCCCACAGGCGCTCGAACACATGCACTGCGAATTCGGCGGGGATATAGAGTTCCCAGCCGAGCTCGCCCACATAGGTGATGCGGCTGGCGCGAACGCGCGCGTAACCGATTTCGATTTCTTGCGAGGTGCCGAAGGGAAAGGCCGCGTTGGAGAGATCGGCGCCGGAAAGTTTCTGCAACAGCGCCCGGGATTTCGGCCCCATGATCGCGATCATCGGCAGGCCCGAGGTGATGTCGGTGGCAATGCAGTGGGCATCGTCCGGCGTGTGGCGCTTGAGCCAGGCCATGTCGCGGGTCTGCGGCACGGCGCCCGTCACCACTAAAAACTTCTCTTCCGTGAGCCGCGTGACCGTCAGATCCGCTTCGATGCCGCCGCGCTCGTTGAGCCATTGCGTATAGATAACCCGCCCCGGCTCGACGTCGATGTTGTTGGCGGAGATGCGGTTCAGGACTTTGCAGGCATCGCGTCCCTCGACAGAATATTTGGCGAAGCTTGACTGATCGAAGAACGCGCAATTGTTCATCAGCTGCTTGGCTTCATAGTCAGCGCAGGCAAACCAGTTCTGACGGCCATAAGAGTATTCATACTGCGGCTTCGCGCCGCCCCGCGCATACCAGTTGGGACGCTCCCAACCGTTCACCTCGCCGAACACCGCGCCCAATTCCTTCGTCGCCTGATAAAGCGGAGAGCGCCTGACGCCCCGCGCCGTTTCCGCCTGGCGATAGGGCCAGTGCATGTCGTAAAGCAGCCCCAGCGTTTCAGTGACGCGGTCGCGCACATACTCTTTCACTGACTGGAAGGGATGGATGCGGCGAATGTCCATGGCGTTCACATCCATGGGCGGATGTCCGTTCTTGATCCATGAGGCAAGAACGAGGCCAGCGCCCCCCGATGACTGGATGCCGATCGAATTGAAGCCCGTCGCCATGTACACGTTCTTCACTTCCGGCGCTTCACCGAGATAATAGCGGTTGTCCGGCGTGAAGCTCTCCGGACCGTTGAAGAACAACTGGATGCCGGCGGATTCGAGCAGCGGCACGCGGTTGATGGCGTTGGCCAGTATCGGCTCGAAATGCTCCATGTCCTCGGGCAGCGTCACGAAGGCATGCTCATCGTCGATGCCGCCACCGCCCCAGGGTTTCGCCTGGGGCTCGAAGGCGCCCACCATCAGCTTGCCCGCATCCTCCTTGTAATAGGTGCATTCGTCGGGCACGCGCACCACCGGCATGTTACGCGGCAATTCGGCAATGGGTTCCGATACGATGTAGAAATGCTCGCAGGCATGGAGCGGAATGTTGACGCCGATGGAGCGGCCAAGCTCGCGCGACCACATGCCGGCGGCGATCACCACCTTGTCGCACATGACGGTTCCATCCGCCGTCTCCACGCCTACGGCAGCACCTTTCTCGACGATGATGCGTGTAACCTTGGTGTTTTCGAAAATCCTGACGCCAAAGGACCGCGCTCCCGCCGCCAACGCCTGCGTCACGTCGATGGGATTGACCTGTCCGTCCTTGGGCAGGAACACGCCGCCCGCCACGTTCTCCATATTATAATGCGGCACACGCTCCTTGATTTCGCCCGTGGAGATAACGTCGACGGAGAGACCGAAGTTCTTCGCCATGGAGGCGCCGCGCTTCAGCTCCTCCATGCGGCCTTCCGTCAGCGCAATCGAGATCGAGCCGTTCTGCTTGAAGCCCGTGGCCTGCCCGGTTTCGTTCTCCAGCCCTTCGAATAGACCCGTGGTGTATTTCGCCAGTTCGGTCAAATTGCGCGAGGCCCGCAATTGCCCGACCAATCCCGCCGCGTGCCATGTGGTCCCGGACGTCAGCTGCTTCCGCTCCAGCAGCACCGTGTTGGTAATGCCGATCTTTCCCAGGTGATAGGCAATAGAAGCGCCGACGATGCCACCGCCGATGATGACAACATCGGCGCGAGCGGGAAGGGATTTGGACATGCGGGGCTCCGACCTCTCTTTGTCATTGCCGGACTTGTTCCGGCAACCCATGCTAAACTCAAGAGCGGTGCTTGAGTTGGCGATGGGTCCCCGGAACAAGTCCGGGGATGACAGGCTAATAGCAACTTCCTCTATTCTCGCCATTTTCCTTTGCGGGGCAACGGCCTTTCGATTATGAGTTTGGCCATGCATCAAGGAGATATCAGCCCAGCGGAAGCCTATCAGCGGCTCCAGAACAATTCAGCCGCCGTGCTCATCGACACGCGCTGCCAGCCGGAGTGGGTTTTTGTCGGCGTCCCCGCCGTTGAACGGCTGATCCGCCTCTCCTGGCAGGTTTTTCCGAACATGCAGGTCAATGGCAATTTCGTCGGCGAGATCGAACAGATGGGCTTGTCCAAGGATACCGAAATCCTGTGCATCTGCCGTTCGGGCGCCCGCTCGGCCTCCGCCGCGTCGGCCTTGACCGCCGCTGGTTACACCAACGCCTGGAACGTCGCGCAAGGCTTCGAGGGCGACAAAGATCAAAACGGTCACCGCGGTCGCATCGGCGGCTGGAAGGCGGCGGGCCTTCCCTGGGTGCAGAGCTGATGAAGAAGAAAGCCAAGGAGCAATCGCCCGCCCGCTGGGGCGACGCCACGAAACTCGTGCGCGGCGGGCTCGATCGCTCTCACCATGGCGAAACCTCCGAAGCGATCTACCTCAACTCGGGCTTCGTCTACGACGATCCCGAAACCGCCGAGCGCCGCTTCGCCGGCGAGGAAGAGGGGTATGTTTACGGGCGCTACGGCAATCCCACTGTCACCATGTTCGAGGAGCGCATGCGGCTGCTCGAGGGAGCGGAGGCCTGCTATGCGGTTGCCTCGGGCATGTCGGCGGCGTTCGGATCGCTGGCCTGCCAGCTGAAAGCAGGCGATCACATCGTCGCTTCGCGCGCGCTGTTCGGCTCCAATTACCAGATCATCACCGCGATCCTGCCGCGCTTCGGCGTCACCTATGAATTAGTCGACGGCAGCGACGCCGCCGCATGGAAGCGCGCCATCACCCCCAAGACCAAATGCGTGTTCCTCGAAACGCCATCCAATCCCCTGCTGGAGGTGCTCGATGTCGAGATGATCTGCGATATCGCCCACCGCGCGGGTGCGGTGGCCATCGTCGACAATGTTTTCGCTACGCCTATCCTGCAGAAGCCCATGGAGATGGGTGCGGACATCGTGTTCTATTCCAGCACCAAGCACACCGATGGGCAGGGCAGGGTGTTCGGCGGCGCCATTCTGTGCAGCAAGAAATTCAAGGAAGATTTGCTGAAACCGTTTCTGCGCCACACCGGCCCCACGATCTCGCCATTCAACGCCTGGGTGTTGCTGAAGGGCATGGAAACCCTGAAGCTCCGCGTTGAAGCCCAAAGCCGCGCCGCCGCGGCTGTTGCCGATGCGCTTGTTTCAATCCCCGGCGTGGAGCGCGTCTACTATCCCCATCATGACAGCCACGCTCAAGCCAAGCTGGCGCGCAAGCAAATGAAACTGGGCGGCACGCTGGTGGCGTTTGACGTGGCCGGCGGGAAGGCCAAGGCCTTCGACGTACTGCGCAATCTCGCGATCATCGACATTTCCAACAATCTCGGCGACACTAAATCCCTGATCACCCATCCCGCCACCACCACCCACCGCAATATCGGCCCCGAAGCCCGCGCCCTCATGGGCATCGGCGACGGCGCGCTGCGTCTCTCGGTCGGGCTTGAGGATGTGGGCGATCTGATCGCCGACCTCAAACAAGCAATCGGCTAACCCCTCTCCCCTGCGAGGAGAGGGAGGGGCCCAAGCGTAGCTTGGGAGGGTGAGGGGACCTGGTGCTTCAATTGCGAGACCTGATCCCCTCATCCTCCCATCGCTGACGCGATGGGCCCCTCCTTCTCCCCATGGGAGAAGGGAAATAGACCGGCAGCACCTTCTCCACCTCGACGATCTCGTGGCTGCCGTAGCCGTTGAACCTTGTACTGGTGGCCAGCCCATAGGCGCCCAACGTGCCGAATTCGATGTAATCATCCTCGCGGAGCTCGGCCGGCAGGTCGAGCAGGTGCGGCAGCACGTCGAAGGGATCGCAGGTGGGACCGAACACCTTCCAGGGCTTCGTCTCGCCGGTCACGATCTCGCCGTCCCGGATCACCCGGAAGGGCGGCTGCAATTCGTTGACCTGCATATATTCCATAAGCCCGCCATAGACGCCGTCATTGATGAAGATGTCGTCGCCATCGCTGCACACGAGTTTCACCCGCGTCAGCAGCGACATGCAATCGGCCACCAGCCCGCGGCCCGGCTCGCATTCCAACATCGGTTCTGAACCCTTACCGAAGGCCCGCGTCGTCGCCTTGGTGATGGTTGTGAAAAATGCCGAGAGCGGCCCCACAGTGCTGCGGAGGTAGGCGGCCGGAAAGCCGCCGCCGACATTCAACTTGGCGATGTTGACACCGGATGTTTTTGCAATTCGCGCCGCCGCCTCGATATGGCGCGCGAAGGTCTTGGGATCGCGCGCCTGCGAACCCGGATGAAAAGTCAGCATCGGCTTGAACCCCCGCGCCACCGTGTCCTTTAGCAGCTCGACGCAAATATGATCGGGCGCTCCGAACTTGGTGGAAAAATCATGGGCCGAGGAGGTGCGCTCGCGCGGCAGCACCAAGCGCACGGCGATTTCGACATCGGCGTCGCCAACGGCGATATTGCCGATCTTTGCCAGCTCTTCGCGGGAATCCACGGCGAAGCGGCGGCAGCCGTAAACCTTGTAGGCATCCGCGATCTCGCGGCGCGATTTTACCGGGTTGTGATAATGGAGGATGGCGTCAGGCGCCACAGCGCGCACGGCTGCGATTTCATGAACCGAGGCTACATCCCAATGGCGAAGGCCCGCCTCAGCCAGAGTGGTTAACACGGGGAGAGAGGAATTCGATTTCACCGCAAAGCTCACTGTGCCGGGAAAGCCCGTCATAAACCTTTCGGCCCGGGCCCGGAGCTGTGCTGGACTGAAGCAAAACAGCGCTTCCTCCGGCGCCAGGTTTTGTGCCACGTCAAGCGCATCGGCAAAGCGTTGCGGCGATAGTTCCGGAGTGGCGCGAAGCGCGGGGGACGGGTTCATGATATCCTCCGTAATGGGTGTCGCTCGATAGCATATGGCGGTATGCTGGAATATGACAAACCAGCGGCCATCTTGCCGCCAAAGCCTGTTTGCAGATTGGCGTACTGATTCGACGAGGGCTCGATGCGTAAACTAACGGGACTACTGGCGGCATTCCTGGTTTTATCGGGATGGACCGCAGCACTCGCCGAAACGGCCGTGCCGAACTCCGCGGCCACGATGCAGCTTTCCTTTGCACCCGTGGTCAAGACCACGGCTCCGGCAGTTGTTAACGTTTATGCCAAGCGCGTCGTGGCGCAGCGCGAACGCGGCCTGCTTGCCGATCCGTTCTTCCGGCGCTTTTTCGGCGATGATGGCTCGTTTGGACGGCCCCGCGAGCGGGCGCAAAACTCATTGGGTTCAGGCGTCATCGTCGGCCCGCAAGGGCTTATCGTCACCAACAATCACGTGGTGAAGGGTGGTACTGATATTCGCGTCGTGTTGGCGGATAAGCGCGAGTTCGAAGCCAAGCTCCTGCTCACCGACGAACGCACGGACCTTGCCGTTTTGAAGATCGAGGCTCCCGACGAGGAGCTTCCCGCCTTGCCATTGGGCGATTCCGATGCGCTCGAAGTGGGCGATCTCGTTCTTGCCATCGGCAATCCCTTCGGTGTCGGCCAAACGGTGACCAACGGCATCGTCTCGGCACTCGCCCGCACTCAGGTCGGCATTTCCGATTATCAGTTCTTCATCCAAACGGATGCCGCCATCAATCCCGGCAACTCCGGTGGCGCGCTGGTGAACATGGCGGGCGAACTTGTCGGCATCAACACGGCGATCTTCTCGCGCTCCGGCGGTTCCATCGGCATCGGCTTCGCCATCCCCGTCAACATGGTGAAGACCGTTGTACAGTCGGCTGAGACCGGCAAGGCGGTCAAGCGCCCGTGGCTCGGGGTCGAGCTACAGGATGTCACCCAGGAGATTGCCGACAGCTTGGGTTTCGCCAGGCCCGAAGGCGCGTTGATCGTCAGCCTGCATCCCGACAGCCCCTTGACCAAAGCCGGATTGAAGCGGGGTGACGTGGTTCTGGCCCTTGAGGGCAGGCCGGTCGAGAACGCCCGCGAGCTCGGCTACCGGGCCGCCACCTCGGCCATCGGCTCGGTGCAGATCGTCGAATACCAGCGCGGCGGCAAGCGCATCGAGATCAGCATCACCCTCACTGCGGCGCCCGAAACGACGGCCCGCGATGAAACCTTGATCGAAGGCCAAAATCCGCTGGCCGGCATGGTGGCCGCCAACCTTTCCCCCGCCGTCGCAGATGAGCTCGGCCTGAAACCCGACGCTACCGGTGTTGCTGTGGCGGCGATCAAGGGTGGCCCGGCACGGCGCTTTTTGCGCAAGGGGGATGTGATCCTCGAGATTAACGGCACCGCCATCGACAGCGTTGCCGCCTTGCAGCAGGCCTTGGTCACCGGCGATGGCTATTGGCGGATCGCGGTCAATCGCGGAGGCCGCGTCTTGAAGCTCGCCGTCGGCGGTTAGAAGCGGGATCGATGAAGTCTTGCTTCGCCGCTGCCTTTAGTACCGTCACCCCAGCGGAAGCTGGGGTCCCGCTTGGAGCAAAGCGGGATTCCGGCTTTCGCCGGAATGACGGCCTATTGCGTTGATGGCAAATCTCTTCGAGGCCGCGGGACTGGGCGACGACGCGCCGCGCCCCTTGGCCGACCGGCTGAGGCCGCAAAAACTTTCCGATGTCGTGGGACAGGATCATCTGGTGGGTGCTGATGGCGTGCTCACCCGTATGCTGGCGGCAGGCCGCATCCCGTCGATCATTTTCTGGGGCCCGCCCGGCACCGGCAAGACCACAATCGCACGCCTGTTGGCGGGCGAAACCGGGCTGATATTCGAACAGATGTCGGCGGTGTTCTCGGGCGTTGCCGATTTGAAGAAGGCTTTCGAGCAGGCCCGCATGAGGCGCGAGCAGGGCCGCGGCACGCTGTTGTTCGTCGATGAGATCCACCGCTTCAACAAATCCCAGCAGGATTCTTTCTTGCCCTATGTGGAGAACGGCACCATCACCTTGATCGGCGCCACCACGGAAAATCCTTCCTTCGAATTGAACGGAGCCCTCCTGTCGCGCTGCCAGGTGTTGGTCTTGAACCGGCTCGATGCCGCTGCCATGGACGCATTGATCGGCCGCGCCGAGATGTTCGAGAAGCGCGCACTCCCTGTGGACGCGGCGGCGCGCGAGGCATTGATCGCCTTGGCCGATGGCGACGGCCGCTACATTCTCAATCTCGTCGAGGAAATCTTCTCCGCCGTCCCTGAAGGCGCCGAACCGCTGACACCGGAAACTCTGACCAAGACCGTGCAAAAGCGCATGCCGCTATACGACAAGGCGGCCGACGGACACTACAACCTGATTTCCGCCCTGCATAAATCCGTACGCGGCTCGGACCCCGATGCCGCACTCTATTATCTGGCGCGCATGCTGGTGGCGGGCGAAGACCCTCTCTACCTGACGCGCCGGCTCGTGCGCATGGCGATTGAGGATGTGGGCCTTGCCGACCCGCAAGCCGTCACGCAAGCGCTCGCCGCCAAGGATGCCTTCGATTTCCTGGGAAGCCCCGAGGGCGAACTCGCCCTGGCGCAGGCCACCGTCTATATCGCCACAGCGCCTAAATCGAACGCCCTCTA
>JBGTJO010000159.1:0-16207 GCA_041745135.1 Aestuariivirga sp. | reverse complement strand
CATCACGGGATAATTGCGCCCGAAATCCCTTCCCACACCCCAAGTCATGCACAACGGCAATCGAACGAACGCAAAAATGCCGTTCATGCGACTTCCACCTACCCATTCTCACCCCCTCCCACCTTTGCGCAACAGGCCCCTTCGGGGAGAGGGAGGGGCCCATGCGAAGCATGGGAGGGTGAGGGGCTGTGAAACTCCATACGACAGAGTTCGCGAAGACGCTGCGCCGGAACCAGACCGATGCCGAAACGAAGCTATGGTCGCGCTTGCGCAACCGCCAGCTCGGCAACCGGAAATTCCGTAGGCAATTTCCCATTGGCGGGTACGTGGCGGATTTCGTTTGCATCGAAGCAAAGCTCGTCGTCGAACTGGATGGTGGCCAGCATGCAGACGCAGCCGCATATGATGTGCAGCGCACGCGCGAACTGGAAGCTAGCGGGTTCCTTGTATTGCGATTCTGGAACGACGATGTTCTGAAAGATATTGAAGCTGTGCTGGCCACGATCCACGCAGTGTTAGCGCCAGATGAATATGGAATGTGAAACACGGCCCTCACCCTCCCGCGCTTTGCGCGGGCCCCTCCCTCTCCCCGAAGGGGAGAGGTGAAGAAAGTACAACTCACTGCTCGTCCCTCTGGAGGAAATCGTCGAGGAGGCCGGCGTCGTCGGCGAGGTCGAGGAAGGACCAGCGGTTGCGGATGTGGCGGGCGTGTTTCATGGCATCGCGCCAAACCTGGCGGGGCAAGCCGAGCTCGGTCGCGGTGACGGGGCCGCCCGCGGCTTGAAGGGCGGCTTTCATGGTGGCGGGGTCCATGGCGAAAGGGCGGAGTTCTTCACAAAGCAGTGGCCACAGGTCCTGGAGTTTCCGGTTGAAGGCTTCAGCGCCGGCCTTGTCGAAGGATTTTTTCTTTGCTTCCGCGTAACACATGCGCCCGATGCTTTCGCCGTAACGTGCCACGAATTCGGCTTCCACAATAGAGGTTGGCTTGATCGCCGGCGGCTTGTCCAAGGCGAGCAGTTCGGCCTGCAATCTCGCCATCGCCAGTGAGGCCACGCCCACCTGCTGGCCATGAATGGTGCCGGGATGAGCCGCACCCGCGAACATATCGATCCAGTGGGAAACCTGATGCTCGCCCATGGAGCCGTGGTGCGAGGTGCCGGTAAAGCATACGCCGAGACCGCACAGGGTGAGGACGCGCTGCAAATGACCGTTGGCTTCAAGCGCGTGCGTGGCGAGGCCCGCGGCGGATTTCAACATCGCGGGTTCGTCCGCGCCGATCAGCGTATAGGGAATGCTCGAATAAGCGGTGCCGAACAGACGGTGCGAGGCCCACCAGTCGATCTGCGCGGTGGAACGGCAAAGGCTGTCGCCAAGCCCCGCCGCCGACAGCCACGCGGGAGCCTCCGCCGAGACCTTGAGATCGATGAAGATGCCGCGCGGCGCATGGGCGGGAAGGGATGTCTTGTAGCCGTTGTCGAGGGTGACCGACGCAGTGGTCGCCGCATAGCCGTTCATCGAGGCCGCGGTGCCGAACACCGCATAGGGGCGGCCGTCCTTGAAGGTCGCGTATTTGCATATATCGGTGAGCGTGCCTGAGCCCACGGCGATGACGGCATCGGCATGGCGGGTCTTCTCCTGCACCATGGCGATTGTCGGCTCGTCGCAATGGAGCGTGCCGGGGAGCACCACATCCTCGATGGCGCCAAGCGCCTTCACATGCTTGGCGACACGGCGGCCCATAGCTTCGACAGTGTTGGTATCGCTGACAACGGCAAGCCTTTTGCCGAGCTTGAGCGGCGCCAGCACATCGGCCTCACCGCCATCCAGCGTCTCGGCAAGCATGATCGCCTCGAAGGGAACCGCGGCGGTCTTGCCGGTTTCAGGATCAGCCCAGGTACCCGCCACGACATCGCGGATCAAGGCGTTCAAATCGGTCACGCATTACCTCCGCGCGCGAAGGCGGCCAAGCGGGCATTCCAATTGGAAAGCACGGGCCAAAGATCGGCATAGACGGCGAGAAGCTCCTTGTAGCGGGCGTGGGCGCGGTCATCGGGCGTGAAGCTTGCGGTGAATTTCCCGGCCATGGCCGCGGCGGCATCCGTGATCGTCCCGTACCAGCCCGCACCCTTGGCGGCGGCGATGGCGGCACCGAGCGAAGATGCCTCCACCGTATCAGAGCGGAGCACGGGACGGCCCGAACAATCGGCAAGGATCTGGCACCAGAGGGGTGACGCAGCACCTCCGCCGATCGCCACGAAATGATCGATCGGACTCACGGCCTTTTCGATCTCGGCGGTGATCAGCGATTGCTCCAGCGCAATCCCTTCCATCATGGCGCGATAGACATGGCCGCGCGTGTGCGAGGCCGTAAAGCCTGCGATGACGCCGCGGGCCTCCGAATCCCAATGAGGCGTCATGGAGCCGGACCAATAGGGAACGGTCACCAGCCCTTCGCAACCGATCGGCACTGCGGCGGCTTCGCCTTCAAGCAGCCCCAGCATGCGACTCGCTTGCGCATTGTCGAGCCCGAACATGTGCTGGGTCATCCAGTTCACCAGAAAGGTCCCGGTGCGGATCGATGATTCATAGATGAAGCCCTGTTCGGCAACCGCAGTCAGGGTGCGGAAAGCGCGATGGCAACGGGGCTCACGGCCGAAATTGCCGGAGACTACCGCAGTACCCATGTTGATATAGGCGCGTCCCGGCCTGAAAACATTCGTGCCCGTTCCAGCGCACTGCCCATCGCCGCCCGCGGCGATCACCGGCGTTCCCGCGGCAAGCCCCGTGGCATCGGCCGCAGCGCGCGTTACTTCTCCCATGATCTCACCGGGCGAACAAAGTTTTGGAACGCGCTTTCGATTGAGACCCACGGCGCCTAAGAGTTCGTCCGACCAGTCGCGGCTCGCAAGATCGAGCAGCCCCATGGGATCGGCGGAGGCTGTCGAGGTAACCCATTCGCCCGTGAGCTTGAAGGTAAGATAGCCATGGACCTCCGCCGTTATGGCCATGCTGCGCCACATATCGGGCATACGTTTCTGAAACCATGCACAGCGATAGAGACAAGGCACCACATCGGGCGGCTTGCCGGAAATCCTGTGAATGCGATCGGTGCCCAGGCGATTGGAAAGCTCGATCACTTCCTCGGTGGCGCGTGAATCGAGCCACACCGTGCCGGCGCGAAGCGCCACACCGCCCCCATCGAATTGCGCAAAGGTTTCGCGCTGGTTGGAAATGGCAAGTGCGGCAACTTGGGATATGTCGATCTGGGTTGCAAGTTGGCGGAGTGCGGAGACCGTCGACGTCCACCAATCGGAGGCTTCCTGCTCAAACCAGCCGGGTTCCGGCGTGGAGAGTGCCACCGCTGTTCGGCCTTCGCCCACGGTCCGGCCCGATCGGTCCCAGGCAATGGCCTTGGTGGCCGTCGTCGAGGAGTCGATGCCGATTACAATATGCTTGGCCATCCACGCCGACGCTCAAAACCTTGTCATTGCCGGGCTTGTCCCGGCAACCCGTACGCAACCTACTTTTGTCTTGGATGGGTCCCCGGGACAAGCCCGGGGATGACAGAGTTGGAGAGCTTAGAGGCCAGCGTCAGCCACTGCCTTGTCGATCAATGCAGCCACATTATCCATGCACTTCTTGGCATCGCCGCCATAATCCTGGCCGGTGAGCAGCTTGCCCAGTTCGACCGGGATTTCATTGTTGGAGAAACCCGCCCACAGCGGCATGTCGGGCTCGGAGGCGATGACATTGTCGATGGTCCATTTCACCGTTTCGAGATGGCGCGTGGTGCCGGGGCCTACAACGGCCTTGGCTTTGACGCGCGGATCCTCGAAAGAAGAAATGCGCATGGGTGCGAAACCGCCAAGCAACGTGCAGCGGGTCATGACATCTTTCGAGCAGGCCCATTGCATGAAGATCCACGCGGCATCGACGTTCTTGGAATATTTGGAGAGGCCAAGCACCGAGCCGCCCTGGTGGCCAACATTGGGGATTTCGCCGAAGCCCGCTTCCGACGCGGGACGGACACCGCTGACCGATGAGATCGGGCGCAAATGCTCCCACAGGCCCTTGACCTTGGAGTCATCGGCATCGAGTCCAGGAAAGAACTCATCCCAGCTGTTGACCAGCGCCACCTGGCCCGATTGCATCATCTGGAACTGGCCGTCCCAGGTCGACGCCGTCGATTGCGCGGGTGCGTTCTTCAGCATCTCCTGATACCACTGGAGACCCTTGACTCCCTGTTCGTCATTGCCCCTGAACTTCTTGTCGGCGCCGAAGATCGAGCCGCCATGGCCCCACACAGCCGCCGTCCAGTCGCATTCGAGCGAATAGTGGCCCGACTTCGCCTGCAGGCCCGTGCCGTAAATGCCGTTGGCCTTCTCGGCTTCGGTCACCATCTTCACCGCCGCGGTGAACTCATCGAAATTAGTGGGCGGCGCGATCTTGTGCTTCTCGAGGATATCCTTGCGGTACATGGTGATGAAGATCGGAATGTCGAAGGGCACGCCCACCATCTTGCCATTGTACATGGCAAGCCCATCGACCAGGGGCTTGGAGAAATCGTCCCAATCGAAATCCGGCATCGCCAGCTCAGGTTTATCTTTATAATATTGCTGCGGATCGATAGTGTCTTCCGAGAACGTGGCAACCCAGGACTGATCGAGATAATAGACATCGTAGGTGCCAAGCTGGCCCTGCACATCCTGCGTCGCCTTGGCGAGCACCTGTTCAAGCGGAACGATCTCAACCTCAACTTCGATGCCGGTGAGTTCGGTGAACTCGTTCTTAATCTGGTTCAGCACCACGGTCGGAGGCGTCGCTTCCGACGTGTAGCGCACCTTGGCGCCCTTGAACTGGCCGCCGACATCCTTGAGCCACTTGGCCACATCATCCGGCGTTTGCGCTTCGGCGGGCGTGCCGGAAAAGAGGCCGCCGCGGCGGCCTCCGCCCAGCATTCCGGCGGCGAAAGCAGAGAAGCCAACCCCGGCGAAAGCCGTCTTGCGCAGGAAGTCGCGCTTGCTGATACGCCTTGCGGCGAAGTCCCGCGCCGCGTCGCTGATGAAGGTGAGCTTGTCGTGGTATCTGAAACTCATGTGATCCTCCCACTGTTTATGTTCGTCCCGTCCGCGACTTTACTCCTTGAGAGAGCCAAGGGTAAGGCCGCGGACCAGATGCCTCTGCACGAGCAGAATGAAGATGAAGCCCGGCACGATGGCGGCGGTGCCGAGTGCCGAGATGAAGCCCCATTCCGAGCCCGTCGATGTCACAAATGTCGAAATCTTGACCGGAACCGTGCGGATGATCGTTGTCAGGAACAGCGATAGCAGGAATTCGGTCCAGGAGAAAATAAAACAGAGAACCGCCGCGGCGGCGATGCCGCCCCGCACCATCGGCAGCACGATCCTGCCGAAGGTCTGCCAGCGCGTGGCGCCATCGATCATCGCCGCTTCGTCCACATCCTTGGGCACATCGTCGAAGAAGGATTTCATCAGCAGCACGGCGATGGGAAGGTTGATCAGGGCGTGGATGAAGATCAAGCCGACATAGCCGAGAAAGAGACTGTCGGTGTCGCGCATGCCCGCCACCTTGTACATGGTGACCAGCGGCACGATGATGGCGATGGGCGGCAGGAAACGCTGGCCCAGCACCCAGTTCAGATAACTATTGCGTCCCCGGAAGGCCATGCGCGACAGGGCATAGGCGGCGAACACCGCGATGGTCATGGTGAGCGCGGTGGAGCCCACGGAGATCACCACCGAGTCGATCATGGTCTGGCGCGAGTCGTAGGAACTGGTGCCGCCCACGCCGAAGGTCGAGCCGCTGTCGATGGCAAGTTCGGCGCGCGACCAGCCGAGCAGCACCACGGCATAGTTGATGAGTGTGGGCACGAAATCGAACCACACCACGCGATCCTTGTCGAAGATCGCATACATGGGCTTGATCGAGGTGAGCGCCCACCACAGCAACGGGAACATGAACAATGCGACCACGGATACGGCGGCAACGTCACGCAAGGTGCGCTTGGCGAAAGACTGTTCCATCACAGCCGCACCCGGAAAATCCGCATGAACAGGGTCGATGCCACGATCACCAGAATGAGTGTCAACAGCGACAATGTCGAAGCATAGGGAAAATCGCCGGTGAAATAGATGCGGCCCGCATAGGAGGTCAGCGTTTCAGTAGCGGTGCCGGGGCCTGAATCCGTCATCACCTTCACATAGTCGAAGATACGGAACAGATCGACGCCGCGGATCAGCACCGCGATGGCAATCACCTTCGACATCATCGGCAAGGTGAGCCTGATGAAAGCCTGGGTTGCGGTGGCACCATCGATGGCAGCAGCCTCGAAGGGCTCCTTTGGCAAGGAGCGCAGCCCCGCCATCATGATAAGTACCATGAACGGCGTCCACTGCCAGATATCGGCGAGCAGCACGCCCGCGAGCGCCGATGAACTGGTGGCAAGGATGGGAAACTGCGGCGACCACAGTCCCGTTTCATAAAGTGCCCGGCTCAGGACGCCGAAGGAGCCATCGAGCATGAGCAGGAACATCATGGCCGTGACAGCGGGCGGCACCACCAGCGGCAGTGTCATCATGGCGCGCAAAATGCCGTAGCCCTTGCGATCGGTATCCAGAAGCAGCGCTATCGCCATGCCGAGCACGAGCTGGATGGCCAAGGCAATACCGGTGTAGGTGAACGTGGTTATGATCGCATCCCACACGCGGTCATCGCCTGCGGCCTTCAGCCAATTGTGGGCAGGATCGAAAACGTTCTTGCGGAGCACCGGATTGCGTTTGTGCAGCGACAGCCAGAAGGCATAGAGCAGCGGATAGATGCCGAAGACGATCATCAGCGCCGAAGCGGGCAGCAGCCAAGGCAGCGGATGCTCCGAGGTCAGCCAGGCACGGCGTGACGTGAATTTGGTCACGGGTTTATCGGGTTGAACCACTCACGCCTCAATATGCCAGGACCGTCCGGCTAGGAGATAGCCTCACCAACATCGAAATTCCCTCACTCCGTCATGCCAGCGAACGCTGGCATCCCGCTTAGGCTGAAACTCTATGATATTGGACACCTGCGCAGTTGCAAGCGGGATTCCGGCTTTCGCCGGAATGCGGATCAGGTGAATAATCGTTTCCTGCCGCCTACAGCGTATGCAAGTGGGCATCGTCCTGGTCGAGGCGTTTTCGGATTTGCGTGACGATGAGTGAATCGTCGGGAACGCAATTGCCGTAGGTCAGATAGTCGCCGGCCTTCACGGGCTTGACGATCCGCGCACCTTCGGCGAGGCCCAGGGGAATCGCATTGGCGCGGCGCGCTTCGCTGGCCGTCATGGCCCAGGCGCGGTATTCGGTCTCGCCGATCTTGCCCAAGGTCTCGCCTGTTTTCAGATTGCGCTTGGCGACCGTTACCGCCTCCGCCACGGGATGATCGAGCGACACCATGTCGGCGCGGCCGTGCAGCACCGCGCGCGCCGCTGACAGCGGCACTTCGAGGCTGGTCAGATGATAGGGCCGGAAGATTGTGAAGAACGGCCCTTTCCCCACCTTGAGATCGACCATGCGCTCCAGCACACGCGGATGCTTCGCCTCGACGATGCAGAAGACGCCGGGCGCCACTCCCTTGCCGATCGTATAATCGACGCAACCCGCTTTCGACAAAACACCGCCTTGGGATTTCGGGACGAGAACGGAAGCAAGTTCGTCTCGCGTGGCGGCAGGGCCATGCATGCCGGGGCGATCGGGCACGAGGCCCGTGCAATTGGCGATGGCCACCATCTCGATCATGGTCTTGGAGCCGTCGACGAACTCCACCAGCATGCGCGCATTCATGTTGCGCTCGCGCGCTTCCTTCTCATAGTCGGCGGGCACGGCATCGAACTTCAGCGGATTGTTCTTGCCCTTGCCCGCGCACACGATGTTGAGGCCCAGCGACTGGGCAAAGCCGATAATCTCCAGCGCCGCCGCGGGCTCGTCGCCGGCAGCGCCGGTATAAACGACGCCTGCTCTGCGTGCTTCGTTGTGAAGGTGGCGCCCGATGGTGATGTCCGCCTCGACGTTCAGCATGACGACGGGCTTGCCGTTGCGGATGGCGTCGAGTGCGAAACGCGTGCCGATATTGGGATTGCCGGTGGCGTCGATCACCACGTCGATCCGCCCCGCCGCCGCCAACGCCGCAAGATCGGAGGTGACCGCTAGCCGTCGCTGCTCGATCGCCTGATCGATCGCCGATGCGGAATTGGCTTCAACGATGTTGGCGCGATCGTGACCGGCAAGAAGTGCCGCATCGATGGCAACGGGAATATCGATCTCGGCCACGGCCCCAAGCCGCAAGCCCGGCATGAGGGCGAGTTGCACCACAATGTCGGTTCCCATCTGCCCCGCGCCGGCAAGGCCCACCGTCACCGGGCGGGCAGCTTCGGCGCGCGCCTTGAGTTCGCTAGCGAGTGCGGAGATGTTGGCGATCACGATGCTTGTTTCTTGTGTGCAGAAGGACGATCGCGGCGCACTGGTCCTTGCACCGCATGCGCCTCTCCGGGAGCGAGTTCGGCTTGCTGTTTGCCATAGGTCTTGAAGCGCGCCAGCACGGATGCCATCTCAGCCTCACTCAGGATCACGGGCTCGCCCGCCTGAAGTGCTGCCCAATATTGATGACAGATGGTTTCGACTTCGCCCGCCAGCCACAGGGCCTTCTCAAGGCTGGGGCCGAAGACGATCTGGCCATGATTGGCGAGCAAACAGGCAGCGCGCCCTTCCAGCGCCTTCAGCATGGTATCGGACAGCGCCTGGGTCCCAAACTCGGCATAGTCCGAGCAGCGCAGTGTGGTGCCGCCGCCAACCCCGATCATATAATGGAACGAGGGGATGTCCTTCCGCAGGCAGGCCAGCGCCGTTGCATAAATCGAATGGGTATGGATGATCGCCATGGCCTCCGGGCGTTGCCTGTAAATATCCATGTGCATGCGCCATTCGGTCGAAGGCAGATAGCGGCCCCGATAGCCACTGTCGAAATCCATCTCGATCACATGCTCCGGCCTCATTCTATCATAAGGAATGCCGGAGGCGGTGATAAAGAAACCGCCGGACGTCCGTACGCTGACGTTTCCGGATGTGCCCTGGTTTATCCTCTGGGCGTTCATTCTGAGACAGGTCGCGATCACCTTCTTGCGCAGATCGAGATATTTCAACTTCGCCACACTAAAACTCCAGCTTGCGGGGAAGCTACAGGCTTGAACAATGCCCGTCCACAAGAACGCCGCCATTGACCGGTGAACCTTGTTTCCGCAACAGTCCGGCTTCTTTTAACGAGATCGAGGGGGCTTGCCATGTTGGACCATATCGGATTTTCGACCGCGGATTTCGACCGCGCCAAGGCATTTTATGACAAGGCGCTGGCGCCCCTTGGTATTCGCTGCCTGATGGAGATTCCCCCTGAGATGTCGGGTCACGAAGGCGCCCACGTCGGTTTCGGGAAGGACCGGCCGCAATTCTGGATCGGCGTTGGGAAAGCCCATTCACCCGGCATCCACGTGGCCTTCACCGCACCCGGCCGCAAGGCCGTCGATGCCTTTTACAAGGCAGCACTGGCCGCGGGAGGCCGCGACAATGGCGCGCCGGGGCTCCGGCCCCACTACCATCCCGATTATTACGGCGCTTTCGTGCTTGATCCCGATGGCCACAATATCGAGGCCGTCTGCCATGGGCCGGCTTAATCAATTGGCAATGGCGGCGGCGCATGATGTTGCCGGGTTTCGTGTGAGGTGTGTTCATGCGTTTCGATTTCAGCGACATAAGCGAGGTTCCGGCATTCACGCTCACCTGCCCCGGTTATCGCTCCGGCCGCAGCCATGATGGCGCTGCCTCGCGCGGTAATCTTTCCTTCATGATCGGCAACGACGTAGTGGCCGAAATCGATCATGCGGACCTTCTGGAAAGCTGGCGCGCCGCGGTTGGCCTCAGCGCCAGGGAGGCTGCCAGAATGACCGAGGCGGCGGGCCATCATCTGGCGCAAATTCTCGATGGCGGCCTGGCCACGGCGGATTTGCCTGAGGCCGTAACCGATGCCGCAGTCGTCTTCCTGTTGGCCATGAAGCGCTATGGCATCTCGGACCCAAAGCGGATTCCCGCCTGCACCGTGATGTGGCATGGACAGGACGGCCAGGGCCATGTTCTTCTGGGAGTATGAAGAAACGAAGGCCCGACCAGTCGCCACCGGTATCAGCGGCGGACTACGGCCGCGCGCTTAAGGGGCTCGGCTTTAACCTTCTGGTGACCGATGTGGCGCGCGCGGTGAAATTCGCCCGCGATGTCCTCGGCGCCGCCAGTTTCTACGACGATGAAGATTTCGCCGCCATGAAACTGGCCGGCGGCGACTTCATGTTCCATGCCGATCATACCTATGGCGATCATCCCTTCATCGGCGTGGTCGCTGGCGTGGAAGGCCGCGGCGCCGGGGTCGAGCTTCGCGTCTATGGCTGCGATCCCGACCGCGCAGAGAGCAATGCGAGAGCTGGCGGCTGGACGATATTGAGTGGAACCATGGACAAGCCCCACGGCCTCCGCGAATGCATGATCATCGACGATGAAGGCTATGTCTGGGTTCCCGCTGTGCCGATTGCGGACTGACAATAAATCGATTCGCCGTAATGTTCGACCAGGGGCAAGGGCTCATAGAAATGATGAAGCAGCGCCGGCCATTTCGCGTAACGATCCGAGCTCGAAAACCCCTGGGTGTGCGCCTCCAGCGTTTCCCAGCGGACTAACAGTAAATAGCGATCCCGCGTTTCAACGCAGGCCCGGACTTCAAGACCGAGGAAACTTGGTGTCGCCGCAATCAAGGGCAGGGCCGCTCGCATGGTTTGCTCGAAGGCTGCGGCCTTCCCTAGCCCCACATCCAGGATCGCGTGTTCAACGATCACAAAATCGATTGCCCGGTTTTCTTCCAGTCGGCCAGGAAGGATTCGATCCCCTTGTCCGTCAGGGGATGCTTGACCAATGCCTTGAGTACGGAAGGTGGCACGGTGGCGATATCGGCGCCGATCAGAGCCACCTGCTTCACATGCAGGGGCGTGCGTATCGAAGCTGCGAGAATTTCCGTGGCGAAATCGTAATTGTCGTAGATCCGGCGGATTTCCGCGATGAGCTCGGTGCCATCCAAGTGAATATCGTCGAGCCGGCCGAGGAATGGCGAGATGAAAGTGGCATCCGCCTTGGCGGCAAGCAGCGCCTGGTTGGCGCTGAAGCAGAGCGTGACATTGACCATC
This sequence comes from Aestuariivirga sp., assembly GCA_041745135.1. Lineage (GTDB taxonomy): Bacteria > Pseudomonadota > Alphaproteobacteria > Rhizobiales > Aestuariivirgaceae > Aestuariivirga. Next base: position 4,941 of record JBGTJO010000159.1, on the reverse strand, counting down.
GTTCCTTCCGAGGCGAGCTGCTTGCAGGCCTTGAGGCCGTCCAGCGTCATCGGCACCTTGACCGCGACATTCTTGGCGATCTTGCGAAGCTCCTTGCCCTCGCGGATCATGCCTTCGGCGTCAAGCGCTGTCACTTCGGCACTCACCGGCCCCTCGACGATGGCGCAGATCTCGGCGATCACGTCCTTGAAAGGCCGGCCCGCCTTGGCCACCAGCGAGGGGTTGGTGGTGACGCCGTCGAGCAGGCCCACTTCGGCAAGCTCGCGAATCTCTTTCACATCGGCCGTATCGACGAAGAATTTCATGGCACAAGATGTAAGCGCGCAAACTGCTCAATTCAACCGCGCTTATCCGTCACCCCAGCGAACGCGGGGTCCCGCTTGGCATTCAAAGCGGGATTCCGGCTTTTGCCGGAATGACGGGAATAGAACTCGCCCCCTGATGCTTTGCAAGATCGCGCAGGCGCTCGACCAGGAAATTCAAATCCCTGGTTCCCATGGCAACTCCATCCAGCTCCGTAACGGGCCGGATGAAGCGCAAGCTGTTGGTGAGGAACACAGCATCGGCCGTCTTGAGTTCAAACGGAGCCACGGTGCGTTCGACAGGCCTCAGTCCGAGATCCGCGGCTTCATCGAGCAAAACCCGGCGCATGATGCCGGCCAGAATTGCCTGATCAAGTGATGGGGTGATCAGTTGCTCGCCCTTGACAAGAAAGAGATTGGCAATGGTCGAGCTTGCTGCATTCCCGGCGGTGTTGAGCATCAGAGCGTCGTCGGCGCCTTTGGCGGCAGCTTCCCGCGCGGCCGCGATATTGTCGATATAGGAGAGCGTCTTGAGGCGGGAGGAGGGTGCCTGTTCATTGCGGCGGATGGACGAAGTTGCCAGCCGAACGGGCTGGAACAGCAAATCCTTTGAGAAAGAGTCAATGCTGACCAGAAGTGTGGGCGCATTTCCCTCACCGGCAAGTCCCCGCGCCGCACGCCCACGGGTGAGAGTTATGCGCAGCACATGGGCACCCGTCGAAGTACGGGCGAGGAGGCCATCGATGGCTCTCGCAATCTTCCCAACATCAAAGGATATGCCAAGCTCCCGCGAGGACTCCCCCATGCGCGCCAGATGAGCTTCACGCCACAAAGCCACGCCGTCGATGATCAGCAAGGTTTCAAAAACGCCATCGCCCAGCAGCAAGCCCCGATCGGTGGGCTGAAGTGGCAGGTCGCCTTCGATCACGCAGCCACCTTCAGAAAATTCCGCAGCATGTCGTAGCCGTGCTCGGTCAGGATCGATTCGGGGTGGAATTGCACACCGAAGGTTGGGTGGCCGCGATGCTTCAGCCCCATGATCTCGCCGTCGTCGCTGCGGGCCGTCACATCGAGCGGGGTTTCGCTCCCTTCAAGATCGACGATCAACGAGTGGTAACGCCCGGCGTTGAAGCGATCGGGAAGCCCTGCGAAGACGCCTGAGCCATCGTGAATGATCTCCGAGGAATCGCCGTGCATGGGGCGCTTTCCGCGATGCACCTTGCCGCCGAAGGCTTCGCCGATCACCTGATGGCCAAGGCAGATGCCAAGGATCGGCAGCTTGCCGGAGTGTTCGCGCACAATGTTCAGGGACTGGCCCGCCTCGCGCGGCGTGCAGGGGCCGGGCGAGATGACGATTGCCTTGGTTTTGAGATCGGATGCCTCGACAGCGTCATTGCGCACCACATGCGGAACTTCGCCCAGTTCCTCGAAGTAGCGGGCGATGTTGTGGACGAAGCTGTCATAATTATCAATGATAAGGATCATGGCTGAAACGCTTCCATGATGCGCTTCACCTTGACGAGGCTTTCCTCATATTCCGCGGCGGGGCTCGAGCGCGCGGTGATGCCGCCGCCGCCCTGTACCCGCGCTACGCCGCCGCTGAACAAGGCGGTCCGGATGGCGATGTTGAGGTCAACATGCCCGTTCAATCCGATATAGCCGATCGAGCCGCAATAGACGCCGCGCGGAACCTGTTCGATCTCGGCGATGATCTCCATCGCGCGGATTTTGGGAGCGCCGGTGATCGAGCCGCCCGGAAAAATCGAGGCGATGAGATCGCCCACAGTTTTGCCATCACGCAATTCGCCGGTGATGACGGAGGTCAAATGATGCACCGAAGCATAGGATTCAAACCCGCAGAGCACCGGCACGCGCACGCTTCCCGGAGCGCACACGCGCGAAAGATCGTTGCGCAGCAGATCGACGATCATCACATTCTCGGCGCGGTCCTTGCGGCTTGATGCAAGTTCCGCGATCAGGGCCGCATCGCGCGCCGGATCGGCATCGCGGCGCCTCGTGCCCTTGATGGGCCGGGCCTCAACGGTCTTGCCGTCGAAATTCAACAGGCGCTCGGGCGAACTCGAAGCAATCTGGATATCGCCATAGTCCAGAAAGGCCGCGAAGGTCGCCGGGTTTTTCTCGCGAAGGCACAAGTAGAATGCCAGAGCGTCGAAGTTCTCAGGGATGGCCGCCGTGAAGCACTGGGTGATATTGGCCTGAAAGATGTCGCCGTCGAGAATGTACTCAACAGTGTGGGCGACAGCACTTTCATAATCTTCGCGGGTAAAGTTGGAAGCCCATCCGGCAATCGAATGGAAGCCCCTTGCATCGGGTTTCAAGCTCAGCAGCTTTTCAAGCGCATCGACCTCACGTGGATCAGACGCAATAATCCACGCACGCTCCTGCATGTGGTCGAAAGCAACGACGGTGTCATAGAGATGCAGCATCATGTCAGGACAGAGCGGCGTGAAATCCGAAATGCGAGCATGAGGCTCAAGGCTCCTGCCAAACTCGTAAGAGATGAACCCAGCAAATCCTCCCTGAAACGGAGGCAAGCCCTGCACGTGGGATTTGCGGTGCTCAGCAAGCAGGCGGTCAAGTACTTTAAGCGGCGCTTCGTCCTGCATCACGCCATTGAGAAAAGCTTTGCCGCCCTCCGCCGTAAGGGTCAGGCTGGGGTTGCAGGCGAGGAAGGAATAGCGCCCCAGATGCTCCTGCCGCAAAACGCTTTCAAGCAGCGTGAGATGCTTCTGCCCCCGCAGCCGCTCCGCCAGCCGCGATGGCTCCCAATAGACGATCTCCCGCACATGGGGCGCGTCGTGCTGAAGGACTTCGTGCTTCATGGCGCGCCGATATAGGGCTGGAAGGGGCAACGGTCCAAGACTATTGCAGCACAATGACCGTCCCGATTGCCGATGTGTTGCTGCCGCTCAAACTGGAAGGCCCTTACTCCTACCGGATCCCCACGGATATGGTGCTGGCGGCGGGCGATTATGTGCTTGTGCCGCTGGGTCCCCGCTCGATGATCGGCGTGGTCTGGGGGCTCCGGCAGGAAGCGCCCGAAGGCACCAAGCTCCGCGACATAACAGAACGCTTCGACATGGCGCCCATGAGCGATGTCCACCGAAAGTTCGTCGATTGGTGCGCCGCCTATTACCTTGAGCCCGCAGGCAATGTGCTCCGCATGGTGTTGCGCGTGCCGGAGGCTTTCGGCTCGCCGCGGGAGCAACAGGCCTACCGCGTGAGCGGCGCCGCACCCAAACGCCTGACGCCGCAACGAACCCGGGTGCTTGAGGCGGCGCGCGAAGGTTTTGCCATGCGGGCAGGGGAGCTGGCGCAGGCCGCGGGTGTCGGTGTCTCGGTGGTGAAAGCCATGGTGAAGGATGGCTCTCTCGAACAGGTAACGCTGCCAGCACTTCAGCCCTTCAAAACGCCCAATCTCAACGCCGGCGCCGTAGCACTCTCACGCCATCAGGAGAAGGCGGCACAGGAACTTCGCGCTGTTGTCGCTTCGCGCAGCCACAAGGTCGTGCTGCTCGATGGCGTCACCGGCTCGGGCAAAACGGAAGTTTATTTCGAAGCCATGGCGGCGGCGTTGGCGGGCGGCGCACAGGTCCTGCTGCTGCTCCCGGAAATAGCGCTCACGGCAACCTTCCTGTCCCGCATCGAGCAGCGCTTCGGCGCGGAACCGGCCCAGTGGCACTCGGATGTGCGGCCCCGCGAACGCGAGCGCGTCTGGCGCGGCGTCGCCACCGGCGAGGCGAAGATCGTGGTGGGCGCACGCTCGGCACTGTTCCTGCCGTGGAAAAAGCTCGGCCTCATCGTCGTCGATGAGGAACACGAAGGCGCCTACAAGCAAGAAGATGGCGTGCCCTATCACGCCCGCGACATGTCCGTGCTCTATGGCGCTATCGGCAAGTTCCCCGTGGTTCTCTCCTCGGCCACGCCATCGCTTGAGTCACTGGTCAATGTCGATCGCGGCCGCTACGCAATCGTGAAATTGCCGGACCGGCATGGCCGTTCCGAACTGCCGGAAACTCAGCTCATCGACATGCGCTCGGCGAAGCTCGATTCCGGCTCCTGGCTTTCCGTTCCCTTGCTGGAAAACCTCACGCAAACTTTAGCTGCGGGCGATCAGGCGCTGCTGTTCCTCAACCGCCGGGGATACGCTCCGCTCACACTCTGCCGCGCGTGCGGGCACCGCATGGAATGCCCGAATTGCTCGGCCTCCCTCGTCGAGCACCGCTTCCGCAAGCAGCTCATGTGCCACCATTGCGGGCATATGGCGCCGTTGCCCCCCGCCTGTCCACATTGCGACGTCGAGGGAAAGCTGGTGCCGGTGGGCCCTGGCATCGAACGCCTGGCGGAAGAAGCAGCGCAAAGATTTCCCGAAGCGCGCATCGCCATTCTTTCCAGCGATCTGGCGCGCGGCACGCTGCTCCGCGATACGCTTCGAGAGGTCGCCAGGGGAGATTGCAATCTGGTGATCGGCACGCAGCTCGTGGCCAAGGGCCATCACTTTCCGCATCTGACCCTGGTTGGCGTCGTCGATGCCGATCTCGCCCTTGAGTCGAGTGACCCCCGCGGTGCCGAGCGCACCTGGGCGCTCATGGTGCAGGTGGCGGGGCGCAGCGGGCGC
>JBGTJO010000158.1:0-17088 GCA_041745135.1 Aestuariivirga sp. | reverse complement strand
TGTGGCAAGGCGCGCCTGGCCTTCCGGGCTCATCACATACTGGATGAACTTCAGCGCCATATCCTTGTTCTTGCTGGCCGCGAACATCGCCAGCGACTGGGACCAGAGGATGCCGCCTTCCTTGGGGATGGTGAAATCCATGGCCGGGTTTTCCTTGGCGAGGCCTGCCGTCACGAATTCGCCGCCGCCGATCAGGATATCGACCTCGCCGGTCGCCAGCGCCGTCTGGCTCGCGACGATCTCGCCCACAAGCTTGGCGTTGGCCTTCATCTTGAGAAGCACATCCTTGATCGCCGGAAGATCGGCCTCAATCAGGTCGGCGGTGTTCTTGCCGATGCTCAGCGCCGCCATGCCGATGACCGGCAGATAATAATCATAGATGGCGATACGCCCCTTGTATTTGGGATCGGTCAGCGAACCCATCGACTTCATGTCGGCGGGATCGACCTTGGTGTTGTTGAAGCTGATGGTGTTGTAACCGAACTTCTCGGTGATGCCGTAGCGCTTGCCGTCGATCTTGGTGGAGCTCTCCATGGTCACTTCGGGGAAAAGATCGCCGAACGGCAGTTGATCCTCAGGGAGGGGTTCGAACAGGCCCTTCTCGACGCCCCGCGGAACGTCGATCGAGTCGATCACCATCACGTCCCAGTCTCCGGGCTGCGATTGCTCGACAATCGCCAGGCCCGCACCCGTGCCCTCGAATTCCTTGACGTTGACCTTGATGCCGTTCGCCTCTTCAAAGGGCTTGAGGAGGGCGGGGTCCGCGTGATCGCACCAGATCAGCGCATTGAGGTCGGCGGCCTGTGCGCTCGAGGCAAGGCCGATCAGGGTTGCGGCTGCCATGGCGGCAACACCCGCACGGCGTTTGAAGAGTGGGGCGAATGTCGCGAACATGGGTTTCCTCCGGCGTTATGGTTGCTTGTGAAAAAAATGAACGAATTCTAAAGGTGAGTCAAATTGACCGGCAGCCGGCAAGCCTTGGGAGAATATCTGGATGAGCAAGCTTGCGAATGTTTTTGCGGCCATCGATGCGGCCAATGATCGGGACCCGATTACCCTCGAGGTTGCCGGCGCCCAGCAGCCGCGCGCGCTTGTTTACGGGCGGCGCATGTCATTGGCGCTCGCGAATTTCAAGCCGGCCGCCTCGGATGTTTTACAGATCGCCGCCCGCGCCCAGCACATTGAACGCTGGATCATCCCGCGCGAATCCTATCCGGAAGGCCGCATCGCCTATCTCAAATGGCGCAAGGATTTGCAGCATCATCACGCCAAGCGGACGGGGGAGATCATGGAGCAGGCCGGATACGGCGCCGATGAAATAGCGCGCGTTGGATCTCTCCTGCAAAAGGAACGGCTTAAATATGACGCCGAAGTGCAAACGCTGGAAGATGTGATCTGTCTCGTGTTCCTAGAGTTCGAAGCGCCGGAGTTCATCGCCAAGCATGACGACGGCAAAGTCCGCGACATTCTCGCCAAGACCGCGCGCAAGATGTCAGCGCGCGGCATCGAGGAAGCGGCGAAGCTGAAGCTTGATGGCAGGTTGCAACGGCTTCTTGGCGAGGCGCTGGCACTTCCCTTGCCCTCACCCTGAGGCGCCTCGCGAGCGAGGCCTCGAAAGGTCCGTAGCATGAGGACCAGGACGATTATTCCACCCGCACCATCGCCGATGCCGTTGCTCCTTCCGCATCGATAACCGACAGTCTGGCGAAGCCCCGGCCCGGTTTCTCCCACAGGGACTCACGGCGGGGCTCCATGGTTGCGACGGGCACGCCATCGGCGAGCCAGGTGAAAGGTGGAACGCCGCCCAAGGCCTTGAGGGCCAGTGCCGCCGTCGCGCCGCCGTCGAGGAGATCGACTCTTGCACCGTCCGGCGGAAAGGCGATGGCCAACGGCCCATCGCCCCCGCCCGCACTGGCAATCTCGGGCAGGCTGTGAGGGCGGAAGCGCTGGAGGGCGGCGGGAAGATCGGCCGTTGCCGTAACGACGACGCCTTCCGGCGGCGGGGGCAGGGGAACGCGCCGCGTACTCACCCGTTGAAACGCCTCGAACAGGATTGGAGCCGCGGCAATACGGCCGATGAGGCCCGGCACGGCTGAGCCATCTGGCCTCCCGACCCAGACCGCGATGGTTGTCGCCCCGTCGAAGCCCACGGCCCACGCATCGCGGTAGCCATAGGACGTTCCAGTTTTGAACGCGATGTTGCCGCTCTTGGAATTGAGAGGAACAGGCGCTCCCAGCAGCACATCGCCAACCATCCAAGCGGCTTGCGGCTCCAGCAGGCGGCGAGGTTTGGGCGAAAAGATATTGTCATTCGGCTGCCAAAGAAGCTCGACACTCTCGCCGCCCCGCGCGAGCGAAGCATAGAGCGCTGCAAGATCGGTGAGACGCGCGCCGGCACCGCCAAGCCCGACAGCAAGGCCGGGAGCGGCGTTAGCGGGCAGGACCAGATCGACCCGGGCATTGCGCAGACGCGCCAGCAGGCGATCCGCCCCCACACCTTCGAGTATCTGCAACGCCGGCACATTCAAGGATTGCTGCAGCGCCTCGCGAACCGTCACCGTGCCGTGAAAGCTGTCGTCGAAATTCTCTGGCGCGTAGGAGCCATAGCGGACTGCGCGGTCGTCGATCAATGTTTGCGGATGGACGAGGCCATCCTCGAAAGCCAAACCATAGATGAAAGGCTTGAGCGTCGAGCCGGGCGAGCGCAGCGCGGTCGCCAAATCCAGTTGTCCCGCCCGCGCCACATCGAAGAAGCCGGCCCCGCTCACATGGGCGCGCACCTCACCCGTCGCGTTCTCCACCACAACGATGGCAGCGGACACTCCCGAGCCGAAAGCAACCGCGCGTTCCCGGGCAAGGTTTTCCAGCGCCGCCTGAAGGTCGCGGGAAATCGTTGTGTGAACCAAAGCGCCGTCGGTAACCGGTTTGCCGAGGCGCTCGGCCAGCTGAGCTGCCAACATCGGGAATTGTTTTCGGCCGAGCGGCGCTGCCTCGATTTCCGCGGCCGCCGCCTGATCGCTGTTGATCACCTGTACCTTCGCCAAGCGTGCCATTACGCGATCGCGAGCGGCTCGCGCGACACCGGGCGCGCGGTCGGGCCGCCTTGCTTCCGGCGCTTGAGGCAGGGCGACGAGCATTGCTGCTTCGGCGGTGGAAAGCCGTTTGGGTTCCTTGCCAAAATAAGCGAGAGAGGCAGCACGCACGCCTTCGATATTGCCGCCATAGGGCGCCAGCGAAAGATAGAGATCAAGAATTTGCCGCTTGCTCAGGCGCTGCTCGATCTGAATGGCGCGCACCATCTCGGCGAGCTTATCGGAGAAGCGCCGCTCCGGCCGCGGTTCCAGCAGCCGCGCCACCTGCATGGTGAGCGTCGAACCGCCGGAGACGACGCGGCCATTCCACAGGGCTTGCAGGATAGCGCGGGTCAAGGCCTGCGGATCGACGCCATGGTGATGATGGAAGCGCTTGTCCTCATAAGCGAGCAACATCGCGAGATAGCGCTGATCGACATCATCTGCCGTCACCGGCAGGCGCCAATAGCCGTCCTTTGTCGTGAACGGGCGCAGCAGCTTGCCATCGCGATCGACCACGAGGGTTGAGTAGGTGAGGTGGTGGCCAAGCGGCGGGGGACCTAGGTGGCGCAGGAATTCGGTGAGTTGAACTCCCGCAGCATTAACCGCCAAAATAATTGCCAGAAAGCAAGCATAGAGGACATGCGTGCGGCTACTATTTATACTGCACCATCCCTTTCCGTCATCCCGGCGAAAGCCGGGACCCACGGTAAAGCAAGATACGGATTCCCAAACAGCCTTCACGCTGAAAAATGGGTCCCGGCTTTCGCCGGGATGACGGATTTTAGGCATTCAAGGCTCCGTCACCGCCATCATTCCACTTACGGTGCGGGCGTTGATTTCGGGGCGGTACATGTCCTCGACGGTGACGCCGGGATGGACGTAGCGGCCAGGCGCCACGGCGCGGACCATGTAGGCGATCCGGAGGGGTGCTGCGCCGAAGGCGGCGACGAAGCGATCATCGCGGAATTCGGTGTGCGTCGCCCAGCCCGCTTCCGCGAGCCAGGAAAGGCTCGCGGTGCTGGCGGAAGTGACGAGCGACGGGTTCTCGATCTCCAGTCCCGCGGGCAGGCGGTCCGACAGGATGAAGGTGCCGGTCTGCTGCTGGCCTTCGACGGAAAGCACCACGACAAGGCGCGTGTTCTGCTTCACCTGCGAGATATCCACCGGCTGGCCCTCGGGCGTGAAATAGCTCCGCGTGACGGTAAGGCCATTGGCTGCGGGAGGCTCGGATGCGATGGGCGAGCCGGACACCGCGATTACGGCGCGTAACGGATCGGTACCTTTGTTCGCCACGCGATAGTCGCCGGTGAATTCTCCCTCGGCGAAAAGTTTATAGAGAGAGCCGGTTTCGCGTGCCCCGTTGACTTCAAGCTTTAAGGTCTTGGCTTGCGCCGCAACGGCGCGCGCCGCCAGAACCATCCAGGTCATCTCCTGGGTCGAGGCGTAGCTCGATTTGGTACGCTCGGTCACGATCGTGTCGGTCGCCGCCTTGATCACGCGCGCTGTCGATTTCGCGTCGGTCGCCAGCGCCAGAATGGCGGACGCATCGCGGAGCACGCTGCCGTAATCCTCGCGGTAGACCAAGTCCCCCATGTTTTGGTCTGTCTTCAACGCTTCGACGGCGGCGGTGAACGCCGCATCGGAGCGAGCCTTGTCGCCGAGGATGCCGAGCGCCGCGCCGATTTGCGCGCGCGACAGGGCCGAGCCGAAGTCGTTCAGCTTGGTGTCGGCGAGGTATTTGAGATCGCCTACCGGCGCGCGTCCGGCTCGCGCCAGCACATAGAGCGCATAGGCGATGTCCTGGCCGCGGCCTGCTTCGATGTCGGGAGCGCTCCCCACGCTGTTGCGCAGATAATCGACAGCGAAGGTCAGATTGCTCTCAGGCACGCCGTAACCCTTCTCGCGGGCGCGGAGCAGGAAGTCGGTGACGAAGGCGGAAAGCCACAGATTGCCGCCATCGTTCGCCTGCCACATGCCGAAGGAACCGTTGCCGCCCTGCCGGTTGATAAGGCGCGCTACGGAGTCAGCGAGCTGCTGCTGGAGGTTTGCGTTGAGCAGCCCTTCTCCAGCCTCGAGGTCACTGAGATAGAGCAGGGGCAGCGCCGCGCTGACGGTCTGTTCCGAACAGCCATAGGGGTAACGGTTGAGCTCCCGGATAAGTCCCGCGACATCGAGCTCGGGGATCGGGCTGACCGAGAGTGAGATGGCGCTCGTTCCAGGCACCATCTCGGCGATAAGATCGCGGCTCAGCGTGATGGCTCCCCCATTGGCGGCAAGCTCCATGGTGGTGCGGCGCGTGACCAGTGGATTGGCGGGGATCACGTGCAGCGCATAGGTCTGCTCGATCACCACGTTGCCGGGTCCGACGAGGCGAGCGGTAAGACTGGCGTCTCCAACACCGGTTGCGGTGATGGGGATCGCCACGGGCAGCCGCGCACCGGCGGCGCCAATGGCAATTGTTCGCGTGAGTGCGGATGCATCGGCGGTGACGGGACCTTCGACGGCGATGCCCAGTGTGTAATCCCCGGCGGCAGCTTCCGCATTGACGATGTCGAGATGGAAGCGCGATTGATCGCCAACCGCCAGGAAGCGCGGCAGCGTGCCCGCCACCACGATGGGATCGCGCACGATGACATCGGCTTGCGCATGGCCAACCTTGGTCAAGGTCCAAGCGACGGCCATCACGCGCACCGTGCCGTTGAAGGCGGGGATATCGAAATCGATTTCCGCAGCGCCGTCCTTACTCACCTTCACGATGCCGCTGAACAGGCTGAGCGGCGGCTGCGTGGGCGGCGGCGCATTGAAGGCAGCGCCGGAATCGCCACCTGAACGAATGCGGCCCTTCGTGCCCTGCATGCCATCGATCAGCATGCCATAGAGATCCCGCAGTTCGGCGGTGAGGCGCTTCTGGTCGTAGTAATAATTCTCAGGTGCTGGTGCTGCATAGCGGGTGAGGTTGAGAATGCCGACATCGACGGCGGCAACCGTGACATAGGCTTCTTCGCCCGGAGCAAGCCCGCCGATCTTCACCGGCACCTTCAGATTCCGGCGCGGCTGCATCATCTCGACCGGTGACAGCTTAACATCCAGCGTGCGCGCCTCGCGGTCGATGCCGAACCACGCGACACCCATGGCGCGCGCCGGCATGCGTTTGGCCGCCACATCCATAGGGCGATAGAGTGTCACCACGGCATAGGCGCCCGTGCCCCAATCGGAACCCACCTTCACAGGAACGGTGATGCCGCGCTCGGGCACACTAACCATTTGCGTTGCCAGAAGACGGTCACCGACGATTTGCAGATTTGCCTTCCCGGCAAAACGCCCGTCGATTTTCACATTAAGAACTTCGCCCGCCTTCACGCTGGTGCGATCAAGCGCAACGGCCAGCGTATCGGGCGTGTCGGATTTGGCATTCTCGTTGTAGTAGTAGCCCGCCGAGAAATCGACGCTCGCAGGCGAGAAACCGTTGGCGGCGATCTCAAGCCGGTACATGCCCCAGGACAGCGTTTGCGTCAGGCGCAAGGGCTCCTTGTCGCCGATATCCACGACATCGCCGGCAATCTTCGAGGCCCGCGTGACCGCCTCGTAGCGCCAATCGCCGTCCACATTGAACCACTGGTAATCGGTGGTGAGCCGCTTCAGCGACCACGATGCGCCCTTCACGGGGATGAGTGCGCCGTTGATATCAATTGCAATGATGCTGAACTCCGCAGGCTGGCCCTCGGGCGCGCCGCCGACATCGAAGCCGGGCTTGATGCCGAGCAGCGGCTGCCGCGCTGCGACGGGAAGTGTTGCGGTGTTTTCGACGGCGCGGCCGCCGGCTTCGCGCATCCGAACCGCGATATCCGCCTTGAGCGGCCGTGTGGTCGCCGGCAATTGCGGCAGGCGGAGAGCCAGATCGGCATGGCCATTGATGTCGGTCTGCGGCAGGCCCTCGGCGGTAGTCTGCACGGTGTCGACGCGCTCATCGGTCAAACCGAAGCTGTAACCTTGCCACTGCGGGAATGGCGCATCATTGGTGCTCACCGAAATATTGGCTTCAAGATCGAGCCCGGCGGTGGGTGCGCCGAAAAGATAGCGGCCATCAACCGCAAGGCGGGCACCTTCGCCCATGCTTGCCTTGTCGCTCACCGTCTTGAGATCAAACTCGATGCGGTTCGGGATATAATCCTCGACGAGGAAAGACGTTTCGCCGACAGGATCGCTTTTGGGATCGGTGTAAACCTTGATCCGCCATGTCCCGCCCGAGGCTGCCGCGTTGATGGGCACATCGAGGGTGCGTCCGCCCGCACCCTGATCGGGTAGCGCGGTGCGGCTGTATTCAACGCCATCGGGCCGTTCGACCACCATCGTCACGGGAAGGCTCGGCATGGCGTTGGCTTGTTCGTCGCGCAGCAGAACTGTTGCATGCACGGTCTCACCGCGGCGGTAGACGCCGCGCTCTGCGTAGACAAAGGCATCGATGGCGCCCGGCGGCTCGCGCCCCGAGACCCCGCGATCGGTCAGGTCGAAGGAGGGCTGGGTAAGATCGATGAAGCTGTAGTCGCTCCTGTTCGTTCGCGCTATAACGACTGCGGCCTGCTGACCGCCTTCGCCTTTCACAAGGCCAGGCTCGAACAGCACTGCGCCATCCCTGTTCGTGAACGCGTTGGCGAGCACTTCGTTGTTGCGGGCGAGGAGGCGCACGTTGACAGCCCTGAGCGGCGCTGCGGAAGTGATGGAGCGCACAAACACCCGCAGGCCGTCCTTGCCGTTCATGGTCGCAAGGCCGAGATCGGACACGACAAACCACTGGGTCGCGACATTGTCCCAAGTGTTGTCGGAAGGTTTGGCCGCAGGTTTAGCGGTCATCACATAAAGGCCGGCCTCCAGCCTTTCCAAAGCCTCGTCTACCGGGAACGCCGTCGTCACTTCCTGGTTGAGTGGCGAGGGCGTCTCCAGCGTTCCCTCCCACACCTTGATGCCCTCGTTGTCGGCGATTGCGTTGGCGGCATCGCCATTGATCTGGGTCAGGAACCTTGAGCTCAGGACATTGTCGATGAGATTGCGGTCGCCGATACGATAGAGCGCCAGCTTCGCCTCGGTGCTGTTCACGCTAACAACGGGAATGCCGTTCTGCCCGGTGCGCGGCAGCACATAGCTCTTGCCGGCAAAGCGCACTGCCGGGTTGCGGTCGCGCACATAAAAATCGAAGTCGTAATCCTTGGGCAAATCCTCATCGACAGCCGAGGGCAGCCCCTTGCGCGCCACGATCTTGTAGCGCTCGCCATGCTTGAGCCCCTCGACGCAAAGCCGCGCGCCTTCCGCCGTGACGGCGGAAACAGCGCCCGGCTCCTGCCGGAAATAGGGAGCGAAATCCGTGACGGTGCGCGACAGCGGTTCGGACACCTCAAAGCAGGCGCGGGGCGGCACGGAGTCGTTCTCGATCTTGTAATCGGTGATGCGGAAACCATGGTCGACCCGCATCTGCTCATAGGCCTGCCGGTTGGCCTGATCTTCAATGAGCCGCAGACTCTCCTTGTAAGCTTGCAGCGCCGGGCGCCAATCCTCCCGCTTGGCGAAACCTTGCGCCGCGAGGGCGAGGGCTTGAGCTTCCTCCGGCGCATTGGCGGCGAGGAGATAGGCCTTGAGGCTGGCACCCACACTCTTGTGCGGCAGGCGGTAAGTATCCTCATCGTTGATTGGTTGCGATACGGCGAGCCGTTGCGCCAGCCTCAGCCACAAAGCGCCGTCGCCTGGCGACAGGCTTAAAAGTTTTTCGAGGGCCACGGCCGCGAGGCGCGGATTGTTGGCGGCTTCGGCCGCTGCGAGCTCCGCTTCGAGTGCGGAGACCGGCTGGTTGATGGTCTTGCCGAGCTTTTTCAGTTCGGCGTCATAGTCGTTCATGTAATAGGAGAACGAGCCCGTTGGAAACGGCTTGGCCGCGCTCGCAGCGGTCGCCGCAAAAGCGATGATCGCGAGACCAATCAGAAAAACCCATAAGGCATGATTGAGGCGGGCAGCGCGATGCGCCGCGAGCCTGACATAGCCAAAAGCCATTGCCGTTCTCCGAAACCAGAAGCGCCCCGCCGCCCACAAGAATGCGCCGCCGCGCGAAGTTGTCAAGCGGATGTGCTTTCCCCCTCCCCCTTGTGGGGAGGGCAGGGGTGGGGGTCGGGTGCTCTAGCAGTTTTCGCGACGTTTACTGATAGGCCAGCGCGACCCCCGCCCTTAATCCCTCCCCACAAGGGGGAAGGAAAGACTAGCCCTTCGCTTTCATGATCCGGTCCAGCCGCTCCATGAAGGTGCGGCGCATCCAGGGGACGTCGGGGGCCTCCCAATTCGGCTCCTGGCCGCAGACGAGATCGAAGAAGGCGATGGCCGCTGCGGGGCTTTCGAGCGCGTTCTCGCGGAAGCTGTCCCAGAAACGGGGATCGTCGGCGACTTCCGCCTGAGAGGGCTCCTCATCGCCCATCTCTCTCAGCACTGCCCCGGCTACCGACAGGCAGAAACTCGTGTAGGCATAACCCTCGGGCCAGCGCAGCAGGCGGCGGTCAATGCCGCGCGAACCTTCAGGCGGCTCCACTTTGATGGGAGAAGCCGCCACGAGTTCCTTGAGCATCAGCCCGGCAGCATAGATCACGAAGTCGGCGCGGTTTGCGCCGGCGAAATGCTTCGATTGATCGAAGGCCTGGCGCCACTTTGAGAAGGCCGTGGCGAGCGCTGCGTGATCGACCTGCGCGGCGACGCCGGTTCCTTTGAACAGCAGTTCGAGATTGCGCTCAAAGGACCACAAGACGGTGCGGAAACGGCGGGCCTCATGGGCGAGGTCGTCGATCTCCAGGATCTCCGGCTTGAGTGGCGTCAGCATGGGAGGCAGGTTACCAGAGCCCCTTGCAATCGTGCAATGAGCCGCTAGTAGCAGCCGATGACTTCTTACCTCATCGGCGTCGATACGGGCGGCACCTACACGGACGCAGCGGTGATCGAGGCCGATGGCCACAAGGTGATCGCCTCCGCCAAATCGATCACCACCAAGGGCGATCTCGCCATCGGGGTGACTTCCGCCATCACCGCGGCAATCGCATCATTACCACAGGGTTTACGACCGCAGGATATTTCGCTGGTCTCGGTGTCGACGACGCTGGCCACCAATGCGGTGGTTGAAGGCCACGGCAGCGCGGTTGGCGTTATCCTCATTGGTTTCGATCAGGCGATGGCGGAGCGCACCGGCATCGCCAAGGCATTCGCGGGAGTGCCGATCGCGATGATCGGCGGTGGACATGATCACAATGGCGAGCCAGTGCGGGCTCTCGATCTTCAGGCGCTGCAAGCGGTGGTGCAGACTATGCCGGTTGATGCCTTTGCCATCGCATCGGCGTTCGCCGTGCGCAACCCGGCCCATGAAGTTGCCGCGCGCGAGACGATCGCGCGTTTGACCCGCAAGCCGGTGACGCTTTCGACCGAGCTCACCTCATCCCTCGATGCGCCACGCCGCGCTCTCACCGCGGTTTTGAATGCACGCCTCATCTCGCGCGTCTCGATGCTCATCGACGCAGTGAAGCGCTCCATGGCGCAGCTTGGCATCGATTGTCCGCTGATGATCGTGAAAGGCGATGGTACGCTGGCATTGGCGGAGAAAGTGGCGCTCCGGCCCATCGAGACGGTGCTGTCCGGCCCCGCCGCCAGTCTCGTCGGCGCGTCATGGCTTTCTGGCCTCAAGGATTTCATCATGTCCGACATGGGCGGCACCACGACCGATCTTGGCGTTCTTAGCCAGGGCCGCCCGCGCATCACGGAGCAGGGTGCGGAAGTGGGCGGCTGGCGCACCATGGTCAAGGCCATCGATGTCAAAACCATTGGCCTTGGCGGCGACAGCGAAATCGCAATCGGCTTGAACGGTGCTCTCAGCGTCGGGCCGCAGCGTGTTGCGCCGGTTTCGCTGCTGGCTTCCCGCTATCCCGAAGTGATCGCCATGCTCGAGGCCGATCTCGGCGATACGGACGGCGGCTCGCTCCACGGCAAATTCGTGCTGCGGCCCTTCGGCGCTGCCGCGGCAAAGCCGGCCGAACTCAGCTCACGCGAACGCGAATTGTTGGAGCATGTGACCGAGCGCCCGCGCTCCCTCCGCAAAGTTGCCGTCTCTTCGGGCGCGCTCCGCACGCTCACGGCCCTTAAGCGCAAGGGTCTGGTGCAGACCGGGGGCTTCACACCATCGGATGCCGCTCATGTGTTGGGCCTCCAGGACAATTGGCGGGGGGAGGCCTCCCTGCTGGCGGCACGTCTCATGGTGCGTTTCCGCGACATGCGGGCAGGAGACGCAGCACGCGTTGAAGCCTTCTGCCGAGAGGTATGGAGCGAGACGGTGCAGCGCACCTGCCGCGTCATCCTCGACACGGCCTTTGGGCTGCCAACCGGCGATAACGTCTATGTCGATGCCGTGTGCTCGGGCAAAGGGCAGGTGGGTTTGGCTGCCATCGCCATGTCGCCCACAATTCCCGTCGTCGCGGTGGGCGGCCCCGCGCGCGTCTATTATGTAGAGGCGGGACGGCGAATGGCTTGCGAGATGGTGTTCCCGCCGTTTTTCAACGTCGCCAATGCGGTCGGGGCGGCGACTGGCGTCGTCGCGCAGACAGTAACGGTGGCCGTTGAGGGTGATGGCGGCGGCCGCTTCCGCGTCCATGGGCCGGAAGGTGTCGCCGTGTTCAGAAGCGGTCCGGAGGCCCTCGCCGCAGCTGAGGAAACAGCGCGGAGCGCCGCCTTGCAAGCCGTCGAAGGCCTGGGTGCCGACGCGCCGCAGGTGCGCGTCGCCATCGACAAGCATCTCCTGCCCGACGCGGTCGACGACAACGGCCTCCTCGGCGCGACGGTTAAAGCCGAGGCGATAGGACGGCCTAATGCGCATTCCGCGGGGTAGGTTCTCCTTTTTCGTCATTCCGGCGAAAGCCGGAATCCCGCTTTGGTTAAGCGCGACCCCAGCTTTCGCTGGGGTGACGGTTACAAAAAGGGGGATCTCGGACCCATTAACCGCCGCTTAAGCATAGCCCCAGCGTTCAGCGGAAGTTGTCCCACAGCCTACAATTTTGCGCGGTTGCGAAAGGCTCCATTAACCGCGGGGCACATAATCATTGAGACAAGTTTTCTGCGAAGGGGCAATTCGTCATGAACCCGCCGATCAATGCCGCCAGCCTGAACCAGCCCTTCACAGGCTGGGATGAATTGCGCACCAGCGGACCGGCGTGGAAAATCGAGCGGCCCCAGGCGACGGCCGACAGCTATGTGCCTTTCTTCCCCGACCAGAACGGCAAAGTCTATGAGCTTCTCCTCGCCAATTTCCCGGTCATGCTCCATTGCATGGATGGCGCGGGGCGCTTGACCTCCGTCAACAAGCACTGGGCCAAATCGCTCGGCTATTCCGAGACAGAAGTGTTGGGAAAAGCCTTCAACGATTTTCTCACGGCCGAGTCGCGCACGCGCCTGGTGCAGAATATTTATCCTGCCTATTTCCAAAGTGGCATCTGCCGGGACGAGCTCTTGGGCGTCACCCGCAGGGACGGCTCCACGGCGCAGATCGTATTTTCAATGAACGCCTATCGCGGCGACAAGGGGCGGATCGAACGCTCCATCTGCCTGCTGGACGAGCCGCGCTCTGTTTCACAGTCCGTCACCGTGGTCGAAGACCAGCGCTTCAAGGGCGCCTTTGAATCGGCGGCCCATGGCATGGCGCTCGCCTCGCCACTGGGGGAGATCACACTCGCCAATGGCGCCTTCTGGGAATTCCTGGAGCGGCCGGAAGGCCAGCGCACCGCCAGCATCGAAAATATTCTGCACAAGGACGATATCGCGGCTTTCCTCGCCAGCGCCAGCGAATTGATCAAGGGCAAGACGCCCTCCCTCAAACAGGAACTGCGCTACATGGCCGGCGAAGGCCGCGTCGTGCATGGCGCGACCAGCGTGGCGCTCGTGCGCAACGATGCGGGCGAAGTCGAGCAGATCATCCTGCAGATCGTCGATGTCACGGACAAGAAGCACGCAACACAGCGCCTCCAGCACGCCCAGAAGATGGAAGCCATCGGCCAGCTCACCGGCGGCCTTGCCCACGACTTCAACAATCTGCTCACCGTGATCATCGGCAATCTCCAGCTCCTGGAAACCAAGTCGGGGATCGACGAGAAGGGTGCGCGCCGTCTCGCGGAAGCGATCGATGCCGCCCGCAAGGGCTCCGATCTTACCCGCCAGATGCTGGCCTTCGCGCGCAAGCAGGTTCTGGAACCGCGCGAAGTCAACATCAATGATCTGGTCAAGGACATAGCGCCCCTGATTTCCCGCTCGATCGGCGAGGCCATCCAGCTCAAGGCCGATGCCATGGCGGGCGAACCCAAGGCGCTCATCGATCCTTCGCAGCTCGAATCTTCGATCCTCAACCTTGCCATCAACGCCCGCGACGCCATGCCGAAGGGTGGACTTCTCACCATCGAGACCCAACCTGTCTTTCTCGACAAGGCCTATGCCGCGAAATATCCGGAAGTGACGCCGGGCCACTATGTGATGGTGGCGGTCTCGGATACCGGCAGCGGCATGTCGCCCGAACTTCTGGAAAAAGTGTTCCAGCCCTTCTTCACCACCAAGGCGCAGGGCAAAGGATCTGGCCTCGGCCTTTCCATGGTCTACGGCTTCATCAAGCAGTCGGGCGGGCACATCAACGTCTACAGTGAGCTGGGCCACGGCACGTCCATCAAGATGTACCTGCCGCGCAAGTTTGCCGCTGGCGAAGCAGTGCCGGAGATCGCCGGCAAGCCGGCCGAGGCCATCGTTGAAGTCGAAGCTGCCCCCGCGCCCGTGCCGCGCAATCCCAAGATATTGGTAGTCGAGGATCAGGAAGCCGTGCGCGCCGTCGCTTGCGGATTCCTCGAGGATTTCGGCTACGACATCGTGGAGGCCGAGGATGGCTTGCAGGCTTTGGCAAAGCTTCAGGAAAATCCCGATGTCGATCTTATGTTCTCGGACGTGGTGATGCCAGGGGGTCTCAACGGTTTCGATCTCGCCCAGGCGGCGCGGGGCATAAGGCCGGACCTCAAGATCGTCCACACCTCAGGCTATCCCAAGGGCGCCATGGTGCACCAGGAGGAACCCCGCTTCCGCGAAGGCTTCATCATCATGAAGCCCTATCGCCGCGAGGACCTGCAGAAAATCATCAAGGACGCCTTGGAATTCCAAGAATAGCTTTTTTGCCTTCCCCGCTTTGTTAGATTATGTTCCTTGGCTTCAAACGCCAGCCAAGGGAGGTTCAACAATGCAGGGCGTAGCTCGTCTATTTTTCACGGTTGCGGTAATCTTCGCCATTGCCGGCATGTTGCTGGGCCTGCAAATGGGAATATCCGAAAATCATCTCCAGATGCCGACCCACGCTCACATCATGCTCGCGGGCTGGGCGTCATTGGCGCTCTTTGCGTTTTTCTATCACCAGTTCCCGGTGCTCAACGCCTCGCGGATCGCCAGGGTGCATTTCTGGTGGCAGACCGTAAGCACGCTGGTGATGACCGGCGCGCTGTTTATCGTTTACGGCGGAGAGTCCGGCAATCCGGCGGCAGGTCCGGTCGTCGCCATCGGCGCCACTGCTTATCTCGCGGGCATGTTTCTTTTTGCCTGGATTTCGCTGCGGGCCCTGTGGCAACCCGATGCGGGCAGGGACAGCGTTCCGCTGGCCATGGGGCAAGAGAGCCGCTAGAATCTCCTCAACTGTGTCATCGCCGGATTTATTCCGGCGACCCATGTACAGATCATGCTCCGCGCCTGATACTACGATGGGTTGCCGGGACGAGCCCGGCAATGACAATTTACGGACGGGCAGGGCATGGCCGAACTCTTCACCATTGAAAACTTGTTCACCCTCATGGTGCTGACGGCGCTTGAAACGGTTCTCGGTTTCGACAACGTTCTCTATATCTCCATCGAGGCCAAGCGCGTGGCGCCGGAGCGGCAGAAATATGTGCGGCAAGTTGGAACGGCCCTCGCCATTGCGCTCCGCATCGTGTTGCTGTTCGTCGTGCTGCAGCTCATCGCCGCCTTCCAGAACCCCTTGTTCGGAGTCGATCTTCCCTTCTTCAGCGCATCCTTCAACGGCCACAGCCTGATCGTATTGCTGGGCGGCGCTTTTCTTATCCACACGGCGACGAAGGAAATCTTCCACATGCTCTCGGTGGATGATCTTGAGCATCATAAAGGCCTGGGCCCCCAACATTCGAGCGTGGGCCGCGCGCTGTTCTGGATTTTGATCATGAACATCGTGTTTTCCTTCGATACGGTGCTCTCCGCCGTGGCGCTCACCAATAATTTCATTGTTATGGCGACAGCGATCATTATTTCCGGCATTCTCATGGTGGCGCTTTCCGAACATGTGGCGCGCTTCCTGCAGAAGAACCGGATGTATGAGGTGCTGGGCCTGTTTGTGCTGCTGTTGGTGGGCGTTTTATTATTGACAGATGGCGGCCACATCGCCCACCTGATGTTTTTCGGCTATCCGGTCGAACCCATGGCGAAGACGACGTTCTATTTCGTGGTGGGTGCGCTGCTGCTGGTCGATATCGTTCAGGGCCGCTATCAAAAGAAGCTGCTCGCCGAAGAGCGGAAAGCGCGCTCCTAACTGATTGCCCTTCGTGCGGCGGCGGGATAGAAGCCCCGACCCTCATTTCAGGAAACATCTACACCGATGGCGCGTCAATTTATCTATCACATGCAGGGCCTGTCGAAAGCCTATGCGGGCGGCAAGAAGGTTCTCGATAATATTCATCTGTCTTTTTATCCCGATGCAAAGATCGGCGTGCTCGGCCCCAACGGCTCCGGCAAATCGACGCTGCTTCGGATCATGGCCGGCATCGACAAGGAGTGGAACGGCGAGGCTTGGCTCGCCGATGGCGCCACCTGCGGCTATCTCATGCAGGAGCCGGAGCTCGATCCTGCCCTCGATGTCATGGGCAATGTCATGGAAGGCGTGGCCGCCAAGAAGGCGATCCTCGAGCAATACAACGCGCTGATGATGGACTACAGCGAGGAGAATGCCGAGAAGGCGGGCAAGCTTCAGGATACGATCGATGCGCAAAACCTGTGGGACCTCGAAGCCCAGGTGGAGCAGGCCATGGACGCCATGCGCTGCCCTCCGGGCGATTCCGCCATCGACAATCTTTCCGGCGGCGAGAAGCGCCGCGTGGCGCTGACTCAGCTGCTGCTCCGCAAGCCCGACCTTCTACTCCTCGACGAACCCACCAACCATCTTGACGCCGAAAGTGTGAACTGGCTCGAGCATCATCTGGTGGATTATCCCGGTTCCATTCTCATCGTCACCCACGACCGGTACTTCCTCGATAATGTGACGGCGTGGATTCTCGAGCTCGACCGCGGCCGCGGCATTCCCTACGAGGGCAATTACTCGGCCTATCTGAAGCAGAAGGCCAAGCGTTTCGCGCAGGAAAAGAGCGAGGATCAGGCGCGGCAGAAAGTGATCGAGCGCGAGCAGGAATGGATCTCGTCCAGCCCCAAGGCGCGCCAGGCGAAGTCCAAGGCCCGCTTCAAGGCCTATGACGAATTGCTCAAGATCAATGACGAGCGGTTGAAATCGACCAGCGCCCAGATCATCATCCCGCCCGGTGAACGGCTCGGCGACAATGTCATCACCGTCGAGGGATTGAGCAAGGCCTATGGCGACCGGCTGCTGATCGACGATCTCTCGTTCAAATTGCCGCCGGGCGGCATCGTCGGCATCATCGGCCCCAACGGCGCGGGCAAGACCACATTGTTCCGTATGCTGACGGGTCAGGAAAAGCCCGACGCCGGCACGATCTCGATCGGCGAAAGCGTGCATCTGGGTTATATCGACCAGAGCAGGGACTCGCTCGATCCCGACAAGACCGTGTGGCAGGAAATTTCCGGCGGCAACGATGTGCTCTATCTTGGCAAGCGCGAGATGAACTCGCGCGCCTATACCGGCACGTTCAATTTCAAGGGCGCCGACCAGCAGCAGAAAGTGGGCACACTGTCG
>JBGTJO010000157.1:0-13121 GCA_041745135.1 Aestuariivirga sp. | reverse complement strand
AGCGTTCTTGCCGCCCATATAGACCGAATAGGGCATGGGGCAGGGAATAAGCCCGGTATATTGGCAGGCGAAGAACACCACCACGAACTCCGGCCCCGTTTCGGCCACCACGGCCACCCGGTCGCCGCGCTTCAGGCCAAGCGACAGGAGTTTCCGCGCCGTCGCGAGGGCGCGCTTGCGCAGGGCCGAGAACGGCAGAACATCCTGGAGGATGCCGCGCGTCGAATAGAAGTTGAACCCGGTGACGCCCTGGGCCGCATAGTCCAGCCCCTCGGTCAAAGTATCGAAATCGCCCGGACGCGCCTGAAGATCGCGATTGGACCGCGGCGTCCGGATAAGACCCGGTGCCTCTATGTCTTCGACCTTCAATGCACTTCGTGTCATGCCCCAGCCCTGTATTTCATAATGAATGTCCAATTTCCGGTGTTCCGGTAAATTGATGCAATGTCTTGCCTATCGGGCAGGTTGCGTCGGGTAAAATCAATTGCTGTTTCAAAATGTAACGAGACCGCAACGCCGCTAAAACGGCAGCATTCTCAAACAGATAGCGCCACCTATCGAAGCCAGAACGCCCAAAACCAAGCCGCCTAGTCCGGCAAAGATCAGCGCTGCCGCTGGGTAGCCGCGGCCCCTCTCCGGAGTGAGTCGCAGCTGCCCTTCCCGCCGCTTCCGGGAAATAGCTCCGTGAGCCAGGACGAGTTTCACTTGCCGCACCATTTCGGCGCGGTCGGCAGTTTCCAATAAAACCTCGCGAGACCCCTCACCATGCTGGACCAGGCGGTAAGTTTTTGGGTCCGGCTCCATGACGACGAAGGTGATAAGATCAACCCATAGTCGCGGCACATCGCCCGGCACCAGTGTCAACTCAAGAACTTCCGGAGCGAGTTCGTCCTTTAAGATTCGCAGACGTAGCGATTTGGCGTCGCTCAGGGCGTAGAGAGCTTCGCGATGGGCGGCATCCGCGGCGCGCGCCTGCCGCAATGCATGGCCAAATATATTTGCTCCGGTATTAACCACTCTTCCGGCTCCATGCTGCAAGGGCGCCTGTGCCGGAATGGGCCACCTGGCCGTTCTTGCGCGATCTGACCGAAAAACTGCACGATGAGTGCCACTCAGCGGATATCGCGCACAAAATTGCGGTGGAAGCGGCCGTAGCCCCGCTCGGTGGTTTTCAGATGCTCGCGCACGATTTGATGGAAGCGCGGCAGCTTGTGGAACGGCACGGTGGGATAGGCATGATGCTCCGCATGGAACGGCATGTTCCAGGCAAAGAAACGCACGACGGCATTGGTGAATGTCGTCCGCGTATTCTCCAGCATGTTGGCCACATGCGGGCAGCGCGCATGCTCGGCCAGCAGATAGGCGCGTAGGAACGGCTGGCCCAGAAGGATTGGCACGATCCACACCCACAGGATCGCCGCCGATCCCCCAATGAGCGAAGCAGCAATCAGCAGGCCATAGAGCCCCACAAAAATTCGCGCTTCCGCCACTACCCTGGCCCGGCCGCGCTCCGCCACATAGGCTTCGCGGTTTGGCCCCATCACATTGGCCGCAAGAGTCTTAGCCGTCGCGAACCAGTACGGGATGCTCGAAAGATGAGCGACATATTCCCAGATCGTTTCCGGCTTCTTGCTCAACAGCTCTGGGTCGTTCACCGGATCATGGGTATGGCCGTGGTGCGCAAAATGGAAATAACGGAACCACACCGGTGGCACGATCACCAGAAATCCGCAGATATTCGCCACGATCCGGTTGAGCAGCCGCGAGCGGAAAGCTGTCTCGTGAATGGTCTCATGCAGGCAGGTGAACAGGAAGATAATGAGAATGCCCAACGGAAGCATGAGCAGTGGCCAGAAGGGCACTTTCGCCAGGATGAGACCCGCCATAAGAAGGATCGCTCCGAAATGCCCCGCAAAGCGCAGAAGCCCCGGCCCGTCGGAACGCGACGTCAACACCTCGCGCTCCTCCGCAGGCAGCGCCATGAGGACAGCGCGATGATCGATGCTTTGTTCGTGCATGGCGCCAATTTAAGGCCGAAAGGGCCGCCCAACAAGTCCGCCGAGTTTTTCTTCTCCTCTACCCTCCACACCGATCTCCATACCCACCGTGCGCCGGGTTTTGCTGCGGCTGGCGAATATCCAGTCCCATACTGACAGGATCGTTGCATAGTTCGAATCCGTGTCCACCCGCCTCGCATGATGATGCACCCAGTGGATCGAAGGCGTCACGACGAAGAATGACAACCCCCGCTCAACAGCGGCAGGCAACCTCAAATTGGAGTGATGAAACATCGTCGCCAACGCCAGCAGCGTCTCAAACACCACAACGCTGGCTAACGGCACGCCGGCGAGAAAGATCACCCCTGCCCGCACCAGCGCCGACAGCAGCACCTCGCCGAAGTGAAAGCGCAGCGCCGAGCTGGCATCGAGAAACTCATCGAGATGATGCACCTCATGAAACCGCCACAGCAGCGGCCAGCGGTGATTGACCCGGTGCCACCAGTAAATCCATAAATCGAGCAGCAGCAGATCGAGCAGGAGTCCCAGCCACCCCGCCCACCACAAGGGCCGCCAATCCAGCGCAAACTGCGCCGCCACCGCCGAAACCGGCACCACCACCGCCCAGGACAGCGCCGCGTTCAAACCCCCAAACGACAGATTGCGCGCGACGCGCTTCACCCCTCCGAGCGCCCGCGCCACCGGAAACACCCGTTCCAGCAAAAGCATCGCCACGAGCGCCAGCAAGACAATGCCGCCCTTGCTTTGCAGGAAGAGAACAAGCCGGTCCATCCCCCCTTTTGTCATTGCCGGGCCTGTTCCGGCAACCCATTCCTCAGTTGCTCCATGGATCGCCGGAATAAATCCGGCGATGACAACATTGCTAAACGTGAAGCCTAGCCTTCAGCACCGCTTTCGCGGCCTCGGCGAAACCGGCTCCGCCTTCAGCTTTGGTCACATAGCGCGGCAGGTGTTTCATCAGCGGGACAAACGGCCGTACATTCGCCACGCCGATGCCGTTCCGGAAATACGCGAACATCGGCGCATCGTTCGGCGAGTCGCCGCAATAGGCTATTTGCTCACCATCTCTTTCGGAATCGATTTCAAGAGCTTCGCCAAGAAACCTGCGGGACATGGTGAGCTTGTCATGGGCGCCGATCCAAGCGTTCACATGGATCGAACTCACCTTCGCCACGCAGCCTTCCGCGGTGAACGCCGCCGCGATCTTTTGCGCGGTGGCAAGCGGCAGCGGCGGCACATCCTCGCAGAAGTCGATCGCGACATCGATCTCGCGGTAAGCCTGGTCGGCGGCAAAGGCTGTCCCCGGAAATTCCTTTAGAACGCGGAGTGCGATGGCGTGAAGCTTCGCGGCATTGTCGCGCCGCTCCTCAATCCCTTGCGCATAAACGCGGATCATCCTCCTCGCGGCTTCATCATAGCGGAAATAAAGCCCGCCATTTTCCCCCACCACGCCATCGACCGGCCACTGCCGCGCGATCAGATCGCACCACCCTGCGGGCCTTCCGGTAATCGCCACAACCTTGAGCCCCGCCTTCCGCAGGTCGTCCAGCGCGGTGAAGGCCGCAGGGTGCAGCCGCCCACTTACCGTCAGTGTGCCGTCAATATCGGTGAGCACCGCGCGAAATCCGGCCAGCGTCTCCACGGGGCACTGCGCCAGCGGCAACAGGCTCATGCGAGTCCCGGACGGCCCGGATGATAGGGGGCAAGCAGCGGCTCGCGCCGGCCTTCAAGAAGCTCACGCGCCGTGAACAAACCGATGGCAGGCGCCAGCGTGACGCCTGAGTGCGTCACCGCCACATAGAGCCCATCCTTCACCCGCCCCACCGCCGGAAAACCATCGGCGGGTGTTGGCCGATACCCCGTGGTGTGGAAATCGAACTCAATTGATTCAGCGCCACGCACCATGGCTTGAACCTTGGCATGGAGGCTCCGCGCCAAATCATCCGCCTCGCCCACGGGATCGGCGCCGGCGAAATCCGTGCCCGCCACCAGCCGCCCTTCCGCCGTCTGCCGCACATGGAGCCCCGGAGTCATCACCAGCCCTTGCAGCAATTCAGGCGCCGGCTTCGAGTGCGCCAGAAGCCCCGGCGGTGTCGTGAGCTTAAGCGCCACCCCTACCGAATCCAAAAGCTGCGCCACGCCTACACCCGCCGCCAGTACGATCTCATCGGCGTGGAGCGGTTCCTCCTCGCTCATCACGCCGGCAATGCGTCCATCCTCTTCGATCAGCCATTTGATCCGCACATCGGCAAGAATTTCAGCACCCGATCCCGCCAGCATGGCCCGCGCCGCGACGACGGCTTCAACCACCCCCTCCTCGGCCACGTGATAAGCGTGCTCCGGCGCGTCGTTCAGATTGGGTTCGATCCGCGAAATCTCATCGCGCGATACGCGCCTGATGCTATAGCCCCATCCCGCATGTTCCAGCGCGAAGGCGTCGAGCGCTGCGGGCTCCAGGTCCCAGATCAGTCCGCCGCACCAGCTGACCGCAAGCCCCGGCACCTCGCGGTCGAGTCGCCGCCATTCCAGCATGGAGCGCTGTCGCAGCCGGAAATAAGGTTCGGGATTGCCCCAGCTCGCATTGATCCAGCCCCAGGAGTTGCGCGTCGCCAGCCCGCCTGGTTCGTCCGCGTCGATCACCGTAACCTCGGCACCGGCTTTCACCAAATGCCAGGCGATCGACGCACCGATGATGCCGGCACCGACCACGATGACGCGCTTGCCCAAACCTATCCCTCCGGTGCGGACACTTCCGCGGCCACGCGCTTGATCACGGCGGCTTGCCGCACCAGTTCGCTGTCGGGCATGGCGTCGTAGCAGGGCACCACGATGAGATCGCGCATCACGCCAGCCGCCGTCGCCGGCTCAAGTTCCGGCCGCCCCTTCGGCGCTTCCACATGCTGCGAGCGCGGCAAATCGGCCGCGTCAAATCCTTCCGCCCGCAACGCGTCGATGAATTTCCGCGGCTCGCTCACCAGCAGCGGAAACACCCAATAGTCGTGGTGCGCATTGGCTTGCGCTGGCATAACCACATCGCTGCCGATGAGCCCGCTCAGGCGCTCGCCCTTCTTCCGCCGCCGTTCCACCTGCTCCATGTCGAAGCGGGCGAGTCTGCGGTTCATCAGATGCAGCATCGTCGCGGAAGGTTGAAAACGCATGTTCTTTGTCGTCTTGAGCGGCGCCACGTCGCGCACTTTATCCGCGAGCTTGTCCTCGTAATCCTCGCCTCTTGCCCTGAAGAACCGGTAAAGGGCCCCAAGCACCAGCCGGGAGGTCACAACCTTCAGCGCCATGAAGGTGAAGATGCGCTTGCGTTGTTTCGCTTCCGGCTGCACAGGATATTGCTTTTGAATCTCCCGCATTTTCCGGCAGAGCTCCGGATTTTTCACCCTGATCAAACCCCCGCCAAGCGACGTCGCCGTCTTGATCGGACCGAATGAAAACAGATTGGCATCTGCCGCCACTGAGCCGGGATATTCCCGCCCATTGAACGCCTGTGCACAGTCCTCCACCGCGACGACGCCATTCTCCTTCGCCAGTTGAAACAACGGATCGAGATCGAGCCTAGCGCCAAACAGATGCGCGACGACGAACACTTTCGAGCGCGGCGTGATCACCGCCTTGAGCCGCTCGACGCTTGGCCCCATATGCGCGATATCGAGATCGACGGGAACCGGCACCAGCCCCGCATCCTTCACGATTCGTACCATCCCCCGTACATTGACCGCCGACAGGATCACCTCATCGCCCGGTTTCAGTTCAAGCGCCTGCAACAGTAGATCAAACCCCGAGCGCACCGAATAGGCGGCAATCGTGTCCTCCGCTCCCGAAAAATAGCCTTCCGCCTTGGCGATTTCAGCGCCCCTGTCCAGTGAGCCAAAACTCGCCACGAGCCCCGCCAAAAGGTCGCCCCACCCAATCTTCAGTTGCGTCCGTATCCACATGGCTTACCTTCGATATCCTGTCACCTCGGCAAAAGTGATCTCTGAAGCTGATGGCTCTAGTCCCAACAGTTGCCTACCTCAAGAGTTGAGATCGCCTTCGGCATGGGCTAAGTCCTTCCCCATGGCTCACGCAACCGACACCGGGGCAAACTGGCTCCAACGTTTCAAGAAGGTCCGGCGCAAGCGCATCAAGCGCCACGGCAAGAATTTCATTCGCGGGCTTGCCGATTTTCTCGGCCGCCAGTCGACCGTCGGCGATGCGCCGGTGCTTGATTCCAAACATTTCCCCTTTCTCAAAAGCTTCACCGACAATTGGGAAACGATCCTTGGCGAGGTTCGGGAAATTCTGAAGCATCGCGAGGCCATTCCGGTTTTCCAGGAAGTCTCGCCCGATCAGATGCGGATTTCCAAAGGCACCAACTGGCGCACCTTCATCCTCTTCGGCTTTGGCGAAAAGCTTCCAAAGAACAGTAAGCAGGCGCCCGTCACCACCCGCTTGCTCGAAGCCGTGCCAAATCTGCAATCGGCATGGTTCTCAATTCTTGGTCCCGGCTATCATATCCCCGCCCATCGCGGCGTGACCAAGGGCATTATCCGCGCTCATATGGGCCTCATCATTCCGAAAGAGGCGGAGAAGTGCCGCATGCGCGTCGGCGACACCATCAATGTCTGGCGCCCCGGCGAGATTTTCGTTTTCGACGACACCTACGAGCACGAAGTGTGGAACGACACGCCCGACGAGCGCGTCATCCTGCTGTTCGATTTCGACCGCCCCATGCGCTTCTGGGGCCGCGCGCTCAACAAGACGTTCGTCCGACTCCTGAAACTCACGGCTTATTATCAGGAGCCCAAGAAAAACATGCTGACCTTCGAAGAACGCTTCGAAGCCGCCACCCGCCGCGCCAACGAAAATCTGGAAAAGCTTTCCGACGCGGATTAGAGCATCGAACCTTCAAATAGAATCCGAAATTTGCCGCACAGCCGCTGCGCTCAAGACGTATCTTCGTTGAGCGCATCGCTGGCGAGCGCGTGACACTCTATCAGCACCGCATCGACTTCATGTCTTGGCTCCTTGCGATAGCCTGGCGGAAGGCCCGGACGAAGCGGCGACCTGAACTTGGGACTTCGCATGCTATCGCGCCGCGCTTGCCAGCGCTTGAGACGTTTCACTTGGGCGCCCAGATTTTCGAGCGCCATCTTGATAGCAGCGAGTCGGCGGCCGAGACGCTTGGCACCCACCATGCCATCGTCGATCTCCGGTTCGGGCCTTCGCTGCACCTCCGCCTGAAACAGCGGTGCTATAGGACTCACGCCGAAAACAAAAACGCGGGGCACAGGCTTTGGACCGGCGCGTGCTGTCCGCGCGCCGAAGCGCTTGCGGGAATCGAAGAGCTGAAACGAGGTGCCAGCGCCGCCAACCCTTGCGAGCGCCAGCCCCTTGGGCATCGGACAGACCGCATGGGGCTTCATCTCGACACCGCGCGCCGCGATGACAATGAGCCGGCGCACCGCCGATTCCGCCGGACGCAACACGCTGAGCGCCCTGCGGTAGAGAGGCCGCGGCAACCGCGCTAGAGCCCCTTGAGCCGCAAGCCCCACCATGGCGATGAGCGCCGCCACGATGCGGGTGAGCGCTGCTTGGTTGATGGCGATGGCCCGGGCCCAATCCATGCCTGCCGCTAGAACATAACAGG
Organism: Aestuariivirga sp.; assembly: GCA_041745135.1. Lineage (GTDB taxonomy): Bacteria > Pseudomonadota > Alphaproteobacteria > Rhizobiales > Aestuariivirgaceae > Aestuariivirga. Next base: position 5,465 of record JBGTJO010000157.1, on the reverse strand, counting down.
AACATTGTCAAGGGATATTTTCACAATCAGGCGTTCTCCATCGCAAGAAAGCGGGACCCCAGCTTGCGCTGGGGTGACGGGAGATTATTTGGGCAGATTTGAAGAACAAATTTGGCGGCCCGCATGCAGTTTGTTCTGCGATGCCTGTCAACCTGCTGTCCGGTTAAGGGAAGAGCTTTCCATTTTCCGTCATTCCGGCGAAAGCCGGAATCCCGCTTTCCTGAAACACAGCGATGCTCGATCCAGTGGCATCGGGCAAAACAACTTCGTCACCCGGCCGGAATGAGAGTCATTGAGTTCTTGCTGGAAATGGACGTCGGCTCTAATTTCAATTTGAAAGCAAGAGCCGGAGTGGCAGCTTAGCCAGGTCATGCCATCTTGGTTGCGATACCAAGCAACTGAAGAAGGATCGCCATGTTGGTTCTAGAGAACGAGAAAGTAACGGCTGTCGAGCTTGACCCCCGCTGGGCCAGCGTCCTGGCGCGGGATTCCGCGGCTGATGGCTCATTCGTCTATTCCGTGGCGACGACCGGCGTCTTCTGCCGCCCGTCCTGTCCTTCCCGGACGGCAAATCCAAAGAACGTCCGCTTCCACGCCACCATAGAGGACGCGGAAGCTGCGGGCTTTCGCCCGTGCCTGCGCTGCAAGCCGCGCGAGCCCGCACCGGAGGCGCGCAACGCCGAAACGGTGGCGCGCATCTGCCGGCTGATCGAGGAGGCCGAAGAACTTCCTTCCCTCGCCGAACTGGCTGAGGCCGCCGGTTTCAGCCCCGGCTATTTCCACCGCCTTTTCAAGGCGGTCACCGGCGTCACGCCGAAGGATTACGCCGCCGCCCATCGCGCCGGGAGGGTTCGCGACAGGCTCCGCGCCGAGGGCACCGTAACCGAAGCCATCTACAGCGCGGGCTTCAACTCCAGCGCCCGCTTCTATGAGAAATCGGACGAGATGCTCGGCATGACGCCCACCGACTACCGCGCCGGCGGCGCCAACGCGGAAATCCGCTTTGCCGTTGGCGAATGCTCCCTGGGCTCGATCCTGGTGGCGAAAAGCGAGAAGGGTGTGTGTTCCATCCTGCTGGGCGACGATCCCGACGCCCTGCTCCGCGATCTTCAGGACCGCTTCCCCCAGGCCCGCCTCATCGGCGGCGACGCCGCCTTCGAGGCTCTCGTGGCGCGCGTGGTTGGCCTGATCGAAGCGCCCGGCATCGGCCTCGATCTGCCGCTGGATGTCCGGGGCACCGCCTTCCAGCAACGCGTCTGGTCGGCGCTGCGCGATATCCCCGTTGGCGAGACCGCAACCTACAGCGACATCGCCAAAAAGATCGGCGCGCCAAAATCCGTCCGCGCCGTGGCCGGGGCCTGCGCCGCCAATCCGCTCGCCGTCGCCATCCCCTGCCACCGCGTTGTCCGCAACGACGGCTCCCTCTCGGGCTACCGCTGGGGCATCGCCCGCAAACGCGCATTGATCGACCGTGAAGCCAAGGTGGCTTGAGTAACCTCTCTTTCCGTCATCCCGTCTCCCGCCCTTTATTCGTCATCCCGGCGAAAGCCGGGACCCATTTCTCGGCGTGAAGATTCTGCGCGAGTCCGTACCTTATTAAATGTGGGTCCCGGCTTTCGCCGGGATGACGGTTGGTTTTTTTTGATTTGAAAGCAAGCGGCGGAGTGTGGCGCGCAAAGGTGTTTCTTATGTCGTCTCTACACGAAAGGAACTCCTGCCATGCACACAGAAGAAATCCGTTACGCCTTCGGCACATTTTCCCTGGGCACTGTTCTGATGGCGGCCAGCGCCAAGGGCATCGCCGCCATCATGATGGGCGACAGCGAGGAGGCGCTCCGCCGCGAGCTGGCCGCTGCCTTCCCCCATGCTGTTGGCGATGACACGGAGCTTGCGGAAACGGTGGCCAAGGTCACCTCCTTTCTCGATGCACCCCATGAGGAGCTGGACTTGCCGCTCGATATCCGTGGCTCCGAACAGGAGCAAGCCATCTGGCAGGCCCTCCGCAAAATTCCGCCGGGCCGCACCGCCACCTATGGCGAGATCGCCAAATCCTTGCCGCTTCCCGCCACCGCAAAGGATGTGGGCGCCGCCTGCGCCGCCAATCGCCACGCGGTCGCCATTCCCTGTCACCGCGTAGTCAAGGCCGATGGTTCGATTTCCGGATATCGCTGGGGCGTTCAGCGCAAAAGGAAGCTGATCAACCGCGAGGCTCTGGCATGAGCCGCGTTGAAGCGATCGCCTGGCCCACGATTTCCTCAGACCTCGATGCCCAAGGCTGGGCCGTCATGCCGAAGCTCCTGTCCGCCCGCGAATGCGATGCGGTGTCGAGCCTTTATCGAAAGGAGGAAGGCTTCCGCAGCAAGATCGTAATGGCCAGGCACGGCTTCGGCCGCGGCGAATATAAATATTTCGCCTATCCGCTGCCGCCGCTGATCGAAGAGTTGCGCACCGCCCTCTATACCCATCTGGCACCCATCGCCAATCGCTGGCACGAGGCGATGTCGATGGAGGTGCGCTTTCCCAAAATCCACGCCGAATTCATCAAGCGCTGCCATTTGGCGGGGCAGAACCGCCCCACGCCGCTTCTGCTGCAATATCGCAAGGACGATTACAACTGCCTCCACCAGGATCTCTATGGCGAGCATGTCTTCCCGCTGCAGGTTGCGATCCTGCTCAGTGAGCCCACCGCTGATTTCGAAGGCGGCGAATTCGTGCTGACGGAGCAGCGCCCGCGCATGCAATCGCGAGCTGCCGTGGTGCCGCTGACGAAAGGCGATGCCGTGGTTTTCGCCGTCAACAGCCGCCCCGTCCAGGGCACGCGCGACTTCTACCGCGTCAACCTCCGCCACGGTGTCAGCAAGCTCCGCTCCGGCCACCGCCACACGCTTGGCCTCATCTTCCACGATGCCGCCTGACGAAAATTGGATTTCACGACAGCAAACGGAGTGTCTCCGCAATCGCGGCTGACTACGTGAGCCACACAACAACCACGAGGAAATAAAATGAGCGTACTTGCAAACAAAATCGCCATCGTCACGGGAGCCAGCTCCGGCATTGGCCGCGCCGCGGCATTGCTGTTCGCCAGCGAAGGAGCGAGCCTCGTTGTCACCGCCCGTCGCCAACTGGAACTGGATAAGCTGGTAACCGAAATAAAAACGGCCGGCGGCAGCGCCGTGGCGGTTGCGGGAGATGTGAAGGAAGAAGCACTGGCGAAGAAATTGGTCGACACCGCCACCAAACACTTTGGCGGCCTCGACATTGCCTTCAACAATGCTGGCGTGGTGGGCGAAATGAAACCGCTCCCGGAGGTATCGCTGGCCGAATGGCGCGACACGCTCGACATCAATCTCACCAGCGCTTTCCTCGGCGCCAAATATCAGATCCCGGCGATGCTCGCACGCGGCGGCGGCTCCTTGATATTCACGTCGTCCTTCGTGGGCTACACCGCCGGCATGCCCGGCATGGCCGCCTATGCCGCCAGCAAGGCCGGCCAGATCGGCCTGGTCAAGGCGCTCGCCGCCGAGTTCGGAGCGAAGGGCATCCGCGCCAACGCCATCTTGCCGGGCGGCACCGATACGCCCGCGAGCATGACCAATGCGCCAGGCGCCGGCCCCGAGGTTCTGGCATTCGTCGAGAACCTCCATGCCTTGAAGCGCATGGCCAAGCCCGAAGAGATCGCGCGAACCGTGCTCCACCTCGCATCCGACGCCTCGAGCTTTATCACGGGCACGGCACTCCTGGTCGACGGCGGCGTGTCGATCAGCCGGACTTGAGAGGACCAGCCGCAGTCATCCCCCTCACTACCACAACAGCAAAGGAACTTGTCATGTCGAAGGAAACAGAAAACAAAGCCATCGTCGGCCGCTGGTTCGAAGGCTTCTGGGGCAATCCCTGGAATCCCAAGATCGTCGACGACCTCGCCGCGCCCAATATGCTTTTGCAATACTCGCTGCATGCGCCCCGCCGCGGCCGCGACGACATCAAGGCATTCATGACTGGATTCCGCGAAGCTTTTCCGGATCTTAAATTCGGCGGTGCCGCAGACCTGATCGCCGAAGGCGACTATGTTGTCGGCCGCTGGGAGGGCGGCGGCACGCATACGGGCCCCGCTTTCAGCGATTTTCTCATAGGCTCACTTCCCGCGAAATCCGGCCGGAAGATGCGCTTCACCGGAACGACGGTGCTGCGTGTCGAGAACGGCAAGATCGCCGAAGAAATCGGCCTGGACGACGGCGTGGCCGCGCTCCAGCAGCTCGGCCTCATACGGGCCGCGGCATGAACAAGAGCCTCCGATCAGGAGAAAACAGAATGCGCCGAGAACCGGACGAAGATCGAAGGGCTCTCAATCTATTCCATCATATGCTCGACGTGGAAATGCGGTTTATGCAGTCGCCATCCAAGGATGTCGCAATGCTCTCTGCCGCATTCCACTCCGAAGTCGTCATCCATCAGCCCAAGTCGCTGCCTTACGCTGGAGATTGGAAGGGACTGGAAGGTCTCGCCAGGCTCTTCGGGAAGATGAGCGAGATTTGGAGCGACATGAGGTTAGATGATGTTGAAGCTGCGCTTGTGAACGATACGCTTTTCGTCAAGGCCACGATACGCCTGACCTTCCGCGCCACCGGCGCTGTCATTGAGCAACCCTTCGCCGAAGTTTTGAGGTTCCAGAACGATCTCCTGCTCGATGGAACGCCATTTTATTACGACACGGGCGAAATCGTCGCGATTCTGAACCGGTGATAAGGTCGCCTTTGGCAGGTCTTGCGGCAACAGACGTATCAGTGCAGATTCCACCAATGATCGAAATCGAAGCCGCCAAAATTTCGCAATTCCACGAAGATGGCTTTCTGATTCTCGATAGTCTCATAACCGCCGAAGAAGCAGAGCGCGTCGCCTCACGCTTCGAGCCGCTGTTTCGCGGCAAGTTCGAAACCGGTCTGTACCCGGATGAATGGAACTGGCGCGAGGGTGAAAGCCCGCCCGATCGTACCCGGCAGATCTGCAATGGCTGGAAATCCGATCGCACCTTTGCCAGCCTCGTTCTGCGTGCGGAGATCGGGCGGCTCGCGGCGACACTCGCTGGCTGGCCGGGTGCCCGCATGGGTCAGGACAATGTATTGTGGAAGCCGCCCGGCGCCAAGTCGCTGGGCTACCATCAAGACAACAGCTATGTCGATTGGGTCGTGCCTGCGGAATACATAACGGTATGGATCGCACTCGACAAAACCACCGCCAGCGGCGGCACCATCGAATATGCCAAGGGGTCACACCGCTGGGGCAGCTTTCCTCCCATAGGCAAGTTCCATGCGCCGGAAGACTATCGCGAGTCTCTCAGGATTGCCGCGGACAAGGCCGGCCAGAAACTGGAAATCGTGCCCGTCGAAGTCCCGGCGGGCGGCTGCGCCATCCATCACGGCGGCACCTGGCACGGCTCCGGCCCCAATCGTGGCGAGATGCCCCGCCGC
>JBGTJO010000156.1:0-3368 GCA_041745135.1 Aestuariivirga sp. | reverse complement strand
GCGTGAAGCGCGTGATGCGAAAAAGATAGGAATCAAAAGCGTCAAGCGCGCCTGACGGATCGCGCGCGCCTTCGACGATCAGCCCTGCGAACGCGCCGCCGATCAAAAGCCCGACCGCCATCAAAGCCAGCGCGCCGGCGGCGATGCGAGGGTCGGGGTGGTGGCGGGGGTTCATCCGGGTTAGCCAGCGTGGGCTATGGGCTGTCTCTACCTGCTCATCGCCGCCAGCCATTCGTCGACCCAGGCCTCGCGGTTTTCCGCCACCTCGTCGGAACTGAACAGCAGCGTCTTTGCCGGCTGCACGAGCGTGTCGAACGCCGGGGCGAGCGGCTTTTCGGTTCTGCCCGCCGGCAGCATCCAGTTGGTTTCCGGGATGATGTCCTGGAAGCCGGGGCCGGTCATGAATTGCATGAATTGCGCGGCCAAGGGGTTCTCGGCGCCTGTCGTGGTCACGCCCGCCACTTCGATCTGCAGATAGTGGCCGTCCGAAAACGCCGCCGCCTGGTATTTTTCCGTGTCCTCGGCGACCATGTGGTAGGCGGGCGATGTCGTGTAGGACAGCACCATCGGCGCCTCCCCCTTGGTGAACAGCGCATAGGCTTCCGACCAACCGGGGGTCGTTGTGAGAATGCGCGGCTTGAGTTTTGCCCATGCCTTGCCGGCGTCATCGCCATAGACTGCTTTCATCCACAGGAGAAACCCAAGCCCCGGCGTCGACGAGCGGGGATCCTGCAGCACGATCTTCTGGGCGGGATCGCCGTTCACCAGGTCATTGAGGCTCGCAGGCGGCTTCGCCACCGTTTTGCTGTCATAGACAAAGGCGAAATGAGCGAAATCGAACGGCATGAAAAACTCATCCGTCCAGGCGATCGGCGTCTTCGCCAGTGCCGGAGCAAGCCCATGCTTGCCGAACAGTCCCGTCGCCGCCGCCTCGGCGGTGAGGTTGGTGTCGAGTCCCAGCACCACATCGGCTTTCGTATTCCGCCCTTCGAGTTTCAGGCGGTTGAGCAAGGCCACGCCATCCCCAGGCGCCACCCATTCGATGGTGCAATCGCAGGTCTTCTCGAAGGCCTCCTTGATCTTGCCCCCCGGCCCCCATTCGGCGACGAAACTGTCATAGGTGTAGATCGTCAGCGTCTCACGGGCAGCGGCAGGCCCGGCGGCAAGCAGTAGAGCGAACAGGGCACCGATGGTCTTTTTCATAAAACCTCCATTCGCCATTGGATGGAGGATCGGAGTCCGAGAGAACTCGCTATCAATCCCTCCGCCGGCATGATCCGGATCAGGTTCAGCGGGTTGGAGCGGTTGCTCCTCTCAGCCGCTTGCTTGCGGCACCCCGTTGAGAGCGCAATCTTTCTAGACGTCGCGGGGTGCGCTGGCAAGCCTCGCTTGCTAAGGAAACACCATGACGCGCTTTGCAATTCTCCTCGGCGGGGATCTCACCGTGATGCCGCGGCTGCAAAAACAGCTCGCGGGTGCCCGCGTCATAGCCGCCGATCGCGGTATGATCCATGCGGCGGTCCTTGGCCTTACTCCCGAACTCTGGGTTGGCGATTTCGATTCGGCGGGCTCCGAGCTCAAAATCCAGTATCGCGATATTCCGCGCCACATCCATCCCGCCGAGAAAGCCGCAACCGATGGCGGCCATGCCATCGCGGTGGCTCTGGAGCGTGGCGCTACGGAGCTTGTTCTGGTTGGCGGCTTTGGCGGCCAGACCGATCACACGGTGGGTCACTGCGGCCAAGTGCTGCATCTGGCGAACTCCGGCTTTCCCGCCTTCATTACCGGTGGCGATGAAGAAGCCTACCCCGTCATCCCCGGTTCCCTCAAAATCGACCTTCCGGAGCAAAGCCGCCTCAGCATTGCTCCGTTCACCGATCTTGTGGGATTGGACATCGAGAACGTGAAGTGGCCGCTGGTCAAACACCATGTGCCGCTTGGCTCAACACTCACCCTCTCCAATGTAGCCCATGGCTCGGTGCGCATTGGGCTTCAGTCCGGCCACGCCATTGCCTTCGCCTATCCAACCCGTGACTGAACGCCGCCTCGACATAACAAGCCTTGGCCGCAGGGCTGAAGGCCTGGCCGCCGATGAAGGCCGGAGCGTCTTTGTGCCCTATACCCTGCCGGGCGAAGCGGTCGTGGCGGATATGGATGGCGACTGGGGGAGAAATATACGCATCGAAAACCCCTCTATCGAGAGAGTGCAGCCTTTCTGCCCCTATTTCGGCACCTGCGGCGGCTGCCAGCTCCAGCATTGGGACGAAAAACCCTATCGCCAGTGGAAACGCGGCCTGGTTGAAGCCGCGCTCTGCCAACGCCGCATCGAAACTCCGGTTTCTGATCTCATCGATGCCCATGGCGCCGGCCGCCGCCGCGTGAACCTGCATGTCCGCCGTAGAGATGGGAGCGTCACGGCGGGTTTCATGCAGGCGCGCAGCCATGCGCTTCTCGATATCGAACGCTGCCCGATCCTGGTGCCGGCTTTGCGGAACGCGACAGCAATCGCCCGCTCACTCGGCGCTAAACTCGGCGATTGCGACGTGGCGCTCACCGCCACCGATGGCGGCATCGACGCAGCCGTAAAAGCCGAACGCAAACTCGCCGAAAGTGAAGCGCCGAAGCTCGCAGGCCTCACCGGTGAGCTTGATCTGGCGCGCCTCACCGTCAATGGCGATTTGATCGTGACCCGGCGCGTCCCGTCGGTGAGGATGGGCCGTTCCCATGTTGTCCTGCCCCCTGTCTCTTTCCTGCAGGCGACGGAGGCAGGCGAAGCGCTGCTGGCGCAATGCGTTGTTGCCGCCATCGGCAAATCGAAGTGGGTGGCGGACCTCTTCTGCGGTATCGGGCCTTTCGCCTTGCGCCTGGCCGGAACCATGCGCGTTTCAGCCTTCGACAATGACAAGGCGGCGATTGCCGCTCTCGCCCAGGCCGCCCGCGCCACGCAGCACTTGAAGCCCGTGGAAACCGCCGTCCGCGATCTTTTCCGGGAGCCTCTCGTCACCAATGAACTGAAAAGTTTCGACGCGATTGTCTTCGATCCACCCCGTGCCGGTGCTGAAGCCCAGTCCCGGCAGATCGCCCGATCCCAGGTGAAGACCGTCGTCGCCGTCTCCTGCGATCCCGCAACGCTTGCCCGCGACGCCGAAATCCTGATCGGCGGCGGCTACCGGCTGGAAACTGTGATCCCCATCGACCAATTCAAATGGACGTCTCATGTCGAAACGGTTGCGGTCTTCAACCGTATGCGTCATCCCGGTGAAAGCCGGGACCCACCTTCCCACGTGAAGACTCTGTGAGAATTATTCCTTCGCTCGCTCCACATAGGAGCCGTCCTCTGTCGCCACCACGATGCGGGTGCCGGAAAT
>JBGTJO010000155.1:0-7472 GCA_041745135.1 Aestuariivirga sp. | reverse complement strand
CTCGTGGCCAAGGGCCATCACTTTCCGCATCTGACCCTGGTTGGCGTCGTCGATGCCGATCTCGCCCTTGAGTCGAGTGACCCCCGCGGTGCCGAGCGCACCTGGGCGCTCATGGTGCAGGTGGCGGGGCGCAGCGGGCGCGGCAAGAAGCCGGGCCAGGCGCTGATCCAAACCTATTTGCCGGAGCATCCGCTGATGCAGGCCTTGGCGAAGGGCGACCGCGATGGCTATCTCGGCCAGGAAAAGGCGATCCGCGAAAGCGCAGCACTTCCTCCCTATGGACGGTTAGCCGCCATCATCGTCTCCGGACGCGAGGGCGCGGAAACCGAGCGTTTCGCCCGCCACATCGGCCGCCTGACGCCGCTGGCCGAAGGCGTGACGGTTCTGGGTCCAGCACCAGCCCCCGTCCATCTGGTGCGCGGCCGCCATCGCTGGCGCTTTTTACTCAAGGCCGAGCGCCACGTGAATATGCAGGATTTCCTGCGGCAATGGCTGGATGGCATAAAACCGAAGGGGTCCCTTGATTTAGCCGTAGATGTCGATCCCTACAGCTTCCTGTGAAAATTTGACCATTTGAACAAATTCTGGCATCCTGCGGCAAAATCCACAGGAGCATGGCGATCGTGGCTGATATCGCGGGCAACCGCTTGCCGGCGGCACAATACGCCGAGAATTTCGCCGATCTGCATCCCCGCTACAGCGACCACGAAGCGCTGGTGGAAAGCGACCGCTGCTATTTCTGCCATGACGCGCCCTGCATGGCGGCTTGCCCCACCGCCATCGACATTCCGCTCTTCATCCGCGAGATTCAGGCCGGCCATCCCAAAAGCGCCGCCAAAACGATCTTCGATCAGAATATCCTGGGCGGCATGTGCGGCCGCGTGTGCCCCACGGAAACGCTCTGTGAAGAAGCCTGCGTGCGCGAACTCGCGGAAGGCAAGCCGGTCAAGATCGGCCAGTTGCAGCGTTATGCCACCGACCTACTCATTGCAGAAGATCGCCATCCCTACACGCGCGAAGCGCCGACGGGAAAGAAAGTGGCGGTCGTCGGCGCCGGCCCCGCTGGCCTTGCCTGCGCACACCGGCTTGCCATGCACGGTCACGATGTGACGATATTCGAAGCGCGACAAAAGCCGGGTGGTCTCAACGAATTTGGCATCGCCGCCTACAAGACCGTCAATGATTTTGCACAACTGGAAGTGGATTTCGTTCTGGCGGTCGGCGGCATCAGAATCGAGCATGGCATGACGCTCGGCGCCAAGTTGAACCTCACGGATTTGCAGCGCGATTACGATGCGGTGTTTCTCGGCATGGGTCTGACGGGCGTCAATGCGCTGGCCGCGCAGAACGAAGATGCGCCCGGCATCGAGGATGCCGTCGGTTATATCGCCGAACTGCGGCAGGCCTCCGATCTCGGTAAATTGCCGATCGGGCGCCGCGTCCTCGTCATCGGCGGCGGCATGACGGCCATCGATGCGGCGGTGCAGTCAAAGCTCCTGGGCGCGGAAGATGTGACCATCCTCTACAGGCGCGGCCAGGAGCAGATGAAGGCCAGCCGCTACGAGCAGGAACTGGCGCAGACCAGGGGTGTGAAAATCAAATTCTGGGTCGCGCCGAAAGCGGTGCTGGTGGAAAACGGCCGGGCCGTTGGCCTCACTTGCGAATACATGCAAGGTTTGAACGGACAACTCTCGGGAACCGGGGAAAACTTTAATCTGCCTGCTGACATGATCTTCAAGGCCATCGGCCAAACCTATGTGGATGCAACCGGTGGTGCGTTAGCGCTTGAGGGCGGCCGCATCCAGGTCGATCCCGAACGGCGCACCAGCGTTGCCGGCATCTGGGCGGGCGGCGATTGCGCGGCGGGCGGCAAGGATTTGACGGTCGCCGCCGTCGATGACGGCCGCCGTGCCGCGGAGTCGATCAACGCGTTTTTGCAGAGCTCCCTCCATGCGCGATAGCGCAGGGAGGGTGGCGCGCGAATGCGCGACGGGTGGGTTGCCGCCGCGCGGGTGGTATAACGACCTCTCTCGCGGCGCCACCCCACCCGGCGCGTACCGCGCCACCCTCCCCGCGCTTCGCGTGGAGAGGGAGGGCATCAGGAGCTGACCCATGGCTGACCTTCGCAGCACCTTCGCCGGCATCAAATCGCCCAATCCCTTCTGGCTGGCCTCAGCCCCTCCCACGGACAAGGAATACAACGTGGTGCGCGCCTTCCGGGCGGGCTGGGGCGGCGTCGTGTGGAAGACACTCGGCGAGGAAGGGCCGCCCATCGTCAATGTCAACGGCCCCCGCTACGGTGCCGTCCATGGCGTCGACCGCAGGCTTCTCGGCTTCAACAACATCGAGCTCATCACCGACCGGGCATTGGAAATAAATCTTCAGGAAATCACCAAGGTGAAACGCGAATGGCCGGACCGCGCCATGGTCGTCTCGCTCATGGTCCCTTGCGAGGAAACCTCCTGGAGGAACATTCTGAAACGCGTCGAGGAAACCGGGGCCGATGGCGTCGAGCTGAATTTCGGCTGCCCGCACGGCATGTCGGAGCGCGGCATGGGTTCCGCCGTTGGCCAGGTCCCCGAATATATCGAAATGGTGGCGCGCTGGTGCAAGCAGCATTCGCGCCTGCCGGTCATCGTCAAGCTCACCCCCAATATCACCAATATCCGCTATCCCGCCCAAGCGGCCGCGCGGGGTGGGGCCGATGCCGTGTCGCTGATCAACACGGTCAACTCGATCATCTCCGTCGATCTCGACAATTTCGCACCCACGCCGACGATCGACGGCAAGGGCAGCCATGGCGGCTATTGCGGACCGGCGGTCAAACCCATGGCGCTGCACATGGTGGCCGAGATCGCCCGCGATGAAGAAACCCGCCACATCCCGATTTCAGGCATCGGCGGTATTTCGACTTGGCGCGATGCGGCTGAGTTCATGGCGCTTGGCTGCGGCACGGTGCAGGTGTGCACGGCGGCCATGACCTATGGTTTCCGCATCGTCGAGGAAATGAAATCGGGCCTCTCCCGCTGGATGGATGAGAAGGGCTATAACTCGATTGAGGATTTCCGCGGCCGCGCCGTGCCCAATGTCACCGACTGGCAATATCTCAACCTCAATTACGTGACCAAGGCGCGAATCAACCAGGACCTCTGCATCAAATGCGGCCGCTGTTACGCCGCCTGCGAAGACACCTCGCACCAAGCCATCATGCGCGAGAAAGACGGCAAACGCCATTTCGAGGTCATCGACGCCGAATGCGTGGCCTGCAATCTGTGCGTCGAAATCTGCCCCGTCGAAAACTGCATCACCATGGAGCGGATGACATCGGGCGTCGATCCCCGCACCGGCAAGACTATCAACCCCAATTACGCCAACTGGACCACGCACCCCAACAATCCCATGGCGCTAAAGGCCGCGGAATAACTCTCCAGTTCCGTCATTCCGGCGAACGCCGGAATCCCGCTTCGTCGCAAGCGGGACCCCAGCTTTCGCTGGGGTGACGGCAAATAGAGAGGTGTTCAACGCGGTTCATTCCTGCGCTAAGCTCTTCGCATCAGGAGGGCGAGCATGTCGTACAAAACCATACTGGCATCTCTAAACGAAACCGCGCGGCTGCCACAGGTCGTTGCAGCGGCGGGATTGCTGGGGCGCGAGCTCAAGGCCCATGTGTCCGCCCTCTACGTGATCCCCGCCGTCCAGGTCTATCCTTCGGTAGGTTTCGAGGCCGCCCCCCAGGTCTTCGAAGGCAACCGAAGCTTTTTCAAGGAGAACGCCGCCAAGGTGCGCGCCGATTTCGAGGCGGCGATGCAGGGCGAGCGTGTAAGCTTCGATGTTCAGCAGGTCGACGCGCGAACCCCGCTCATCGCCGACGACACGATCGCGCGGGGCCGCAGCGCCGATCTCATCCTGGTCTCGGCCACCAATCCCGATGAAGTGACCGGCGTCGAGCGCGATTTCGTCGAACAGGTGATCATGGGCGCGGGGCGGCCCGTTCTGATCCTTCCCGGTTCCGGCGAGGCAAAACTTGCACTCGATGAAATCGTCATCGGCTGGGACGGTGGCCGGGAAGCGGCCCGCGCTGTTTTCGATGCCTTGCCGCTGCTCAAGGCGGCGAAGAAAGTCCGCGTCATTCACATTGGCACGCACAAGGATGGCGCCAAAGGCATGGCGGCCGCAACTATAACCGAGACTCTGTCGCGTCACGGCATTGCGGCGGAAACGCAAACCACGGAAGGCCATGACACAGGGCAGGCGCTATTGCGCTGCGCGGATGATTGCAGCGCGGGCCTCATCGTCATGGGCGCCTACGGCCACAGCCGGCTCGCCGAATTCATTTTCGGCGGCGCCACCCGCTTCGTGCTCGGCCGCCTCAACCGCCCGGTGCTGATGTCCCATTGAGTCCGTTATTTTTCCGTCATCCCGGCGGAAGCCGGGACCCACCTATCAGCGTGACGATTCTGCGAGAGTCCGTATCTCGTTTTCCGTGGGTCCCGGCTTTCGCCGGGATGACGAAAGTGGAAAGTTTCGCACTTGATTAGGAGACAAGCTCCCGCTACCCAAGCCGCTCTCAACGGCGAGGCATCATGGTTTCTCACAATCTGTTGCTGCTTCCGGGCGATGGCATCGGCCCTGAGGTCATGCAAGAGGCCGAAGCGATTGTCGCGTGGTTCAACAGCCAAGGAATCGCGAAATTCGAAACCGATCGCGGCCTCGCCGGCGGCTCTGCCTATGATACCCATGGCAAGGCCATCTCCGAAGCAGATATGGCAAAGGCCATGGCCTGCGATGCCGTGCTGTTCGGCGCGGTCGGCGGACCCAAATGGGAGAAGGTGCCTTACGAGGCGCGGCCCGAGGCCGGCCTTCTGCGCCTCCGGAAGGATTTGGGCCTCTTCGCCAATCTCCGCCCAGCGATCTGTTATCCCGCGTTGGCGGACGCTTCCTCGCTCAAGCGCGAGGTCGTGGAAGGTCTCGACATTCTGATCGTCCGTGAACTGACGGGCGGCGTTTACTTCGGCGAACCCAAGACTATCACGGACTTGGGCAACGGCCAGAAACGCGCCATCGACACGCAGGTTTATGACACATTCGAGATCGAACGCATTTCGCGCGTCGCCTTCGAACTGGCGCGCACCAGGCGGAAGAAAGTTTCATCGGCGGAGAAACGCAACGTTATGAAGTCGGGCGTGCTGTGGAACGAAGTCGTCACCCGCATTCACAAGGAGGCCTATCCCGATATTGAGATCGAGCATGTGCTCGCCGACAACTGCGCCATGCAGCTGGTGCGCTGGCCGAAGCAGTATGACGTGATCGTCACCGACAATCTCTTCGGTGATGTGCTCTCGGACATTGCGGCGATGCTCACCGGTTCCCTCGGCATGCTGCCGTCGGCTTCGCTGGGCGCCGCCGATCCTAAAACAGGACGGCGCAAGGCCATGTATGAGCCGGTGCATGGCTCAGCTCCCGATATCGCGGGCACGGGGGCTGCCAATCCCATCGCCATGATCGCCAGCTTCGGCATGGCGCTGCGCTATTCCTTCGGCATGGGCGCATGGGCCGACAGGCTGGATCAAGCCATCGCCGCGGTCCTCGCCAAAGGCATCAGGACGAAAGACATCGCGGGTGATAAATCCGCCAATGCCTCGACGGCGCAGATGGGCGCTGCCATACTCGGCGAACTGCAAGCTCTCGCGTAAGCTCATGCTCGACCTTCTGGTTCGCAACGCAACCCTCCCCGATCGCCGGACCGGCATCGACATCGCTTGCGAGAATGGCCGCATCGCCGAGGTCAAGCCTGCAATCAAAGCCGAGGCCAAAAATGTGATCGAGGCCAAGGGCTATCTCGTGTCGCCGCCCTTCATCGATGCCCATTTCCACATGGACGCCACGCTGTCGCTCGGGCTGCCGCGCCTCAACCAGTCGGGCACGTTGCTCGAAGGCATCGCATTATGGGGTGAGCTCAAACCGCTCCTCACCCATGAAGCGGTGATCGAGCGGGCACTCCGCTATTGCGATCTTGCAGTCGCGCAAGGCATCGGCGCCATCCGCACCCATGTCGATGTGTGCGATGACCGGCTGCTCTGCGTAGAAGCGCTTCTCGAGGTCAAAAAGAAAATTTCACCCTATATCGATTTGCAGATCGTGGCTTTCCCGCAGGACGGCTTCTACCGCTCGAAAACCGCAAGGCAGAATCTCCTGCGCGCGCTCGACATGGGCGTGGATGTGGTGGGCGGCATCCCGCATTTCGAACGCACCATGGCGGAGGGCGCTGCCAGCCTGACGGAACTGTGCGAGATCGCGGCGAAGCGTGGACTGCTCGTCGACATCCATTGCGACGAAACCGATGACCCGCTGTCGCGCCATGTCGAAACGCTCGCCTATGAAACGCAGCGGCTGGGCCTGCAGGGCCGCGTCGTCGGCTCGCACCTCACCTCCATGCATTCCATGGACAACTACTATGTGTCGAAGCTCATTCCCCTGATGGCGGAAGCGCAGCTCCATGCAACGCCCAATCCGCTGATCAACATCACCATCCAAGGCCGCCACGATACCTATCCGAGACGCCGGGGCCTGACGCGGGTGCCGGAGCTCCGCGCCGCCGGCATCAATGTCTCTTTCGGGCATGATTGCGTGATGGACCCCTGGTATCCGCTGGGGCAGGGGGACATGCTGGAGGTTGCCGCCATGGGCATCCATGCGGTCCCCATGACCAGCCGGGAGGCCATGCGCTGGACCTTCGACGCGGTGACGGTCAATCCCGCCAAAGCCATGCACCTTGATGGCTACGGGCTGGAGAAGGGCTGCAAGGCCGACTTCGTCCTGCTGCAGGCGAGAGACCCCATCGAAGCCATCAGGCTCAAAGCCAACCGGCTCAAGGTGGTGCGCGGAGGCAAGGTCATCGCGGAAACGGCGGAGCAGAGCGCGGCCATCCATATCGAGGGCCGCCCGGCAACGGTCAACGGCGCCGCTTACGCGCCGGGGACGGATCGCGGCCGTTAAGGTTATTGGCTGTGGGGAGCAGGGTGGTTAAAAGTCCCGGACCACCCTTAAGGGTTGCATAACTGAAAGGACGCAAGGTCTCCGCCTGAAGCCCACGGTTTCAGGAGACCCCCCCGTGCCAGCCACCTGGACGAATACCCAGATCACCGACAATCTGCTGCGCGCTGGCCTCCAATGGAGCGGCAGTACCATTACCTATGGCTTTCCCGGCTCAGCTCCGAGTTGGTCCTTCTCAACCGGCGAGGGCCCCGGCTTCTCCGCACTCGCCGCCGCGCAAAAAGAAACAGCGCGGCTCGCCGTCAAATTATGGGACGATCTCATAGCGCCCGATTTCCTCGAGACCACATCCACCAGCAACATCATGTTTTCGAATACCACGAGCGATATCGGCTATGCTCATGCCTATTATCCCGGGACGCATCCGGCTTCAGGCTCGATCTGGTTCAACCCCGCCTACAATTCGAGCTCCGGCACCA
>JBGTJO010000154.1:0-4470 GCA_041745135.1 Aestuariivirga sp. | reverse complement strand
CTTGATGAAGAAGCCCTTGTGCGTCAGTCCGATCACATCTTTCTGATGAAACACGACAGCGATGCGCTGAAGAATGTCGACCTGCTGCTGACTTGGGGACAGGACAGCAGGGAAATGTGGCAGCGGTCCGGAATGCTGGATGGCCTTCGCGTGGAAACCGTCGGCAATCCGCGCGTCGATATGCTGCTGCCGCAGCTCCGGCAATATCACCAAGAAACAGTCGATGATATCGAGCGGCGCTATGGTGATTTCGTGCTCTTCAACAGCAACTTCGGCACCGTCAACCACAAGGCGACAGGTGGTGTGCAATTCAAGCTGGCCAATCGGGCAAAGGGACAGGAAGTCAAGAAGGACGCGGCGTCATTCCTGATCCACAAGCGCGCCCTCTTTGACCGTTTCCGCCTGCTGGTGCCAAAGCTCGCGGCAGCGATTGCGCCCCGCAACCTCATCATTCGCCCCCACCCAACGGAAGATCATGCGCCCTGGATGAAGGCGGCGGCGAACTGTCCCAACGTGCATGTGATTTTCGAAGGAAGCGTGGTGCCGTGGATCGCAGCAGCCCGCGTCCTCATCCACAATGGTTGCACGAGCGCGATCGAGGCCGCCATCAAGGGCACGTCCGTTGTGACCTACCGGCCCGTGACGTCGTCTCGCTTTGACAATCCGCTGCCAAACTCCATGGGCGAGGAGTGCTTCACCGATGCAGCCGCGCTGGAGGGCATTGTCAAAATCCTCAATGAGGGCGGCGTTCCGCTGGCGCCCGAAAAGTTGGGAATTTTGCGAAGCCATATTGACTTCGGCGAGCACAAGCTCAGCTCGGATACTATTTTTGAGGCCATTGAGAGGGCCGTCATCGGGCGCGTTTCGCCCGGCAAAGCGCCGCTCGGCAGAT
This sequence comes from Aestuariivirga sp., assembly GCA_041745135.1. Lineage (GTDB taxonomy): Bacteria > Pseudomonadota > Alphaproteobacteria > Rhizobiales > Aestuariivirgaceae > Aestuariivirga. The sequence continues at coordinate 3,578 of JBGTJO010000154.1, read as the reverse complement.
GGCTTGCGGTTTATCTGCAATACCAGCGCCGCCTTCTGCCGAAGCGTCTGAGCTCGCTCTCGCTGGGAAGCCGGCGCAATGCCTATCGGCGGCAAAAATTTTCCGGCCTGACCGAAGCCATGGTGAACCTCCGGCTGGCGCGCCTGCAAAAATCGTTGAACCGGTTTTCCGGCATCGGCACGCGCCAGATTGCAAGAGACATCATTGAACTGATATGACCATGATCGCGCTTGCTGCCAAAGTCAGCGGGAGATAACTTCTCCGCATGCCTGCGCCGCCCGATGTCACCGGTTTCTTCGACGAACCCACCAATACGGTGAGTTACGTCGTCGCTGATCCAAGCACCCAGACTGCCGCGATCGTCGACTCGGTGCTCGACTACGACAGCGCCAGCGGCCATACATCGACACAGTCCGCCGGCCAGCTGATCGACCATGTGAAAAGCAACGGCCTGAAGCTCGACTGGATTCTCGAAACCCACGTCCACGCCGATCATCTGTCCGCAGCCCCCTACATTCAGGAAAAACTCGGCGGCACCTTGGCGATCGGCGAGAACATTCGCGTGGTGCAGCGGACCTTCGGCACGATCTTCAACGCCGGCACGGAATTCGAGCGCGACGGCAGCCAGTTCGACCGGCTGTTCAAGGACGGCGACACATTCATGCTGGGCGCCATTCCAGGCCATGTGATGCACACGCCGGGCCACACGCCCGCCTGCCTGACTTATGTGATCGGCGATGCGGCTTTCATCGGCGACACGCTGTTCATGCCCGACTTCGGCACGGCGCGCGCCGATTTTCCCGGCGGCGATGCGCGCCAGCTGTATCGTTCCATCCGCCGTATATTGTCATTGCCGCCCGAGACGCGGCTGTTCCTTTGCCACGACTACAAGGCGCCGGGCCGCGATCACTTCGCCTGGGAAACCACCGTCGCCGCCGAGCGCCAGGCCAACGTCCATGTCAAGGACGGGATTAGCGAGGATGATTTCGTGGCGATGCGAACGGCGCGCGACAAGACGCTCGGCACGCCGAAACTCATCATCCCCTCGATCCAGGTCAATATGAATGCCGGCCATTTCCCCGCACCGGACCAGGACGGCAATGTTTATCTGAAGGTTCCGGTGAATCGCATCTGACTTTCACATTCGTCCGTATTTTTTCATCAGAACCAGCACCTCGTCATGCGGCAGCGCAATGGCGCGGTTGCCGTCGCGCCCGACCATGGTTTGATTGACCAGCATCGAATCGATAACCGCCTCCTCGACAGCTTCGACAGTTGCATTGAACAGCGGATCGAGACTGGCGTTGGGAAGAAATTCCATGCTGCGCGCCTGACGTCCGGCGGCGAACGCCGTTTCGTTTGCGGTCGAGAAGGCGAGGAAGATATCGCCCGAACCATTGTTGCCGACCGTGCCAGTGCGGGCCAGCCCCATGGGCACGCGCCGGGCGATTCTCTTGAGCTGATGCGCCAGCAGCGGCGCGTTGGTTGCGATGATGGCGATTACCGAACCCTGATCTTTTCCGCGCAGCTTGTCGCGGGTGATGTGCCGGCCGATGGGCGCGCCAAGAATGGTGAGCTGCTCGCGGGCGCCAAAATTCGCCTGCACGAGCACGCCCACAATATAGCTCTTGCCCCCGATCGAAACCACGCGCGATGCCGAGCCGTTGCCGCCCTTGAAATCATAGCACAGCATGCCCGTGCCGCCGCCGACGCTGCCAAGCTCGACCGCCCCGCCGCGGGCGGCATCGAGGGCTGCGATGGTGTGCTCGGCCGTCACATGAAAACCGTTGATGTCGTTGAGTTCGCCATCATAGGTTTCCGCCGCCACCGGCAAGCCCCAATCCTGCCCGGTGCCTAGACTGTTCGACACGAGCCAGCGAATGGTCGCATCCCGGGTGATACCGCAAGAATGCGTGTTGGTGATGGTGATGGGCGAGTGCAATTCGCCCGACTCCTCGATCCAGATGACGCCGGTCATTTCGCCATTGCCGTTGAGTGCGTAATAACCCGCAGCGCAGGGAATTTCCGTCTTTGCCCGCCCGCGCGGAAGAATGGCGGTGACTCCAGTCCTCACCGGCCCCTGCCCCACCACGAGAGGCCCTTCGCCCGCGATCAGCGTGACGGTGCCGACCTCGATCCCCGCCACATCGGTGATGGCGTTATGGCTTCCGGGCGTTCCGGGCATGGGCAGACCCAGATTGCGCGCCCGAAGCGGCGTTGATCGCCCTGCTGAACTGGTCATGCAATTCTCCAGGTCACATAGTGCTTCCATTTCCTGCCGTCATGCAACACACTGGGCAGGCGGGATCATGGAACACGAAAGCGCGACATATTACAGGGAATTCCTGATCATCCTGGCCGTGGCCGGCGTTGCCGTGCCCCTGTTCCTGCGCATTGGCCTGAGTTCCATCCCGAGTTTTCTCATCATCGGCGTGATCCTCGGCCCCGGTATTCTGGGATTTCTCTCGGATTCTTTCCCCTGGCTGCAAAACTTCGCTCTAGCCGATGCGGAGGCGCTGGAGGGCCTGGGAGAACTCGGCGTCGTCTTCCTCCTTTTCCTGATCGGGCTTGAGCTGTCCTTCGAGCGCCTGAAGACCATGCGCCGGCTTGTCTTCGGCTTAGGCGCCCTGCAGGTCGTCATCACCACCGCGGCGATTGCAATGATTGCGATATGGTTAGGCTTTAGCACCGAGCAGGCGATCGTGCTCGGCATGGCGCTGGCACTCTCCTCAACCGCGATCGTGGTCGAGCTGCTGTCGGGAGAGAAGCGGCTTGGCAGTCAAACGGGCCGCGTGAGCTTTGCCATCCTGCTGTTCCAGGATATCGCGGTGGTCCCGATCCTGATGCTGGTGAGCCTGCTCGGCGGTGAAGATAGCGGGCCGATCATCTGGGTCATCGTGACGGCGCTGGCGCAAGCGGGTTTGGCCGTTCTCATCATCGTCATTGGCGGGCGCTATGCGTTGCGTCCGCTCCTGCGGATGGTCGCTCGCGCCAATAGTCCGGACTTGTTCACGGCCGCGACGCTGCTTATCGCCGTTGGCACGGGTGTTGTGGCGACCCTGGCTGGCGTCTCGATGTCGCTTGGCGCCTTTCTCGCTGGCTTGATGCTGGCGGAGACGGAATACCGGCGCACCATCGAAGCCATCATCATGCCGTTCAAGGGTTTGCTGCTCGGGGCCTTCTTCCTGCTCGTGGGGCTGCGGCTGGACCTGGGCAGCATGCTTGAAAATCTGGCGGTCATCGCCGCCATCGCGGGCGCGCTCATCGTGTTGAAGGCTGGGCTCATCTATGCTCTGGCGCGGGCATTTCGCATTGGGCGTGGGCCCGCGGTCGAAGCCTCGCTGCTGCTCGGGCCCTGCGGCGAGTTTGGGTTCGTGGTGATGGGGGCTGCGGTGGCGGCGGGCATCTTTGCGGGCGAGGCGGACAACCAGGCGCTGTTGATCATCTCGCTCACTTTGCTTTTGATCCCGCTCACGGGGAGGCTGGGGCGCGCCATGAACGGGCGGCTGCGGCAGGCGCGCGCGGTGGCGGCCGAGGCGGAGATTGCACCTCCCGAAGACAGCCACCCCCGCGTCATC
>JBGTJO010000153.1:0-7490 GCA_041745135.1 Aestuariivirga sp. | reverse complement strand
TCTGGTCGTCGTCGTGTTGTTCATCCTTTCGTTTTTCGGCCTGCGCTGACGCAATCCAACAACATCAGAGGTGATCAACATGGCAACAACACTTCCGCCTGCCACGACCGGAATAGGCGTTTCGGTCGAAGCCGGTAATTCTTCCACTCACTATGTCGACTGGGCCGCCATCATTGGCGGCGTATTTGTGGCGATGGCTATTTCCTCGCTGTTTCTGGCCTTCGGGTCGGCGCTTGGCCTTTCGCTCACGTCCTTTCAGAGCGGCAATGCTCTTCCCGCCACGGGTTTGGTGATTGCGGCTGGCTTGTGGTTGTTGTGGGTCCAGGTTTCGGGCTTCATGGGCGGCGGTTATATCGCAGGCCGCATGCGTCGCCGAATTGGTGACGGCACACCCCACGAGGCCGAAATGCGCGATGGCGCACACGGTCTGTTCGTCTGGGCGGTGGGCGTAGTCATCGGTGCTCTTCTGGCTGCGTATATTGCTCTCGCTGGAGCCGCCGGCGTTGCCAACGTAGCCGGACAGGCCGCAGGCCAGGCGGCAGCCAACCCTGGCGCCATGGATTACTATGTTGACCGCCTGTTGCGGACCAGCCCCGGCACGGCGGACACCAGCACCACGACCACCACCACGCCCAGCACCGGAGCCGCCTCGGGCGATGATGGGCAAGCGCAAACGCAACGGATATCGAGAGTTCTTACAATGAGCGTGGGCGGAACTGCGATGGACGATGCGGACCGAGCCTATCTGGCAAGCGAAGTCTCGGCCCGGACCGGCCTGCCGCAAGCCGAAGCTGAGCAACGGGTGGATGAAACCGTGGCGACATTGAAGGCGAAGGCCGATACGGCGCGGCGTTACGGCATTCTCCTGGCGTTCCTGACCGCTGCTTCGCTTTTGATCAGCGCGGTTGCCGCTTGGTGGGCGGCTTGTGCTGGCGGAAAGCATCGGAATGAGGGAACGGATCACAGCCGGTTCACGCGCTGGAGCTGATCATTCATTCCAAAAAAATGCGGCCCCGACGGGCCGCATTTTTTATGCCTGATTTTACGTAAATAAAAACAGTAAGATAATTATCGGGATGGGAATGCCGATGAGCCACAAAAGTATTCCGCGCATTTGGTTCTCCTGCAAACTTTGAACATTCGCCCTAACGCGCGGGGGTGGGAGTTTGTTCCACCGCTGAGTCTTCCGGCCGGTCTGCCAGCGCCGACCTTATTTTCGCAGCCAGCTGCTCGACCGTAAACGGCTTGGCCAGGAAATTCACCCCCGCATCCAGCACGCCGCCGGGCAAAATGGCGTCGTGACTGAAGCCCGTGGTGAACAGAACCTTAAGATCCGGCCGCTGTGAAATTGCCGCCCGGGCCAGTTGGCGGCCATCGGTTTCGGGCATGACGATATCGGTGAACAATAAGGCAATTTCTGAATGCGCGGCCAAGTGCTTAAGCGCGGCGGCCGCGCCATCGGCGGCAATGACCTTATATCCAAGGTCCATCAGCATTGACGTTGTCAGTTCGCGAACGCGCAAATCGTCTTCGACCACGAGGATAAGCTGCTGGCCCGGAGGGCCTGCAACCGGCGGCTTTGCCGCCGCAGGCAGGCGGACACGGCGGGAAGCGGATTCGATATGGCGGGGCAGGTAAACTTTGACCGACGTACCATGTCCCGGCTGCGAGTGAATCTGAATGTGCCCGCCCGACTGTTTTACGAAACCGTGCACCTGTGAGAGGCCAAGCCCGGTTCCCTTTCCCTCTTCCTTGGTGGTGAAAAACGGATCGAAGGCGCGGGCGAGTACTTCGGGCGTCATACCGGTTCCCGTATCGCTCACGGCGATGAGCACATATTGTCCGGGCGGCAAAGCCTGCCTTCGGGCTTCGTAGTCCTCCAAATGTACATTGGCGGTTTCGATGGTGAGCTTGCCTCCCTTTGGCATAGCGTCGCGGGCATTCACGCACAAATTGAGAAGAGCGTTTTCAAGCTGCGGGGGATCTACATGCGTGGGCCACACGTCAGCCGCCAGAACGGAGTCAAGGGCAATGGTCTTGCCGATGATGGTGTTGATCATATCGATCATGCCGCCGACCAGTTGATTGGCGTCAAGCGATCTGGGTTCGAGCGGCTGCTGGCGGGCAAACGCCATGAGGCGGCTTGTGAGTGCCGCGGCACGGCGCGCGCCGTCGATGGCGGCGTCGGCCACGTCGAGCACGTTCGTGTTGCCCGAGGCGAGACGCCGCTTCAGAAGGCTTAGCCCGCTGATGACGATGGTCAGCAGATTGTTGAAGTCATGGGCGATGCCGCCCGTCAGCTGGCCCACGGCTTCGATTTTCTGCATCTGGCGGAGCTGGGCCTCGGCTTGCTGGCGCTCGGCGGTTTCCGCGGCAAGCTGTAGAGCGTCGCGGCGCTGATTCCAAATCCAACCCGCAATCGCAAGGACGACGAGCACAATGCCGATGAACGCCGTGGCCGAGGCCGCGCGAATCAATTGCTGTGCCTTGGCTGAGCGTTGCTGCAACAACGCGTTCTCAACTTGCTGCAGTTGTGCGATGCCGGAGCGCACGAGCTGCATCAGCTCGTAGCCCTTGTTGGTTTGCACATACTGTACCGCCGCTGCGAGACCTTGCGTGCGGCGCAGCTTGATCCCTTCCTGCAATCGCTCAAAACGGCTTTGGACGATGGGCCGCAGGCCCGCCAGCGAGCGTTGCTGCTCGGCATTGTCCGAGACAAGGGCTTTTAAATTGTCGATCTCACCCGCGATGTTCCTGGCTGCGATGTTGTAGGCCTGCAGATAGTTCTCGTTTCCCGTCAAGAGAAAGCCGCGGTTGCTGGCCTCCGCGTCCTGTATGATGGCCATGACTCGCGCCAGTTCTTTTTCAACTTCGAGTGTGTGCTGAACGGCGGCGGTTTCTTGCCGGTAGGCAAATCCAAGCCACACGGTGGCGCCGATCACGATGGCAAGCAGCACGGCGGCGATTTCCGGCAGGAGGGCAATCGTCCTGGGGCTAAGGGCTTTGATCATTCGGAGGCGCTCTAAGCTGAAAAGGCGTTGTCACACGGTGGCAACTTCTCAGCTTGCCGCATGTCTGCGCCGGAACGGCCCTCAGAATGCCAAAGCATTCTAGCAAATGCGAATGTTCATGCAAGAACTGAAATACGTCCATCAAAGCGGCGGAACTTTCTCGCCGCTACTCGCGTTCCGTGCTAGATAATCCAAACAAAAATCGTGGAGATGAGCTGAATTATGCGGCATCTGTTTGGACGGCTGTTTCAGCAGGAAACGTCTCCGTGGAACGATAGCCAGCCAATCAGGGCCGAACTCTTCGGCATTGAGCGTTTTCGCGAGCACGCCCAGAGCTTGGCGCACTCGCAAACCACAGGCGCGCCGCCGGCAACGGTCTATTCCGTGGTGCGGCGGCTGCACGACGACGCGGCTATGCTGTCGGAAGCTTACGCCGATCTGTGCGTTGCGGTGGCGGCGGGCAAGCCCGTGACGCCGGCGGCGGAATGGCTGATCGACAATTTTCACCTGATCGAGGAGCACGCGCGGCAAGCCGCCGCCGACCTGCCATCGGGCTATTATCAGCAATTGCCGAAAATCGCGGGCGGGCCTCTGGCCGGCCATCCGCAAATCTTCGGTATCGCCTGGGCCTATGTGGCCCACACCGACAGCCGTTTCGATCCGCATGCGCTGACTGAATTCGTGAATGCCTACCAGGAGGTGGAGCCGCTCACCATCGGCGAATTGTGGGCGGCGGCGATCAGTCTGAGACTCGTGATGATCGAAAATCTGGCGCGCCTGTCATCGCGCAACATCAACGCCAGGCGAGCCCGCGAGGCGGCCGATGATCTCGCCGACCGGCCGCCCGAAAATCGGGCCCAAGCCGCCGATCTCGACGCCGCATCGCCTGCCGACGCTGTCGAGCATGTCCAGCTTTCCTTTGCCGTGCAATTGATCAAGCGGCTGCGCAACCAGGAGCCCGCCGACGGAGCGGCGCTGGCCTGGCTCCTCCTGAAAGTGGCGAAGCTTGGCTATGATTTCGAAAGTGCCGTCAATGAAGAACACCGCCGCCAGGCCGCCGCCAACGTCACCATGCGCAATCTGGTCACCAGCCTCCGGCTGATCTCCGATTACAACTGGGAAGACTGGTTCGACAAGGTCAGCACCGTCGATAAAATCCTGCGCGATCATTCGCTGTTCAGCGAAATGGATTTTCGCACCCGCAACGATTATCGCAACGCCATCGAGGACCTCTCGCGGCACTCGGCCCATGGCGAACATGAGATCGCGCGCCTGGCGCTTGCAGCCGAGATCGATGACCCTGCAAGCGATGTGGCGGGCGATCCCGGCTATCATCTCGTGGGCCCGGGCCGGGCAAAATTCGAAGGGGCAGTCGGATACCGTCCGCCGTTGCGGCGCCGTATTACCGGCGCCATCCGGGCGTCCGGACTAGCGGGATATCTGGGGGCCATTTCCCTCATCGCGTTGATCATCCTGTGGCTCGGTCTGTGGCCGCTCGGCAGTGCGGGCGTTTCCGTTCCGGCCTTAGTCCTGTTGGCGCTGCTGGGTTCGGCGGCCGCCTTCGAAGCGGGCATGGCAATGATCAATTACGCGCTCACGCAATTGCTCCGCCCCGTCGTCATACCGGCGCTAGCACTCCGCGATGGCGTGCCGGAGCATTTGCGCACCATTGTCGTGGTGCCCGCACTCCTCACCTCCCATGAAGACATCCAGGAACTGGTGGAGAGGCTGGAAGTTCACTACCTCGCCAACAGTACGGGCGAAGTCTATTTCGCTCTCCTCACCGATTGGCTCGACGCCGCGACCGAAAATGCTCCAGAAGACGAAGCGCTGCTGGCATCGGCCATGGATGGCATCGCGCGCTTGCGCGAACTTTATGGCCAGGAGAGGTTCGTACTGCTGCACCGGTCCAGGCGTTGGAACCCCCACGAGGGGAAATGGATGGGCTGGGAGCGCAAGCGCGGCAAGCTGCACGAGCTCAACCGCCTGCTGCGGGGCGCTACCGACACAAGCTTCACCACGATCGGCGGGGAGGTTCCCGCCAATGTCCGCTTTGTCATCACACTCGACGCCGATACGAAATTTCCGCGCGATGCCGCGCGGCGGCTGGTAGGCAAGCTTGCCCATCCGCTTAACCGGGCCAATTTTGATGCCAAGCTCGGCCGGGTCGTCAGGGGCTACGGCATATTGCAGCCAAGGGTCACACCCTCGCTGCCGGTCCTGCACAATGGTTCGGCGTTCCAACGCATCTTCTCTTCGCGCCGCGGCAGCGATCCTTATGTCTTCGCCGTCTCGGATGTTTATCAGGACCTGTTCGGCGAAGGCTCCTTCGCCGGCAAAGGCATTTACGACATCGATGCTTTCGAGGCGGCGCTCGCTGACCGCATTCCCGAAAACACCATGCTGAGCCACGATCTGTTCGAAGGCAATTTCGTGCGCACCGCTCTCGCAAGCGATATCGAAGTCGTCGAAGAATATCCCGAACGTTACGCCGTCGCAGCGGCTCGCCAGCATCGCTGGGTACGCGGCGACTGGCAGTTGTTGCCGTGGATTACCGGAACCGCAAAGGGCGCCGCGGGATTGCCGCCGCTCGGGCGCTGGAAGATGATCGACAATCTGCGGCGCTCGCTGACACCCATCTTTTCACTGCTGGCGCTGATGGCCGGCTGGCTCTTCCTGCCCAATCCGTCGGCTGCCGCCTGGACGGTTTTCATCATCTTCGCTTCGTTCATTCCAGCGATCCTGCCGGTGTTTTCTGGTTCGAGCCTGCAACGGGTGCCGATCACCACGGCGAGCCAGTTCAAGATGATGGCAAGCGATGTGGCGCAAGCTTTGACGATGACCGCCGCGAACCTGACCTTCCTCGGCCATCAAGCTTTCCTGATGGCTGATGCCATCGTCCGCACCATTTACCGCCTGTTCGTGAGCCGGCGTCATCTGCTGGAATGGACCACCGCTGCTCAAGTTCAATCTACGGCTCGCCATGGTCTCGCGCACACTTACCATCTCATGGCCGGAAGCGTCGCGGCGGGCATGGGCGTGTTAGCCATCATCGCATGGAGCGCCGAAGCGCCGATGCGTCCCGCCCTTGTGTTCGGGGTGCTGTGGCTTGCGGCACCTGCCATCGCCTGGTGGATCAGCAAACCCGACATTCCCGCCGACGAGCTGGCTGCATCGCCCGAGGACCGCCTCACGCTCCGTCTCGCCGCGCGCCGGACGTGGAGTTATTTCGAAACTTTCGTGACGGCTGGCGAGAACATGCTGCCGCCGGACAATTTTCAGGAAGACCCCAAACCGGTGGTCGCCCACCGGACCTCGCCCACCAATATCGGCCTCTATTTGCTATCCATTGCGAGCGCCCGCGAATTCGGCTGGCTCAGCCTCGGCGATGCGGTTGCGAAGATGGAAGCAACACTAGCCACCATGCAGAAGATGGAGAAGTTTCGCGGCCATCTTTACAACTGGTACGACACGGAATCGCTCCGCCCGCTTGAGCCTCGCTATGTCTCGACGGTCGACAGCGGCAATCTTGCGGGCCACCTCATGGCGCTCGCCAATATCTGCAGCCATTGGCTGTTACAGCCTGCCGCCAGCGCGCAATATCTCGATGGCATTGTCGATGCAGCGGAAATTTTGCGAAACGAAGTTTCCGCTTTGGCTCTTGGCAAGCGCAGCCAGAAGCAGGCGAACTCCCATATCAATCAGCAGCTCTCGGCATTGGGACGAGCTGTTGACGCGGCGCGCAAGGCGCCGGAGCTTCTTCCCGTCCGCCTCATCGACCTGGCGGTGCAGGCGAATGCCATTCACGAATCCGCTGTCCGTTTGACGGCGGCACATGAGGCTTCCACCGTCGGGGAGATTTTGCGCTGGGCGCTCATCTTGCGCGAAACGGTGGAGAGCCAGCTCAAGGATTCAGTGCTCGATCCTGCAACCGTCCAGTTCCTGCAGAAAAGACTGGGCACGATCGCGGCCGAGTCCCGCACCATGGCGCTTGGCATGGAGTTTGGCTTCCTCTTCGATCAACAACGCAATCTGTTGTCGATCGGCTACCGCGCCAGCGAAGCCGCGCTCGATGAAAACTGCTACGACATGCTCGCCTCGGAAGCAGCGCTGGCGAGCTTCTTTGCCATCGCCAAGGGCGACCTTCGGGCCCGTCACTGGTTCCGGCTGGCGCGGCCGGTGACGGCACTCAATGGCGGCGCGGCGCTGGTGTCCTGGTCGGGCTCGATGTTCGAATATCTGATGCCCGCCCTGGTGCTGCGCGCCCCCGCTGGAAGCCTCATCGAGCAGACAGCGCGCCTCATCGTGCGGCGGCAAATCGAGTACGGGCAGAGTATCGGCACCCCCTGGGGCATTTCAGAATCGGCCTTCAGCGCTCGCGATGTCAATTTCACCTACCAATATTCCAACTTCGGCGTTCCGGGACTTGGCCTCAAACGCGGCCTCTCGGATAATCTGGTAATCGCACCCTATGCCACG
>JBGTJO010000152.1:0-12674 GCA_041745135.1 Aestuariivirga sp. | reverse complement strand
TTGGCGATGAAGGTCCAGGTGCGCACATGGGCAATGCGGTTGGAAAGCGTATCGAGATCGCCTTCGGAATTTTCGCAATGCTTGAGCTGGCGGGCAAACCAGTCCTCGTCAATGAAGCCGCGGCCGTTTTGCAGGAATTGGAAAATGCGGGCGACAAGATTCGCATGTTCGGAATTCGAGATGTTGCGGTAGTCGGGGATTTGGCAAACCTCCCAGAGACGTTCGACGTTCTTGTTTCCAACGGCAAGATCGACGATGTCGGGATCGCGCGCCATCGCTTCCAGAGCGATAATGTCGGGGCCGGGCTGGGCGCGGGTTAAGCCTTCGAGGACTGGCAGCGATGCCAAGCTCATCCGCAAGCGGTCGAGTGAAGCAAAGTCGAGATTGCGGTTGCGCCATTGCAGAACACGCACCGCATCGAAGCGGTGATTTTCCAGGCGTTCTACGGTTTCGACGTCGAAGGCCTCGGCGGCGGCGGTGACGCCGAAGGTGCCATCATTGAGAAAGCGTCCGGCCCGGCCCGCCACTTGGCCCAGTTCCCCGGGGTTGAGGTTGCGGAACTGAAAGCCGTCGAACTTTCGGGTTGCGGCGAAGGCCACATGATCCACGTCCATATTGAGGCCCATGCCGATCGCGTCGGTCGCCACGATGTAATCGACGTCGCCCGACTGATAGAGTGCGACTTGCGCGTTGCGGGTGCGGGGCGACAGGGCGCCGAGGACGACGGCAGCGCCGCCGCGTTGCCGTCGGATCAGTTCGGCAACCGCATAGACGGTTTCGGCGGAGAAGGCGACGATGGCGGAGCGGCCGGGAAGCCGCGTGATCTTCTTGTGGCCTGCGTAGGTAAGTTTGGAAAAGCGCGGCCGGGAGACGAAAGAAGTTCCGGGCAAAAGTTTTTCGAGGATGGGACGCATGGTGGCGGCGCCCAGCAACATGGTTTCCTCGCGGCCGCGGCGATGCAGCACCCGGTCGGTGAAAATATGGCCGCGTTCGAAATCGGCGCAGAGCTGAACCTCGTCGATGGCGAGGAACGGCACGTCGATGTTCGCTGGCATGGCCTCGACGGTCGACACCCAGTAACGCGGATTGGCGGGGATGATTTTTTCCTCACCGGTGATGAGCGCCACGGCGGCGTCGCCAGCCCGCAGGCGCACCCGGTCGTAGATTTCCCGGGCGAGGAGCCGAAGAGGCAGGCCGATCATTCCCCCGCCATGGGCCAGCATGCGCTCGACCGCGAGGTGGGTCTTGCCTGTGTTGGTGGGTCCCAACACGGCAGTGACATTTCGGACGGGGGGCATGGGAGCGTTGTCTCACGCCAGAATTGGGGGTGGCGGAAGCTAACGTCAAGCGGCAAACGCTTTAGATTCAAAGCAGAACGAATCCCGCCCGAATCGCTGACCCCGCGCCGATTCAGGTTTTGTTCGGGATGGTACGGTTAACGCCCCATGACACCATTGCAAGCAAACGACGCGGGCCTGTTAAGGAAGCGTTCCCTTTGCGGAACGGAGCGGGCCCGAATCGCAGAAGCTCAAGTATTCACTTTTTGTTCCTACCAGATATAGTTGTCTCTATGTTTCATCCTACCGTTTACGCATTGCGGTCCGCTGGTTACTTCAGGGATTTGAGAAGCCTATTAACTGGGTGTGCCGGAACGATCCGGATTGGCTTAGCTTCGGCTTGACCTGCTGCGTTGGCGCTTCTATAGACAGACGCGACCGGGCTGGAGCCATCGCGCTGCCAGCCTTCACGATTTCTGATGGAGCGTTACGATGGCTCGCCGTTGCGAATTGACGGGAAAAGACGCGCTGGCCGGCAACAATGTCAGCCATGCCAACAACAAGACGAGGCGGCGCTTCATGCCGAACCTGTGCAATGTCAGCCTGATCAGCGATGCAATGGGTCTCACCTATCGATTCCGTGTCAGCGCCATCGCGCTGAAGACCGTGGAACATCGCGGCGGCCTGGATGCCTTCCTGCTGAAGGCTGGCAATGATGACCTTTCCTCCAAGGCGCTGAAGCTCAAGCGCTCCATCGCCAAAAAGCTGGAAACCCCGAAGGCCGCCTGATCGAACCGGTCGGGCCCCGGCGCTATTCGTCCCTCGCCGCGCGCGACGGCGAACCGCAGGTTCACGGCTCCGCCAATCTCCGCGATGCAAAACTCGGCCGCTTCACCGAAATCAAGGAGCGGGTGCAGTTCTGGCATTCGGAGCTTGGCGACTATTCTTACATCGAGCGCCACGCGCAAGCGATCTACGCCAAGATCGGGAAGTTCTGCGCCATTGCCGCTGACGCCTGCATCAACGCACTGGAACATCCCATCGATCGTGTGAGCCAGCACAAGATCACTTACCGGCCCAACGAATATTTCCTCGGCGCCAAACTCGACAAGGAGTTCCGCGAGCGCCGCCGGAGCGCGCTCGTCAGCATCGGCAATGACGTGTGGATCGGGCAGGGCGCCATCGTCATGCCGGGCGTGGAAATCGGCCATGGCGCGGTTGTTGCGGCGGGCGCTGTGGTGACCAAAGACATAGCGCCATACGCAATCGTCGCCGGCGTTCCAGCGCGATTTCTCAGGTGGCGGTTCGAGCCAAAGCTCGGTGAGCGGATCATGGCTCTCGCTTGGTGGGACTGGGAACATGACCGGCTCGCCAAGGCGATTGCCGACATGCGGGTATTGAGCGCGGAAGAATTTTTAGAGAAGTACGAGTGTTAGTTCTCATCTCCCTAGGGAGAGGGAGTTGTTAAGGCCCATAGGCGAATTGCAGCAAGAGAGTGCGTTGGCGCGGGCTGAAATTGTTGTCTGAGACAATCGTGAGCCGCATTTCGCCGTCCCGTTCGCAGACCGCCAGCCCTTCCATGTTGTCGATGGCGTAGAACAAGGCGCGGCCTGAGAACAGAAGTTGTGGCTCCACCGTTGCACCTTTTTCGATCATGGAAGCGTCGATGCGCCGGATGGCCATGCCCGGCAGCAAGGATTTGCCAAAGCTCCGTTCGAGAATGATGATGTCGCCATCAGGCATGATCGCCGCATCTGTGATGCTGTAATCCTCACGGCGTTTGATGGTGAAGGGCACTGTCTTCGATGCCTGCCACAGCCAGGCGCGGATATTTCCGTCACCGTCCAAATTGTGTTCGGAGATCGCCAAATAGTGGCCCTGCCACGGACCTTTTTTGAATTGCCCTACTGATTCCACTTCACCGTTGGAAGGGCCATTGGCGATGGCCTTGGGCGATTTGAGCAATTGGAAGCGCGCTTTTAGACCGGCTTTGCCGATATCATAGAAGCCAATGCGGGTGCGGCTCTCGAAACCTACTAAGTAGCGGCCGTTGCCTAGGCTGGCCACTGCTTCGGCATCGCCGCGCATTTTACTCTTCGGCGGCTTCCCGGCGCTGTCGAGCATGGGAGCAAGCTCGGCCCCGGACACATCGGCGAGAGTTCGCTCTTCGTAGTGGAGCGAAGCTCGGAACCAACGCCCTGCATCGCTTACGGCGAGCAGGCCCGTGCAGTCCTCCGACAGGGTAAGGCCGGAAAGGCCGCCGAAAGTTTTATCGGGGCTTGCGATTACCAGCCCGCCTCGCCACTGAAACTTCGTATCGCCCAGACTTCCGAAGCTGGTGATCGGGTTTGCGGTTATAACAACTGGATCGGCCTTCACCGCTGAGACAAAGGCCGCGAGCAAGATCAACGCGAGTTTGAATCTCACGCCCGGTTGCGCCGTTTCGGCGTCTGGATTTTCGAGCGCGCGTCGTCCTCGAAAAGTTCAGCGAGCTTCTCGGTCATGGCGCCGCCAAGCTCCTCCGCATCGACGATGGTGACGGCGCGCCTATAATAGCGCGTTACATCATGGCCGATGCCTATGGCGATGAGTTCGATGGGGGAGCGAGTTTCGATATCGCCGATCACTTGGCGCAAATGCTTTTCAAGGTAATTTCCGGAATTGACGGAAAGCGTTGAGTCATCAACGGGTGCGCCGTCCGAGATCACCATGAGGATGCGGCGCTGTTCCTGTCTAGCCAGCAAGCGATTATGCGCCCAGATCAGGGCCTCGCCGTCGATGTTCTCTTTCAGCAACCCTTCGCGCATCATGAGACCGAGATTGCGCCTGGCGCGCCGCCACGGCATGTCTGCGGATTTGTAGATGATGTGGCGGATGTCGTTGAGACGCCCGGGGCTTCCGGGCTTGTTTGCGGAAAGCCATTTCTCTCGCGCTTGCCCCCCCTTCCATGCCCTGGTCGTAAAACCCAAAATTTCGACTTTGACGCCGCACCGTTCCAGCGTACGTGCGAGAATGTCGGCGCATGTCGCAGCGACGGTAATGGGCCGGCCGCGCATGGAGCCCGAATTATCAAGCAGGAGAGAAACCACCGTGTCGCGGAACAGCGTGTCCTGTTCGACTTTGAAAGACAGGGGATGCATGGGGTCGGTGATGATGCGGGTGAGGCGGGCAGCATCGAGCAAGCCTTCCTCCAGATCGAAATCCCAGGAGCGGTTCTGTTGCGCCATGAGGCGGCGCTGCAGCCGGTTGGCAAGGCGAGCGACAATCCCCTGCAAGCTTGAGAGCTGCTTGTCGAGATAGTTGCGAAGCCTGGTCAGCTCCTCGGCATCGCAGAGGTCTTCGGCGGAAATTTCCTCGTCGAACTGGTTTGTGTAGACCTTGTAAAAATCTTCATTGGAGAGCGAAGAGAAGGGAAGCTGAGGGCGCCAGGGCTCCTCGCCATCGTCCTGCTCCTCGCCTTCCATGTCATCGGGCTGGTCGTCCGCATCCATTTGCCGCGCATCCATTTCGGCGGCTTCGGTCTCGCCCTCGGCGTCCTGAAGCTCCTCCATGGCGGATTGCTGGCTCTCCTGCTCCTCGCCTTCAGGCGTTTCGTTGCGCTCGCCGGAATCGGGCTCTGCTTCCTGATTGTCGCTCTCATCGGATTGGTCGGGATCGTCGCCAAGCTCGTCGGCCATGTCGAGGGCGGCGATGATGTCGCGGGACATCCGCGAGAAATTCGCCTGATCGTGCATGCTGTCGGTCAGGTGGGCGAGCTGGGCTTGCGCCTTGTCCTCGATCCATGAACGCCAGAGTTCAAGCATGGGCTTTGCCGCTTCGGGTGGCGGGGCGCCCGTGAGCCTTTCGCGGACGACCAGAGCAACCGCGTCCTCGAGTGGCGCATCCTTCCGGTCCATGTAACGCGCTACATCTTTCTTCCGGTAACGGTCCTCGAGCATGGCGGAGAGATTGTTTGCCATACCGGGCATGGCGTTGGCGCCGAGCGCCTCAACGCGAGCCTGCTCGCAAGCTTCGAACACGGCGCGGGCGTTCTTGCCCTCGGGCCGGTAATGGGCATGGACCTGGTCGGAATGATTAGAGAGGCGGAGCGCAAAACTGTCGGAAACGCCGCGGGTAATGGCGATGTCACGTGCCGTGAAATCGGTGCCGATCTGGGGAAGCTTGGCTTTGGTGCCGGCAAGGGATGGTTGCTCGGTGCCGAACGCCACCGTCATTTCCGGCTCACAGGCAATCGTTTTCATGGCGACGGTGAGCACGCGCTTGAATTCGCCGGCAGGTGAGTCCTTTTCGGCCACGGACAGCTTAGGCAATCGCCACGTGGGCGGCGGATTCCGGCAGCTCCTCGCCGAAACAGCGCTGATAGAATTCGGCAACGACGGGACGCTCGAGCTCATCGCACTTGTTGAGGAAGGTGACGCGGAAGGCAAAGCCCAGATCGCCGAAAATCTCTGCATTCTGGGCCCAGATGATCACGGTGCGGGGACTCATGACGGTCGAGAGATCGCCTTGCATGAAAGCGTTCCGCGTGAGATCGGCGACGCGCACCATATTGGCGATGGTCTTGCGGCCCTTGTCGGTGTTGTAGCTTTTGTTCTTGGCGAGAACGATGCCGGTTTCCTGGGCATGGGGCAGATAGTTGAGCGCCGTCACGATGGACCAGCGGTCCATCTGCGCCTGGTTGATCTGCTGGGTCCCGTGATAGAGGCCCGTGGTATCTCCGAGACCGATGGTGTTGGCGGTTGAAAACAACCGGAACGCGGGATGCGGATGAATGACTTTCGACTGGTCGAGAAGAGTGAGTCTCCCGGTGCTTTCGAGGATGCGTTGAATGACGAACATGACATCCGGCCGGCCGGCGTCGTATTCATCGAAGACCAGCGCCACATTGTGCTGATAGGCCCAGGGCAGAATGCCTTCGCGGAATTCGGTCACCTGCTTGCCGTCGCGGAGCACGATCGCGTCCTTGCCGATGAGGTCGATGCGGCTGATATGGCTGTCGAGGTTGATGCGAATGCAGGGCCAGTTGAGGCGGGCGGCCACCTGCTCGATATGGGTCGACTTGCCGGTGCCATGATAGCCCGAGATCATGACGCGGCGGTTGTAGGCAAAGCCGGCCAGGATCGCCAGCGTCGTCTCGCGGTTGAAGAGATAGTCCTCATCGAAGTCCGGCACATGCTCGCTGGCCTGCGAATAGGCGGAGACTTCGAGATTTGAATCGAAGCCGAAGAGCTGCTTCACCGACACCTTGATGTCGGGCATACCGTAGGCTTCGCCGTTGGCCTTAGCGTTCATGTTTCTGTCCAGAGTTTCGAGGCGCCGCTTTTTAGAGGTTCATGTGGTGTGGGGCAAGGCGCGGGGATGATTAACAGAAGCCGCTGGTCCGAAGCGTATCATAAGCCTGGATAACGGCTTTCAGCGTGTCCTCATTGGCGCGGCTGCCGCCATTGGCGTCGGGATGGAGGCGCTTCACCAGTTTCTTGTATTGGTTCTTGACCGTTTCCGGAACCGCCTTGTCATCCAACCCCAGGGTTTGCAGCGCTTTCAGCTCTGTGTTGCGCAAGGCGCGGCCGCTGGGGTGACGGCCTGCCCGGTCCTTGGCCTGACCTTTCAGGTTGAACGGATCCTCCGCCATGTTGGCGGCCTTGCGGCGGATGCCGCTGACATTGGCATAAGAGTTCTGGCCAAGTTTCCATGTGGGGCGATGGCCGGTTCGGGCATCCTTCTGGTAGCCCAGGACTTCATCGTCCTTCATGCCATTAAAGTAATTGTAAGTCTTGTTGTACTGCTGCACGTGTTCGGTGCAGTAGTTGAAGAACTTTCCCTCGGAACCCCGTCCCATGGGCGCCTTGTGGGGCCCCGGTCTTGGACAGCCCTCCCATTCGCATTGCGGAAAGCGGTCGCGCGCCTTGCGTTCCTCGCCAGGCTTGACGCGGATTTTGTCGAAATATTTTGAATCAAGTTTCATGCGGCCAAGAGTATAGTCATTCCATTCGCGATTCACCACTGCCCCGTAGGCGAGCAAGTCATGAAATTGGGTCCGGTCGGGCATAAAATATCGGCCAAGCTCAGCGCCGCCTTCGCACCCATGGCGCTTGAGGTCATCGATGAGTCAAGCCAGCACCACGGACATGCGGGAGCCCGGCCCGAGGGTGAAAGCCATTTCCGTGTCAGAATCGTGGCCGAAGGCTTCCGCGATAAATCGCGCCTAGAGCGACATCGCATGGTAAACGGGACGTTGGCCGAGGAACTGAAAGAGCGTGTGCATGCGCTGGCCATCGAAGCTTCAGCTCCTTCCTACTCGTTCAGCGATTTAGCGGCGACTGACGCAGAATTACGCGCATTGCTTGCGACGGCAAAACTGCCCCTTGCGGGCTTGGGAGACCGCAGACGCTATCTCGGCATTCATGACGAAAGAGGAAATCTGGTGGCGGCCGGCGGCTTCCAACCCTGCGGGGAAAGTGCGTTGTTATGTTCAATCGCAGTTAACCCGGCCTGGCGCGGGCGCGGGCTTGGTCAAGCGATTGTCCGCAAGCTGCTTGCCACGGCGCGCAAGACCGGCGCTCGGGACGTTTATCTGTTGACTGAAACAGCTACGGATTTTTTTGCGGCACTCGGGTTCCAAAATATTTTGCGCGATCAGGTTCCCGCCGCTATCGCAGTCACGAGCCAATTCACGGGCAGCGTTTGTGCCTCGGCCCAAGCGATGCGGACGAGCCTCAACCCCTGATCCGTTCCTCGAAGGCTTCGAGCGAGTCGCCCGGTTGAGCGCGGCGGTGGAAATAGACCTTGCGTGCGAACCAATTCATGGCCGGGGTGCCAATCATCAAATTGTAGAACCAGTTGGGAGGGCCCAGATCCATCACAGAGCGCAGCACCAGCTTTTTGCGGAAAGATGGTACCTCTTTCGCCAAAGCCGTATCGGGAGGCGGCCCATGGCGCAGCAGGTGGTCGGCGATGAGTTGAGCCGACCGGCGCCCATAACGGAAGGCAAGCCGAATGCCGCCGCCGGTCAGTGGCGATACGTGGCCCGCGGCATCGCCGATCAGCAGGACATTGGGGGCGGCGAAAGGGCGAACCCGTCCGCCGCACGGAATGAGGCCGCTGCGGCGTTCCTTCACAGTCGCGGTGCTGAATCCAAATAATTTTTCGGTATGGGCGAGGAACGCCTTGAGATCGGGCTTTGCGTAAGCGTTGGTCGCCAAGCCTACCTGAAAGAAGCCGGGCGCAGGCGCCACCCAGGCGAGATAACCGCGAGCCAAACGGGTATCAAGAAAGCAGTGCAGCAAGCTGGCATCGGTTTGCGGCAGATCGTGATACTCAATTTCCAGCCCGGTGAGGAATTTCGTGTTGCGGCCGAGGCCGAAAAGCCGCGCCACTGTCGAGCGCGCCCCGTCGGCACCTACAAGGAATCGCGTGTGCAAATTGAACTGGGGGAGCAGCACGCCGTCTGCGTCGCGCGTCGCCTGCTCCAGCTTGCGGCCGCAAACGATTTCAGCGCCGGCGCGGATTGCCTCCGCGGCGAGCCACCGCAGCAAGCCGGCGGTGTCGGTGGTGAGAAAGTAATAGCCAGGCGTCCGCAAATCGATGGATTTCAGCGACGGCGCATAGAGCCTCACGCCATGAATGGCGCGGGAGAATTGCGGCGGCGTGTCCAACTCCTCATCCGCCTCTTTAACCAAAATGCCAGTAGTATGGATGCGAGCACCTGGATCGGCCTTGGCTTCGATGACAATCGTACGCAGGCCTCTGAGAGCCGCAGTGCGAGCGCAGATGAGGCCTGCGAAACTCGCGCCGACGATGACGAGGTCAACGCGGCGCGGCTTCATTGCTTGCATCTTTGAGCGGCGTGACTTTCAGAGATGTGACTTGGTGCTTGCGTTTTTTCAGCACCTCAAATTGAAACCCGTGAAAATTGAAAGTCTGGCCCACATCGGGAATCATGCGCGCTTCGTGGATCACGAGGCCTGCGAGGGTGGTCGCCTCCGCGTCGGGAAGCTCCCATGCGAAGGCGCGGTTAAGATCGCGCACCGGCACGCCCGCGTCGATGATGAAGGAACCGTCGGGCTTACGGCGCACGCCAGTCGCAACCGTGTCGTGCTCGTCTTTGATGTCGCCGACGATCTCTTCGATTATATCCTCAAGGGTTATCAGACCCTGGAGTTCGCCATATTCGTCTACCACAATGGCGAAGTGCGTCCGGCGGCGCAAAAAGGCATTGAGCTGATCCGGGAGGGCGCGGGTGTCGGGCACGAACCAGGCCGGACTCAAAATGTCGTCGATGCGAAGCTCCGACACGACGCCGCCATGTTCCTGCAACGCCGCGAAGAGATTCTTGGCGTGGAGAATGCCTGTAATGTTGTCGGGACGGTCCTTCCATACCGGAATGCGCGTGAAACCGCTTTTCAACACCTTGGCGACGATTTCGGCGGGATCGTCCGCGCCATCGATAAGGGTCATCCGGGTGCGGTGGACCATCACGTCAGCGACGACAAGGTCTCTCAAAGCGAAGATGCTTCCCAGCATGTCGCTATTTTTCTTGTCGACGGAGTTATCCTCGAAATGGCCGAGCATGCGCAATGCGCAACGGAGGCTCCGGGTGATCGCCGCAAGGAAGGATTCGCGGGCAACGAGATCAGGTGGGCTCATTGCCGCTGCAGGTCCTCCTTCAAAAAGGCGGTTATGTCGCTCTCGGCTATATCGCGCGCGATAAACGCCTCCCCAATGCCATGCGCCAGAATGAAGGTGAGAGAGCCCGCTTGGGCTTTTTTGTCCTGGCGCATAAGGGCGAGAAGAGATTCGGGCGTGAGCCGCTCTCCTGGAATCTCGGAGGCATGAACCGGCAGGCCCACGCTCTTGAGGTGGCGGGCCACCCGTTCGGCAGTGCCCGCCGGACAGAGTTTCTGGCGCTCGGAGAAGCGGAAAGCCTGCGCCATGCCGATGGCCACCCCTTCCCCATGCAGCAGGCGCTTCGAATAGCCCGCCGCTGCTTCGAGCGCATGGCCGAATGTATGGCCGAGATTGAGCAGGGCTCGCTCGCCGGTTTCAGTTTCGTCGGCAGCGACAATGCCTGCCTTGGCTTCGCAGCACTTGCGGACGGCATGGATGCGGGCTTGCGTGTCGCCTCGCAGGATGGCATCCGCCGCGCCCTCGAGCCATTCGAAGAATGCGGCATCGCCAAGCAGACCGTATTTCGCAACCTCCGCGTAGCCTGCGGCCAGTTCGCGCGCGGGGAGGGTGTCGAGAAGTGCTGTGTCGGTGAAAACCGCAACAGGCTGATGGAATGCACCGATGAGATTTTTGCCAAGAGGAGAATTGATCCCGGTCTTGCCGCCAACCGAGGAGTCGACCTGCGCGAGGAGCGTCGTTGGCATTTGTATGAAACCAACGCCGCGCCGCAGGATGGCAGCGGCGAAGCCCACGAGATCGCCGATGACGCCGCCGCCAAAGGCGATGATGCGGTCCTGGCGTTCAATGCCGGCGGCGAGCAGCCTGTCGCAGAGGCGGGCCAAATGCTCAAAGCTCTTCGTTGCCTCACCGGCGGGCAGAGCGATGGATGCCGTGCGAATACCGTGCGCAGCCAGAGATGCATCCAGGCTTTCAAGATGGAGCCGGGCCACGTTCTCGTCGGTCACGATCGCAGTCATGGGCCGCCGCAACATGGGCTTCACCAAACGCCCTGCTTCCGCCAGAAGGCCTTCGCCGATGACGATTTCATAGCTCCGGTTGTTTAATTCTACCGACACGCCTTCGCGTCTTTGGCCAGCGTCAGTCATTCTTCAACCGCCCCCAGCCGTTCCATTGACCTAGCGCCCTGATCACGTCGTTCACCATGTGATTGTGCTGCACGTCCCGGCTCTCCACCGTAACGTCGGCGAGTCCATAGGCAGGATATCTTTTTTCCACCAGTTCGCGCATCACGGCTTCGGGATCGGTGGCTTGGAGCAAAGGCCGCCCCTGGCGCTTCATCACCCGCTTCATAAGCAGCTGAAGCGGCGCCTTGAGCCAGATGGAAACTCCTTGTTGTTGAATACGCGCTCGTGTCTCTTCGTTGATATAGGCGCCGCCGCCGGTGGCCAGCACCTGGGCGCCGTTGCCGAGGAGGCGGGCGATCACCTTGCGCTCCCCTTCGCGGAAATAATCCTCGCCATGGTCGGCAAAAATCTCCGAGACGGGTTTTCCCGCCGCGGTTTCGATTTCCTGATCGGCGTCGACAAAGGGCAATCCAAGCTTCTCGGCGAGCCTTCGGCCCACGCTCGACTTCCCAGCGCCCATCAACCCCACCAGAACGATGGGACGATTACCCAACCGCTCGCGGACTGTTTCGGCCTCCCTGGCAATGGCGCGGCGCGGCATCTCTTCAAACCTGAACTGGAAGGGGTTTATCGCAGGCGGGCGATACATCGCAAAGCCTTTCCGCCGATGAACGAAGCGGGTAGAGTCCAACCAAATCGGTGGAGCACAATGCCGGACAGCATTCGTTTTTTGTTAATCATGGCGTGTTTGGCTGGCGCCGTATATGGAACAGCCTGGGTCCTTGCCAACTTCCCGCCGGAGCAAACGGAGATCGTGCGGCCGTTACCCCATGAAAAACTCCGGCCCAAATGACCGAAGGCTTGCCGAACGCTTTCTCGAGATGATGGCGGCGGAGCGCGGGGCGTCCAGAAACACCCTTGCCGCCTATGGCCGCGATCTCGAAGATTACGAGGTCTTTTTGCGCGGCGCTAACGGCAGCCTCAAAGATTCCACACCTAAGCACATCCGGAAATATTTAGCCTCGCTGGAAAACATGGCCCGCAGCACGGCGGCACGCAAGCTCTCCGTAATTCGCCAGTTTCACCGTTTTCTGCTGGGCGATGGGCTATCGCGGGAAAATCCAGCGTCAACCATCGAGAGTCCCCGTACAGCGCGACCGCTTCCCAAGCTGATTTCGGAAAAAGATGTGGAACTCCTGCTTATGGCGGCGCGAGCCCGGGCGGAGAGGGCTAATGGCAAGGGAGTCCTGAAAGCATGGCGTTTTATATGTCTGCTCGAATTGCTTTACGCCACGGGCTTGCGCGTATCGGAACTCGTAAGCTTGACCGTTCGGGCCGTCGCGACGGGGGGCGATTTCATTTCGGTGAAGGGCAAGGGCGGCCGCGAGCGGCTGGTGCCAGTCTCAAATACCGCGCGGGCGGCGCTAGAGGAATATCTGCGGCAGCTTGCGGTGAATGCTGGCGGTGATGTGAAATGGCTATTTCCGTCCTCCGGTGCTGGAGGGCATCTGACACGGCAGCATTTCGCTCTTGAGCTTAAGGCTCTTGCCGCCGAAGCCGGGCTCGACCGCAGACTGATTTCGCCGCATGTGCTTCGGCACGGCTTTGCCAGCCATCTCCTTGCCGGAGGCGCCGACCTCCGGGC
>JBGTJO010000151.1:0-5538 GCA_041745135.1 Aestuariivirga sp. | reverse complement strand
CGCCGCGCGGTAGAGAGGCCGCGGAAGCCGCGCCACCGCACCTTGCGCCGCGAGCCCAACCATGACGATGAGCGCCGCCACGATGCGGGTGAGCGCCAGTTGGTTGATTTCGATGGCCCGTGCCCAGTCCATGTCTGTTCGGTTAGAACATAACAGGAACATTGTCAAGAGCCGAGAGAACTTCTGCCCGCGCTTGCCTTGGGTAGTGTATCAGTTTGATATTTCCACATCGCGCTTTTTGTAAACCTTCCAGCGACCGGGTTTTGGCTCACGGCGTCCATCGCCGCAATCATTTCCTCAAAGCTCCAAAGCTGATCCGTCAGGCCAGCGGCCATCGCCGGGGTGACGCGCAAGGTCTCGTGGATAGGACCCAATTGTACCAGACTGTCCAGATAGCTATCATGTGAACGTGGCTCTCAAATATCGAGGCGTGAAATGAAAACATGGGGACCGAAACTAATTGCAGGAGCCACACTTCTTTTAACCGCTGGCAATACGTTGGCCGAGGATACAAACGCAAATGACCCGGCTATCGCAATCTCTCTAAAGTGTCCCCAACAAAACGGAAGCATCCTAGACATCGAAATGACGACTAGACGACTTCAAGAGAGCCAGGGGAGAGCGAGGATTAGGATTGTGTATATCGGAAAGTCGGCGACAGTCGTTTCTCTGCACCTTCGCCCTCGTGGAAATGCACATTGGGTTGATGGAGTACCTGTTGATTTAAGGTCCGAAACAGACCCGGTTTTACTCGGCCTCTCTAAAACTCTGCTAGCTCAGGCGCGGGAATCGATCGCTATCTGCTCGAAATCCTCAACGAAACAGACAGCATTTGTACGAGCCAACCGCAAAATTTTTGGGCTCCCCTAGTCCGTGCAAATTCAAACTGAGACACTACCGTGCTTTGCCAAATATGTGCGAGTTTCGTGAATAGAGAATTCAGTCTTTATCTCTATCTTATCAGGCAATGTTAATGCGGCGCGTCACCTGGCCATTGCTTTCCCAATAGGTTTTCTTCTTGGCGATCCAAGGATCGTCCATGGCGGGTTGGACTTGCCCTGAAACGTCAACGGCGCGAGAGGTCACCGTGTGCTCGCCTGGTGCTGGATTGTCCCAATCGAGATGCCATATCTTCCAAGCGAACTCCGCCTCATCGCTTTGATCGATGGTTGCCGGTTGCCACTCGCCGTCATCGATCTTCACTTCCACCTTGCCGATTGGCGCGCCCCAGGCCGCACCGGTAATCCGGTAGCTTTTGTCTTTCTGCGTGACCCGCGCTGGAGCCGACTTCAGAAGGGCGCGGCCGACGGAAGTTTCGACCCACACAGTCTCGCCGTTATGGTCTTCCTCGCGAATGGTGACATAGTCCCGCGCCATGAACTTGTTCCTGAAAGGCCGGTCACGCAGCTCGATGCGTTTCAGCCATTTCACACTGGCGATGCCGTACCATCCCGGTGCGATAAGCCGCAGCGGAAAACCATTCGGCGCCGGGAGTTTCGCTCCGTTCATCTCGTAACAAAGAATATTGTTGGGACTCATGGCCTCGGCGAGAGACATGCTGCGCGCGAAGTTCTGATGCATGGTGAGTTCGCGGTCCTTGAGTTCAATGTCGCCCGCATCGGCGCCCCAGAACACCACTTCGATGCCGTTCTCCTTCACCCCCGCCTCTTCGAGCAGAGCGGCAAGCGGCGCACCGGCCCAGCGTGCATTGCCAATGCCGCCGGTAAAGAAGGGGAAGCCATGATTGCCGGAACATTCCAGGGTGAACACCGTCTCCTGGCGCGGCCGCGCCTTCAGGTCAGCCAGTGTCAGCGCCATGGGTTTCTTCACCAAACCATCGATCTCCAGCTTCCAGGCGTTGGCGTCGATGACCGGACGGTCGAAATGCGCGATGCTGAAGAACTTGTCATTGGGCGTCACCCATGAGTCCAAATCCTCCCAGACGAGCTGGGTCTTGATTACCTCGGGAACAGGATTCTCCGCTGGTTGATCCAGCCATGGAACGACAGTCTCGCCCGGGCGGGTGGGAAAGGCCTGGGCGAAGCGCGACTGGAAAACTGCCAAGGCGGCTAGCGCCGCGCTGCCTTTGATAATGAAGTCGCGGCGTTGCAACTGAAACATAACGCTATCTCCCTCTCCATCGGAAACCAAGGACGTTAAGACGACCAGAATGTAACCACAACAAGAAATCCCGACTACTGCCGCGAAGAAAAACGACAGTGATGTTGCGCGCTTCGGGTTTTTCTAGTTGCTACTGGCTCTTTGCGAAAATGTTGCCTTCTGCCCTCCGCAGACGCTAACACCCCATCAATTCACTGAGTTTCTCCCACAGTTGGTGCGTTTCATGTCTTCCTCCTGCCGGAGAGAAGATCTCCACAGGGCGCTTTTTTATTCCACCGCGCCGCCCGCTTCCTTCCAATCCTTGAACGCACCAAGATTGTGCACATTCTTGTAACCCATGGCTTTTAGCGTCTGGCCCGCCAGGGCCGCACGCGCGCCCGAGGCGCAATAGAGGACGATCTGCTTTTCGCCATCAAACGCCTTGTCGTAGTTGGGCGAAGCCGGGTCCGCCTTGAACTCCAGAAACCCGCGCGACACATTGAGCGCGCCTTTCACCTTGCCGTTGGCGGCAAGCTCCGGCGCGTCGCGCACGTCGAGAAACAGCACGTTGTCCTTGCCCAGAAGCTTCGCCGCGTCACCCGGCGAGATGGCGGGGATTTCGGCTTTCGCGGCGGCGAGCATGTCCTTGACGTTGGCGGTCATGTGATCCCCCGACGCTTGGGCGAAAACTCCGCTTATGAGTGAGATTGCAACTGCCAGCAAGGTTGCGCTGCGCATAAGATACTTGATCATGGTGGGCTCCTGTTACACTTGCCTGCGGTTGATCCTGAACAGCCTGGTGCGTTTCATGTCTTCCTCCTCCAATCCGGTCTGACAGGATCGCTTGGAAGCGAAGGCCGAATTGGCTAGACTAGGAAGCACACCAGGATGGTGAAATGTCCCGAAAGGCTCCCGAAATTAAGCCGAAATCTGAGGAAACGCTCACGTTCAGCGGTTTTGCCTTTCTGACGAAAGGCAACCAACTTAGAACTGTCGAAGGCAAGGCGGTCGACCTTCGCAGCCAATCGGCCGAGGTGCTCTCCGTGCTCGCGGCGCGACCGGGCGAGATCGTGTCAAAAGATGCGCTGATGCAGGCGGTTTGGCCCGATACCTTCGTGACCGACGACAGCCTTACCCAATGCATTGTCGATATTCGCCGCGCGTTGGGCGACGGCGAGCACGCGATCGTGGAAACCCTGCCCAAGCGAGGTTACCGGCTGAATGCCGGCCCATCGGAGGAGGCTTACCCAAACGCCGCAGCCGGCGCTGAACGAGCCAGGACACGATTCTCGCAACGCGGCTTCATTCTTGCTGCAATCGTTCTCGTCGCGGCAGCGATCGGCGCGTATTACGGCGTGGAAATATGGCGGCCCGCTCCCGTTCATTCGAGCGATATGCCGAGGATTGCGGTCCTTCCCTTCGAGGACTTCAGTGCTGGCGCGGACAAGGGATATCTCAGCGACGCCATCGCCGAGGGGATCATCACCGAGCTTTCGCGGAGCAAGACTTACGCCGTCATCGCCCGGAACTCGAGCTTCAGGTACCGGGGCCAGCCGACTGACGCTAGGCAGATTGGCGAGGAACTCGGCGTCGACTACCTGCTCGAAGGCAGCCAGCAGAAGATCGCAGACCGGCTGAAAGTGACAGTGCAATTGCTCAATGCGGGTGACGGTTCGCATCTCTGGGCCAACACCTACAACCGGGAGATTGGCGATCTTTTCGCCGTCCAGGAGGAGATCATCCGCACGCTCGCCGATAGGATCGGGCGGAGAATCCAACGCCCCCTGCCAAGGAGCGATGCCTCACAGGTGAGCGCGCTCCACTATCATCTCATGGGTCTTGCCGAGATCCGCAACGACCACTCTGCTGCGGGGAATAAGCTGCTGCGGCAGCTGAACCTCAAGGCGATCGAAGCGGATCCGAACGCCCAGTTCGGCTATATCGGGCTGGCCCAATCCTATCGCAACGACGCGGCATTCGGCTGGCACGAGCAGGAACATACCTATGACGAGGCGTTAAAGCGCGCCACCGAGTACGCCGACAAGGCCATCCTGCTCGCTCCGGACGACGCCGAGGCGCATCATATCCGCGCCGAAATCTGTACCGAAGCCGGCGAGATCGAGGAGGTCCTTGCCCGGTTCGATCAGGCGATCGCGCTCAATCCCAGCAACTCGGATATCCTCGTCGGCAGTACGACCTCGCTGCTCTCTGTTGGCCGCACCGACGAAGCGATCGATCGGATCGAGCAGGCAATGGGCATCGATCCTTTCCACCCCGACTGGTTCCACTGGCAGATGGGCTGGGCGCTCTGGGAAAAGAACGATTGCAAGGCTGCGCTGACGGCGATGCGGAAAATGCCCAGAATCCCGGGCGCCGCACACCGAATGCTTGCGGCGATCCACGCTTGTCTGGGAAACGAGCGGGAGGCAAAGGAAGCGCTTGCGGTTTTCCTCAAAGACTCACCCGGCGAATCCATCAGTAAAGAACGCGGGATGTGGGAGAAGAAATGGACCGCCCCCGGAAGCCTCGACCGCTGGATCGAACACATGCGGTTCGCGGGCTTGCCGGAGTGACGGCTGCCCGGATGCGGACTTAAGACGCCAGGCGAGCAGCATCCCGTCCAGTGCGCCGGGCCGCCTCGATGGCGGTGACGTCAATTTTCTTCATATCCATCATCGCTTCGAAAGCGCGTTTTGCCTCATCGCCGCCGGCCGCCATCGCGTCCATCAAGACTCGCGGCGTGATCTGCCATGAAATTCCCCATTTGTCCTTGCACCATCCACACATGCTCTCCTGCCCGCCATTCTTAACGATTGCGTTCCAGTAGCGGTCGGTCTCCTGCTGGTCCTCGGTTGCGATCTGAAACGAGAAAGCCTCGTTATGCTTGATCTCGGGGCCGCCGTTCAATCCGATGCAGGGGACACCGCAAACGGTGAATTCCACCATCAGAACATCGCCGGCCTTGCCGGCGGGATAGTCGCTGGGTGCCCGGTAAACGGCGCCCACCGCGCTGTCGGGGAAGGTTTCCGCGTAAAAGCGGGCCGCGGCTTCGGCGTCCTTGTCATACCATACGCAAATCGTGTTCTTTGCGGCTTGTTTCGCCATTTTACACCTCCAACGTTCAAGCTAATTCGCCGGCCATTTGATCTGGAACTCGATCTCTTCCTCGCCCGCTTCCCGCTCGTGTTCGATGTTATAGGTGGCGCGCACGGGAACCGATATCCTTTCACCGGCGATCTCGATCTCAAAGCGTTTCCCCGTCTCCAGCGAGTCCGCGAGGCGGCGAAGCTTCGCGATGAACTCCGGCAGAGCATAGGTCTTCTCGGTATCTCTATCCTTTTTCAAGCTGCTGCTCCATGTGTTGGATTCAATAAGGGCACCGATTTAGGCAGTTTCCCGGCGCTTTCAAGCGCCCTTGCCTCTAACGCCATGATGTGT
>JBGTJO010000150.1:0-11999 GCA_041745135.1 Aestuariivirga sp. | reverse complement strand
TCTTTCCGCAGAAGGAGCAATACAAGGTATTCTTGCTGTCGCTTCCGCTCGCCTTACTCATGTTCGCTCCTTGGACAGATTATCTGCAACGATACGCTTGCAGACTTTAACGGGATTTCACCGCGATCGATCCGTTTTCGCGGGCCCCGACTCAATTTCAACATGGCCGAGTATGGTTAATCAAGGATTGATTAGCCGCGCATTGTGGCAATTTTCGACCCCTTTCAGGACGGTCAACTATTTGACTTCGCTGATAATTGGGCGTTTCTCCAGCACCTTGTCGATGATTCCAAACTCCTTGGCGCCTTCCGCTGTGAGGAAGTTATCGCGCTCCAGCGCCGTATCGATTGTCTTGTAGTCCTTGCCGGTGTGATGGACATAAATCTCGTTCAGGCGGCGTTTCAGGCTTTCGACTTCCTTGGCATGGATCATGATGTCGGTCACCTGCCCCTGGTAGCCGCCGGAGGGCTGGTGCAGCATAATGCGGGCATTGGGAAGGGCAAAGCGCATATCCTTGTGCCCCGCCGCCAGCAGCAGCGAGCCCATCGATGCAGCCTGTCCCATCACCGTCGTCGAAACCGCCGGCCGCACGAATTGCATGGTATCATAGATCGACAGCCCCGCCGTCACCACCCCGCCCGGCGAATTGATATACATGGAAATTTCTTTTTTCGGATTATCCGCCTCGAGAAATAGAAGCTGCATGTTGACCGACGCGGCAACATTGTCGTCGATCGCGCCCGTGATGAAGATGATCCGCTCACGCAGCAATCTCGACGGCAGATCGTAAACGCGCTCGCCCCGGGCTTCCTGCTGGATCACGGAGGGCCAGAAGGAGCCGGTCGTCAGACGTTCAATGGGATCGCGCATGATTTGATGGACTTTCGTGGATGATTCGGGGCTGCGATTAATGCATAGATAGGTGACCAGTCGCGGTCAGGGAAGCCCCTCCCGATACTCACCTTCCCCCTCGCGGGGGAAGGTGGCGCGGAACGCGCCGGATGAGGGGGCTGCTTCAGCGAGTCAAATCTCGACAGTTGAACTCGCTGAAACTGCCCTCTCATCCACCTTCCCCCGCGAGGGGGGGGAGGAAGTAGAGATCAGCCCTTGCTCGATGACGGCGCTGTCTTTCGCGGCTTGGCGCTGGCACCCTTGGGCTGGCCTTTCGCCGGGGCATGGGCGTGGTCATGATCGTGACCGTGATGTTCATGATGATGGTGGTCGTGGCCATGATGATCATGGTCGTGATGCTCATGCCCATGATGATCATGGTCGTGATCGTGCTCTTGAGAATGGTCATGGACGTGGTGATCGTCCTCGTCCTCATCCTGCACCATCGCCTGCAGTTCCTCGCGGCTCACCGCCTTCTCGTTCACCTTGGCCTTGGAGACAATGAGATCCACGACCTTCTGTTCGAAGATGGGCCCCCGCAGTTCGATCAAGGCGCCGGGGTTCTTGCGGTAGTGCTCGTAAACCCGCTTTTCCTGACCCGGGAACTGCCGGGCGCGCGCCAGCAACGCCTGCTGCAACTCCTGCTCGTTCACCTGCACGCCGGCCTTTTCCCCCATGGTGCCCAGAACCAGGCCCAACCGCACGCGCCTCTCTGCAATGGTGCGATATTCCTTGCGGGCATCATCCTCGGTTGTACCCTCGTCGGAAAAGCTTTTGCCCGCGCGCTTCATCTCGGCGGCGAGCGCGTTCCAGATATTATTGAACTCAGTTTCGACGAGCTTCTCCGGTAGTTCGAAACTGTAAAGCTTGTCGAGGGCGTCAAGCACATCGCGCTTCAGCTTCATGGCCGTCATTTGGCCAAACTCATCGTCCGCGCGCGATCTGATCATGTCCTTAAGTTTAGCCAGATCCTCAAAACCCATTTTCTTAGCGAATTCATCATCGATCGGCGTATCCTTCGGCGCTTCCACTTTGGTCACCTTGACCGCGAACTCGGCCGCTTTGCCCGCGAGGTGCTTGACACCATAACTCTCGGGAAACGTCACCTTCACGGTGCGCTCTTCGCCTGCCTTGGCGCCCATGAGCTGATCTTCGAAACCTGGAATAAACTGGCCCGCACCGAGTTCCAGCGGAACGTCGTTGGCGGTGCCGCCCTCGAAGCTTGCGCCATCGATCTTGCCCACGAAATCCAGCGTCAGGCGGTCGCCCTTCTCACTAGACGCTCCTTCGGCCTTGGCCTCGAAAGACTTCGCCTGGGCGGTCAGGCGCTTCAACGTTTCGTCGATATGCTCTTCCGTCACCGCAACCGTGTGGCGCGTAAGCTCCAGCCCCGAATGATCCTGCAACTCGAACGTGGGGATCACTTCGAACGCCAGCGAGAAGGACAAATCGCTCTTGCCCTCCATGATGGCGCTGACTTCCGCCTCATCTTCAGGCAACTTCACTTCCGGCTGATAGGCAGGTTTCAGGTTGCGCTCGACGGGCACCTGCTTGGTCTGCTCATCGATGGTTTTCTGCACCACTTCCGCCATGGCCGATTTGCCATAGACGCGCCGAAGATGCGGCACCGGCACCTTGCCGGGCCGAAAGCCCTTGAGGTTGGCCCGCGCCGAGAGCTCGACCAGCTTCGCGTTAAGCTGCTTGTCGAGCTCGGCCGCATTAACCACCACCTGGAATTCGCGCTTGAGCCCGGAGCTCAGAGTTTCAGTAACCTGCATGTTGTCTCGCTTCTGTCGGTTTCAGCCGAAACGTTGAGCGTTGGTGCGGGCGGAGGGATTTGAACCCCCACGGGTTTCCCCACAGGAACCTAAATCCTGCGTGTCTGCCAATTTCACCACGCCCGCGCTCGCTTTCGGGCCTTACGGCGCGGTCTTTAGCAGAGCGTTTACGGCGATGCCAGCGATGAAATGGAAGCTGGCCAGTCCATTAATTTCGCTTCAAATCCCTGTCGCCTTCCCATCGAGGCTGACGGAGTTCTTCCGGTTCCAATAGGCTCGCAAGCTGTCTGAATCCATTTCCTCATAAAAGGGCAGCAGTTCGCCGGGACCCCTCTGGGCGGCAAAAGGCATGAGAGGAACGCCTGTGCCGCAGGATGTTTGCACAAGCTCAATATCCAGCTCGAACACTTGCCGCGATCCTGCCATCACAGGGAAACGCTTCAGAAGGCTGGCCCAATCCCGTTCATGAGGAGAAACGGTTTTTGCAGAACCGTAAACCCGCAGGATACGTGCATCGCCCTCGAAGGCGCAAAACATGAGTGTCATGCGCGGGTGCTCGCGCAGATGGGATGCTGTTTCGTTGCCGCTGCCGGTCAGATTAAGCCAGACAATTTTCGTCTCATTCAAGACGCGCAAGGAGTCGAGCCCCTTGGGAGAGACATTAACTCTGCCATCGGGTGCCGCAGTCGCGACAAAGAAAAGGTGTTGTGCCTCGATAAAGGCCTTAAGCGTTGGGGTCAATTTCGATGCGGTTGCCACGGCATTTCCTTTCAGGTGAGGCCCGAATTTGAGTACCCACGACGCCAGCCAAGACCAGGAACCCGCCGGCGAAGGTGGCTAGCGCGGGCACTTCCGCGAAAACGAACCAGGCAAACAGCGGGGCCAGAGGCATTTCCAATATGCTGAGCATGGCGGTTTCGCCTGCGGGAAGACGTTTTGCGCCCTCGCCCAGGGTGACGGACGCGAGAGCAAAGCTAAGCCCGAACAGAGCCATTATCGCAATTTCCAATGGCGGGTTTGAAAATGGAACTCCGAGCCCGTAAGCGATTGGCAAGAGGACGAGCGAGGACAACACAGCCGGCCCCGCCGCCGGCGTCTCCGGATAGCGGCGATAAATGACCAGCAGTATAGCCAACGCGATGGTCATCCACGCCGCCAAAAGGTCGCCGCGCAGGTTGACGCCCCCTATCGACCCGCTGACGATAATAGCGACGCCCGTAAAAGCCGCCGCGCATCCGATGAGTATCGGCCGGGTCAACCGTTCGCCAACCCAAGCCCATGCCAGGAGCGCCGCCAGAAGCGGGGTCGCAGCGTAGATCAGCGACACATTCGCAATGGTCGTCAATTTGAAGGCCGGAATGAAGGCCGCCGTTCCCGATGCTCCCACCAGCGCCACCGCCCAGCCGCTGCGGCCCATATCCGCAAAGTCAGCCCGAAACGATCCTCGCCACACGATATAAGCTGTTGTGAATATCGCCGCGAACAGGCCCCGCCAAAAAATGATATCCCATGCGCCAGCCTGAACGCCCTTGGTAAACAGACCTGCGGAGCTGAATATGAGGGCTGAAAATACCACAAGGATTATACCGGTTGCGCGGTTTGATTCCCGTTCAACGACTTTGCTCACATCCCACTCCGGCTTCTGTTCGCTCCCCATAACGCTCCGCCCGGCAGCGGGTTGTCAGTAGCGTTGTGGCAGTCTTGCCGGGGCGACATACCAGTCACAGTGGCATCAATAGAAGGCAAACCCTATGACACGAAGGAAATGAACCAGTCGAAGCGCGTCGCTCTGGCACTTCTGGTGGCCGCTGAACTGGCGGGGATGAATTTGTGGTTCGCCTCCGCTGCCGTGCTGCCCGACCTCGCGCGGGAAACCGGCATCGGCGACACCGTTCAAGCCCTTCTGACCAGCGCCGTGCAAGCGGGCTTCGTGGCAGGAGCGCTGTTCATCGCCTTCATCGGCATCGCCGACCGTTTCGATCCGCGCCGGGTTTTTTGCATTTCGGCAATTCTCGCGGCCTTCTGCAACTGCGCGCTGTTGGTGGTACCTCCCGGGAGCGTCGCGGGAATCGCCTCGCGCTTTTTGATCGGCGTGCTGCTTGCGGGCGTCTATCCGGTTGGCATGAAGATCGCCGTAGGCTGGGGCGTGCGCGACCGCGGTTTGATCGTGGCACTTCTCGTTGGCGCTCTCACATTCGGAAAATCCTTGCCTTATCTTATGGCCTTTCTTGGCGGCGCCGATTGGCGGCTGGTGATTGTCGCCACCTCCCTGCTGGGAGCACTCGGCGGCGTTGCCGTTCTTTCCAGCACTCTTGGCCCGCACCATGCCCGCGCTCAGGCTTTTGATCCTCGCGCCATCGCACTCGCCTGGCGGGAGCCGCGTATCCGCGCCGCCTATTTCGGCTATTTCGGCCACATGTGGGAGCTCTATGCCATGTGGGCCTGGGTCGCGGCGGCGGCAGCCGTTTCGTTCGCCGCAACAATGCCCGAGGCCGAGGCCCACAGCCTCGCCAAGACGGCGGCCTTCCTGGCGATCGGCCTTGGCGGCGCAAGCTGCATCATCGCAGGCGCCGTGGCGGATCGCATCGGCAAGGCGGAAGTGGCGATCCTTGCCATGGCTATGAGCGGCACTGCGGCATTGCTGACGGCATCGACCTTTGGTGGTCCGGCGTGGCTCACCTTCATGCTCGTCGTCATCTGGGGCATCGCCGTCATTCCGGACTCAGCCCAGTTCTCCGCCCTTGTCGCCGATGCGGCACCACCGCATCTGGCAGGCAGTTTGCTCACATTTCAGACCGCCATCGGCTTCGGGCTCACGATCTTCACGGTGCAGTTGACCCCGCTCGCGGTCAGCTATTTTGGCTGGCCATTGGTGATCTCCCTGCTGGCCATCGGGCCTTTTGCTGGAATCGTGGCCATGCTTCCCCTCCGTCGCCCAGGAAGCAGTCGCGCGCCCTAAATCTACTTACATTTTCCTGACCTGCGCCCACGTTGAGAGCGCGATGCCGAGGGCGATGACGCCTGCTCCGATCCAGACGCTGATTGGATATGACTCTCCCAGAAAAGCAACACCGACCACAACGCCTACGGCGGCCGCCACGTAACCGATCTGGCTCAAATAGGTTGGCCCGCCAAGCTGCTGCAGGCGGAAGAACATCAGGAACATCACTGTAGAGGCCGCGATCTGCACGGCAACCAGCCCCGGCACGGCGGCGAGCGGCATAAGGTCCAGTCCACCCATCAAGAGAGCCGCCAGCACCAGCGGCGGCACTGCCGCGAGGTTGGTCATGGCCGCGAGCCGCCGCGGGCTCGCCCCCTCCGGCCAGGCAAGGCTGCGATAGATATTGCCCGTGCCGAGAAAGAGCGGAATAAGCAGAGCCGCCAACAACCATTTCAGGCTGCCGGATGAGAAATCCGCATTGCGATACACAATGATGACTACGGCACCGGCCAGCCCCAACGCGATGCCGAACACCCCCAACAAGCTCGGAGGCCGCACCCGAAACAGGATTGAGAGCAGCGCCGTCACAACAGGAGACAAGGCATACATGATCGCCGCCAACCCGCTGCCGATTTTGGGGATCACCAAATAGGTCAGGAAACTCGGCGCGACGTATGAAACGAACCCGGACACCATGGCATATTGCAAGACAGAGGCGTTCGACCGCCCACGCTCTGCCAGACTCGAGACGATCCACATGGCAAGCCCAGCGCCCAGCGAAATCACCGCGGCCCAGAGAGCCGGATTGATGCCCGCCGCCATCGCGATTTTGCCCAGCGGAAAATTAAAGCCAAGCGCCGCACCCGTCCCCAGAAGCAGCAACAACGGACGGTTCATGCAGCGCCCAGGCGCAAGTCCTCGCCCCGCGCAGCGGGGAGAGGAAGGGACCCATCGCGACAGCGATGGGCAGGAGAGGGGCTTTGGTTCATTTCTGGAAATCTGTTTCTGTCATGTGAGTTCAACGTTAGAGTAAATCCGTTCGCCCCTTTTCGCATGAAGGGTCCCCTTTTTTCTCCGCTAACGCGGGTGTGAGGAATTCTGCCTAAATATGTCGAAGCAGGGTCTCCGCCGTCAGCCCCTGCGGCCCATGTCTATTGGCTGCCTCACCATGTAGCCATACCGCGGCGCAGGCCGCCTCGAAACCCGCCAAGCCTTGCGCCAGAAGACCAGTGATCATACCCGCCAATACGTCGCCCGACCCGGCCGTAGCCAAGGATGGCGGCGCATTGGTGTTGATGGCGGCCCGGCCGTCAGGGGCAGCAATCACGGTGTCTGCACCCTTCAGCACGATAACCGCGCCCGAGCGTTTCGCCGCAGCGCGGCCGCGCTCATGCTTCGCATCCGATCCTGGCCCCAAATCCTTGAAAAGCCGCAAGAACTCTCCCTCATGGGGAGTCAGGACAACAGTCCGCGCCGAAATGCCGCTAAAGAGTTCCGCAGGTTCGTCCGCAAAAGAGGTGAGCGCATCGGCATCGAGCACGGCAGCAGCGCCACTCGCCAGAACGGCATGAACGTGACCCCGCGTCATGGCACCCACTCCAGCCGCTGGTCCGATACAGACCGCATTCTTGCGGCGGTCGGCGAGGAATTGCGACAGGTCGAGGTCGGAGAGCATGATAGCTGTCACATGGGCCGCGTGGACCATAAGCGCCTCCCTTGACCCCGACAGGGTGACAAGGCCAGCGCCCATCCGCAGCGCCGCCGTTGCAGCCAGACGCGCCGCCCCCGTATTCAAGGGCCCGCCGGAAACGACAACCGCGTGACCCCGCTGATATTTGTGACCTGACACGGAAGGCTGCGGCGGAGTGGGCCGCGAATTCTCGACCAGCGTCGATCCAATTTCATCCAGCACGCTTGCCGGTATGCCGATATCGGCCACCACTGTCTCGCCGCAAAGGCTCCGCCCCGGCATCAGCACATGGCCGGGCTTCTTGCGGAAGAAGGTGACGGTAAGATCAGCCTTGACGGAGGTGCGGCGCGGAGACCCGGTAGCGCCGTCGAGTCCCGACGGCACGTCGATAGCGACAACCGGCACCCCCGCCCCGTTAAGCCCCTCCGCCAGTTCCGCCGGAAAATCCCGCGACAGTCCCGCGCCGAACAAGGCATCGACGATCAATCCGATATCCTCATGCTGAGGTGCCCGGCGCGCAGCGACGGGCCTCGAAGCATACTGCCGACCCTTCGAAGCATCGCCTTTGGCGATGCTCTTCAGGGTGAGGGTATTTTGAAGCTCATCGACAGGGCCGTCCCACTTCGCCGCCATTGCCGCAGCATCACATGAAAGCCCCCCGCGCTCCCCCAGCAGCGCCACGCGCACATTCCAGCCCCACGCCTTCAGATGGCGCGCCACCACGAAACCGTCGCCGCCATTGTTGCCGGGCCCGCAGGCAATAAGCGTCGGCCTCGCCCCATAGCGCCTGACGATTTCCTCCGCGACCGCACGCCCGGCATTCTCCATGAGCGTCAGCGAAGCCACCCCCGCCTTCACCGCCAGCGCATCGGCGCGATACATCTCCGCCGGGGTGAGGAGTTCATGCATCGGCGATAAGTGCTTTCACCCGCGCTACGGCGTGGTCGTCGGCGCGGCTTAATGGCTTGTGCCAGCGTTCTGGTCCCCCTACAACGCCCAAGTGTCCGGCCGCGACGAGGCGATCGATGAAGACATCGACATTGCGCTTCGTTGCGAGGAGCCCCGCCCGCACCAGCCAGCGGAACGGCCAGCGCTGAAGCGGCAGACGGTAAGGCTTGCGATAAGGCAGCCGGAAGACGTCAACCGGCTTTCCCGTATCCAGGGCTTCCGCCAGCATCGACACGCTGTCGGACGTTACGATGAAACGCGCGGCAATTCGCAAGGCTGCGCGATAGGGGTTGGGTTCGCCACCGCCTTTCCACGGAAAAATCCGGCAAGGGACGTTCAGCATCTCGGCCATGCTCTCCACGAGTCCGGCCGGGGTGCGCGGTGCGCCGATCACCACTAGCGTGCCCTCAAGTTCTCGCGCCAGCGCATCTGCCGCTTGGGCAATCTGTGTAATTTGCTCCCGCCCCATGGAGAGCCGCTTCATGGGTCCGCCCACCAGAACGGCAACCTTGGGTTCCGGCAGCACCGCCATCTCCGCCCGCCATCGCTCTACATCCGCAGCCTGGGTTCGCGGTGTGAAGGGCAAGGCGAGCTCGATGACGTTGGGCGCCGCCGGCAACCCATATTGCGGCGTGGTGATCACCAGATCGAAGAGATCGAGCCGGGTTCTGGGGTTGCCTAGCTGCACCAGCCGCGTGCGCCCCCCCGACTGTTTCTTGATCCAGCGCGCTATGGGAACGCTGATCCGGCCAACGCCGATGACAAGGTCGGGCCACGGCGCCGCCAAGGGATCGGAAGCGCTGCGGTTGAGGGTATCGAGACTTCCCTGCAAAATCGAATCCGGCACCTTGCGCAGCCGATCGTTTTTGGGTGCCTTGCGCAGTTTGCTGTTGTAGCGGAGTTTGCGCGTTTCCATACGGCCGCCGACGCGTGCTGCCAGTTCGTGAGCCTGGGCATTATCGCCAGCTTTCAGCCCTTCCAATACCCAGATGACCGGCTCTGCCGCGCTCATGACTTCTGCAAAATTCCAGTTGACCCCTGGGTTGTCCAGCCTCTAGCACAAGCGGCTTCCTGTTCACGGAATCATTATGCCCGACCCGAAGCCGGCC
Source organism: Aestuariivirga sp. (assembly GCA_041745135.1). GTDB lineage: Bacteria > Pseudomonadota > Alphaproteobacteria > Rhizobiales > Aestuariivirgaceae > Aestuariivirga. The sequence continues at coordinate 2,642 of JBGTJO010000150.1, read as the reverse complement.
ATCGATGTTTACATTGTGGGAACGTGCGAAACCTCCGCCTTCGCGCTGCCCCAAGCCGAGCGGCTGCGCCGGAGTCTCGTGGACTTTGCCCCTTTTCATTTTCATACCTCGCTGGACGATGCGCCGAAGGGCCACCACGCACTTGTGATGCGTGCCGATTGGGTGATTGAAAAGCGAATTTTGCTATCGTTGACAGAAGCCGAGGGCCGGATACTGCGCCAGCCATTGCCTAACGGCCAAGTCTATGCCGCAGCATTCATACCCTCCGGCAGAGTAACCGATGCCGTGCGGCTGCTTACCGAGCAGCCATCTCGACCGCCTGCATGGCTTGCCGGCCTAAGGGTGGGCAGCGCCGCGGAAATCGGCGGCGCCTATGAACGCAAGCTTCGCAAACGTGAAGCCCCCGTCGCCGTCGAGCTAACCGGAGCGACTCGCGATGCGGTCGAGCGTGCGCTCTTTCGCTCGGCTTACAAGGGCGCCACCGATTTTATTACCAAGTATCTCTGGCCGGTTCCGGCCTTTCACGCAGTGCGGGCGCTGGCGGCGCGGGGCATCTCACCCAATGTCATTACTCTCATTAGTCTGGCCTGCGTGATCGCAACCTTTATCCTGTTCTGGCGAGGCCATTTCTGGGCGGGGCTGGCCTCGGCCTGGCTCATGGCCTTTTTGGACACTGTGGATGGCAAGCTGGCGCGGGTTACGCTGACCTCATCCTATAGCGGCCATCTCCTCGATCACGGTATCGACTACATCTCGCCGCCATTCTGGTGGGGCGCCTGGTTCGCCGGCGTGCTCGGCAGCAAATTTGCTCAGACAGAACCCTTTCAGACCTGGGGCTGGCCCGCCTTCTGGATCATCATGGCGGTTTACTGGCTGGTGCGCGGTGTCGAAGCCCTGTTCGTGGCGCGCTTTGCCATAAACATTCACATCTGGCGGCCCATCGATTTTGCTTTCCGGCAAATCACCACTCGCCGCAACGTAAATATCGTAATTCTGACGGCGAGCGCGTTCCTCGGCAGGCCCGATCTGGGCTTTCTTGCCGTCGCCCTGTGGGCAATCGCAAGCCTCGGCTTTCACGTTGCCCGTTTCCTCCAGGCATTCTTCCAACAAATCCGGGGACGGGAAGTGTGTTCTTGGCTTAATGACGCGTCTCCGTCCAAGTCCCTTGCCTAAGAACCGTGCAACTGCCTCACAGTTCATCAAAGCGCTAGGACGGCGACAGTCTATCTCTTTGATTTGCTTACGCGCATAAACTGGCACGAGCCGTGCAATCGGCAACTCGCATAAAGGCAACCGCACATGAAGAAGATCGAAGCCGTCATCAAGCCCTTCAAGCTCGATGAAGTGAAGGAAGCGTTGCAGGAAGTAGGCCTGCAAGGCATCACCGTGACCGAGGCCAAGGGCTTCGGTCGCCAGAAGGGCCATACCGAACTCTACCGGGGTGCCGAATATGTGGTCGACTTCCTGCCCAAGGTGAAGATCGAAATCGTGCTCGCCGACGAGCTAGTGGACAAGGCCGTGGAAGCCATCCAGACCGCCGCCCGAACCGGCCGCATCGGCGACGGCAAGATTTTCATTTCCACAGTTGAACAAGCCATCCGCATCCGCACCGGCGAGTCGGGCCCCGATGCACTTTGATCAAAGCAAGAGGACGTAAAATGACGAAGCCCATGGATGCCGCCGGTGCGATGAAGCTGATGAAGGACAAGGAGGTGAAATTCGTCGACCTCCGCTTCACCGATCCCCGCGGCAAGCTCCAGCATCTCACCATGGATATCTCGCAGATGGGCGAGGATGCCTGGGCCGATGGCCTGATGTTCGATGGCTCCTCGATCGCCGGCTGGAAGGCCATCAATGAATCCGACATGGTGCTAATGCCCGATCCCGCCTCCGCCCACATGGACCCCTTCTACGCCCAGACTACCATGGCCGTGTTCTGCGATATTCTTGAGCCCGGAACGGGCGAAGGCTACAACCGCGATCCCCGCATGATCGCCAAGCGCGCCGAAGCATATCTCAAACAGACGAAAGCTGGCGACACCGTCTTCGTCGGCCCCGAAGCCGAGTTCTTCATCTTTGACGACGTGCGCTTTGCGTCATCTCCCTACAACACCGGCTTCAAACTCGACTCAATCGAGCTTCCCACCAACTCGGATCGCGATTACGAAACCGGCAACATGGGCCACCGGCTGCGCACCAAAGGCGGTTACTTCCCGGTAAACCCGATGGACTCCGCCCAGGACATGCGCTCCGAAATGCTGTCCGTCATGGCGGAGATGGGCGTCACCGTCGAGAAGCATCACCACGAGGTCGCCTCCGCCCAGCACGAGCTCGGCATGAAATACAACACGCTTGTCCGCATGGCCGATGAGATGCAGATCTACAAATACGCGATCCACAACGTCGCGCACGCCTATGGCAAGACCGCAACCTTCATGCCCAAGCCCGTCTTCGGCGACAACGGCTCCGGCATGCATTGCCACTTTTCCATCTGGAAAGACGGCAAGCCGCAGATGGCCGGCAATCAGTACGCGGACTTGTCCGAACTCTGCCTCTATTTCATCGGCGGCGTCATCAAGCACGCCAAGGCCTGCAACGCCTTCACCAATCCCACCACCAATTCCTACAAGCGCCTTGTGCCC
>JBGTJO010000149.1:0-24160 GCA_041745135.1 Aestuariivirga sp. | reverse complement strand
CTCCTACCCCATCGCGTACCGCGATGGGTCCCCTTCCTCTCCCCGCTCACGCGGGGCGAGGACAATTACTCAAAAATCTCCGCGTGGTATACGGTTGATTTGATATCAGCAAGCAGCAGCTGGTTTGAACGTCCCATATAGCACGTAATCTCAATGATCATTATGAGAGTTCCACGTTTATCAGTAATTTCAAAATAAGGAGACGTACCGAAATAGCGCGCAACAAAATCGATACCTCTCCGCCTGTGAGCTTTATCTTGTTGAAGTTCGATTCGACCCGGTTCCAAATACGCGAAATTGTAATTTCTTTTGCGAAAAAAAGCTTCGACTTCTGACGCGGCTATGCCCGGCTTGAAGTGTAGCTTTGCCTCGAGAACTGCCCTATCGATGGCATCCGTATTAAAGTCTTTTATGCCAAGAGCATTGGCCGATCTCATCCACAACGGCAAACCAACAGCGAACGTGACGATTTTGGAAATGCAGGTTCGGCGAATCATACTGCATCAGCTTCTGTTTTTAATAATCGCATCACTTAATACCCAAGTCCATTAGGGAGCTTATCTGGCCGATGGCGTCATAGTTGGCTCGCCATCGCCGCGTTCGTCAGATTGCCGATCTGGTTGAAGGTGTAGGTCAAGTTCCGCAGCAGGGGGTCTGAGCCCTTCTGGCTCACGATGGATTTTGAGCCAGCCGCGCTGGGCGTCATAGGCCTTGGTGGTTTGAACGCCACGAGATAAGCATTAAGACTACTCCCCTAATAGAGACCGGCATCTAGCCGCTCTGCGACGAACTTCGCGCCAAAAAGGTTCTGACTCGAGGGCTTCGTAAGCGCCTAGCTCACCACGGCCTTCACTGGTTGCTGCAAAGTTCTTCAGATCTGTAAGGCAGGCCATCACTTCTTGAGTAAAATCCATCCCAAAATCCGGGTTACGGAGCAGCCTTAGAATGTCGTCGTATTCTTGCAGCAGGTCCTCGACTGGAACATATAGATAGGGCTTTTCCCCAATTGTTCTCAAATAATCCAGCTGGGTTTTTGAATCAGCTGAAAGTGCGTCAAGTTGCTCTACCAAGCGCTCCATCGTTTTTTCTTTTACTTGGTTCAATAGCCTGCCTTCACCCGTATGGCGCCCCCGCAAAAGTCTTTCACAAAGGAGAAAAAAAGGACCTCCGCGGCGCTATGGCGTAAAGGAAATCGCCTGTTGTCGTAATTGCGATGATATGAACCCGTCTATCCAAACTCGACGCATATCCTATTCTTTCTGATATCTGCTTACCGTTCCAAAGACCATTCACCGCAAAATCCGCATCTCCTTGTGGCTCAAACCTTAAAATAATTGCCTTACCTCTCTTAAGGGAGCCACGCCAGAGAACCGAACCAGCACTTGAGATAGTAGCTTCACTGATTTCAAAATTGGAACCGTTAACAAACACGACTTTCGTTTGAAGTTCTCTGCTTGCGAAAAAACCGACGATAACTAAAGCCAGCGCAAGGAGCAGTAGGAGGACTATTGCAACTGCCTTTGTCATCAAGTGGTGTGCCCTAAAGCCCAGGAAGTCTGATCATAAGCCGTCCTTGGGAAATCGCATTCTGAATTATCCAGCAGGATCCGCAATATTTTGGATGGGATAGAAATAGGCTTCGGCCTACCTGATGGTGCGCACCGCCGCCGGTCTTCCCGGGCCGTTTCGCGGCCGATGCGGGTTGGCGATCACCGCCTTCAGCTGCGCAGCGGCGTTTTTTCCAAAACACTTTGACGAGCGCGGCGTCTTGACCGTTGGCGCCAACCCGTAAGATGCTCGGCCGTGCGCTGTCCAGCCGAAAGCCGGCCGGCACGTCACATGCGAAAGGGTCACGCAACATGATTCAAAAACCGGTGCCCTGGCCCAATGGAGCGAGGGTGGCTTGCGCTATCACCTTCGATATGGATGCGGACAGCCTGGTGCATATCGAGCACCCGGAGGATTCCATCCGGCGGGTGTCGACCATTTCCATGCTGCGCTATGGGCCGCAGGTGGCGGTGCCGCGCATTCTCGAAACTTACCGGCGCTTTGGCATCAAGCAGACATTCTTCGTGCCCGCCTGGTGCATCGAGCAGTATCCGGACGCGGTCGCGGCGATGGTCAAGGATGGGCATGAAGTAGGGTTTCATGGGTATATCCATGAAGCGCCGAACAGCCTGTCGAAATCCGACGAACAATACTGGATGCAGCGGTCGATCGAGACGATCGTCAGGCATACGGGGAAGCGGCCGCGGGGCAATCGCTCGCCGCTGTATAATTTTTCAGAGAACACCGCCGATCTTCTGGTCGAGGAGGGGTTTCTTTACGACTCCTCGCTGATGGGCGACGATGAGCCGGATCTGCTGCAAACCGATGGCGGTGAACTTGTGGAACTGCCCGCCAGTTGGGCGACGGACGACTGGCCGCCCTATGAGCATTCGATCGATCTCAATTACAAGATGCAGATCATGGCGCCCGAGCGGGCCATGGAAGGATTCATGGCCGAATTCGAGGCCATGCGGCGGGCGGGCGGCGGATTATGGATCGGCATCTGGCATCCTTTCGTCAGCGGGCGCCTGTCACGCTGGCAGCGGGTCGAGGCGATGGTCGAATATATGATGGGGACGGGGGAGGTTTGGTTTGCGACGCTTGAGGAGATTGCGCGGCACGTTCTCGACTGCCGGAGCAGCGGGCTTTATGCGCCGCGCGTGGACCGGCTGCCCTATTATGACAAGCCGGTGGCGCCGAAGCGGCCTTCATGAACATCCTTCGCGACAGGCATAAAGGCGCTTTTATCGCGGTGACCGGTGCGATGTGGCCTATTGCGCGGCCAAGGCGGCATTCTGGCGATGACACGGGCGATGGCGGCGGAACTGGGGTGATCGGGCATTCGCGTCAATGCCATATGCCCGGGCGCGGTCGATACGGCTCTTTTGCAGGTGGAATTCGACGCGGCGCGGGACCCCGAGCGGGAACGGCGCGAGGTCGAGCGGGGAATTATCATGGGCCGCGTCGGCGAGCCTGCGGAAATCGCGGGAGCGGTGAGCTTCATGCTATCGGAGGATGCATCCTATATGAACGGAGCTCATCTGGTGGTGGATGGTGGACGCACCGGCGCTTTTCCATGACGCCCGATACCTCCCTCTCCATGCGGAACGCATGGGGAGGGTCGCGCGGCACGCGCCGGGTGGGGTGGTGCAGCGTGAGAGGTCTAAAAGGCGCACCTCTCACGCGGTAAAACCCCACCCGTCAGTTGCGTTCCGCAACTGCCACCCTCCCCGCGCGAAGCGCGAGGAGGGAGATTCAAATAATTCCGATACCTCCCTCTCCATGCGAAGCATGGGGAGAATGGGCGTGCTGCTGGACGGGTGCGGGCTCGGTCGCCGATATGCCTTTCTTGGCGAGCCAATCCTTCATGACTGCAATCTCGCGCTCCTGGGCGGCGATGATGCTTTGGGCGAGAGCCCTGATTTCCGGATCCTTGCCGTGCTCGAGCACGACTTTGGCCATGGCGATGGCTCCCTCATGATGGGGGATCATGCCTTTCAGGAGATCGACATCGGCATCGCCCGTGTAGGGCACCATCATGTCCGCCATCATGTTGGCCATGGCCTGCTCATAGGCCTTCGTGGCGGCAGGATTGAGCTGGCTCGCGGGCGCGGAATTTTTCGCAAGCCATTCGTTCATGATGGCGATCTCGCCTTCCTGGGCCTTGATAATCTCGGTTGCGAGCTTGACGACCTCCGGGTCCTTGCCGAATTCGAGCTCGACGGTGGCCATGTCGATGGCGCCCTGATGATGCGGGATCATGCTCTTGACGAAATCGATGTCCGGATCGCCGGTGTAGGATATCTTCATCTGCTGCATCATGGCGTCCATGGCTTTCTTGTAAGCGGCGGTCGAGCCGGACTCGGCGCTGGCGGCCATCACGGTGCGATCGGGGGCGGTCAACCTGTCGACAGAAAGAAAGCCGATGAGCGCGGCGCCGGCGATGGCGATGAGAAACGTAGCCTTTTTCATGGGTTTTCCTTTCGGGCCAGCGAAGATGCTCTTAGCAATAAAGTAGCCTTTCGAGACAGGCGGGCAAATAACCTTCCCGTTACTGATTCAGCGCATCCAGCCTGGCTTTCATTTCCGCTATCTCGGATCGTTGTCCCTCGATGATCGATGCTAAGACGCTGATGACGGCTATGGCGATATTCGCCTTGGCGTTCCTATACATCGAACGCATGATGGTTGCGCATGATGAATTCCTTACAACTGCCGGGCGCGGAGGCGGAGGGCGTTGGCGATGACGCTCACCGAGCTCAGAGCCATGGCGGCGGCGGCGATGATGGGGGAGAGCAATATGCCGAAGGTCGGGTAGAGGACGCCCGCGGCGATGGGAACGCCGGCGGCGTTGTAGATGAAGGCGAAGAAGAGGTTCTGGCGGATATTGTCCATGACGGCCTTGGAGAGGCGGCGGGCCTTGACGATGCCGGTGAGATCGCCGCGGAGCAGGGTGACGCCGGCGCTCTCCATGGCGACATCGGTGCCGGTGCCCATGGCGATGCCGACGTCGGCGGCGGCCAAGGCTGGCGCGTCGTTGACGCCGTCTCCGGCCATGGCGACGATGCGGCCTTGGGATTTCAGCTTGGCGATGGTTTCGGCTTTCATGTCCGGCAGGACATCGGCTTCGATCTCGGTGATGCCGAGTTTTTTGGCGATAGCCTCGGCGGTGGCGCGGTTGTCGCCGGTGAGCATGACGATGCGGAGGCCGGCATCGCGGAGGGCTTTGAGCGCGGCGGGCGTGGTGGGCTTTACGGCATCGGCGATGGCGATGACGCCGGCGGCCTTGCCGTTGACGGCGATAAAGACGGCGGTGGCGCCTTCGCTGCGCATGGCTTGCGCCTTGGTTTCGAGATCGGAGGTGGCGATGTTGAGTTCGGCCAGGAATTTGGCGTTGCCGATGGCGAGGCGCTTGCGCTCCACCATGCCGATGACGCCTTTTCCGGAGGGGGCGTCGAAACCCATGACCTTGCTGAGCGCCAGCCCGCGTGCCGTGGCGGCGGCGACAATGGCGGCGGCGAGGGGATGCTCGCTCGATTGCTCGACGGAGGCGGCGAGGCGGAGGATTTCGGATTCATCGTTGCCTTCGGTTACGGCGATTGAGGTGACCGAGGGCTTGCCTTCGGTGAGGGTGCCGGTTTTGTCGATGACGATCGTATCAAGTTTTTCCATGCGCTCGAGCGCTTCGGCGTCGCGGATGAGGACGCCCGCTCTCGCGCCGCGGCCGACGCCGACCATGATCGACATGGGCGTGGCAAGGCCCAGCGCGCAGGGGCAGGCGATGATGAGAACGGCGACGGCGGCGACGAGGCCGTAGGCCAGGCGCGGCTCGGGGCCCCAGATGGCCCAGGCGATGAAAGCGAGTGCGGCGACGGCGATGACCAGCGGCACGAACCAGCCGGAAACCTGGTCGGCCAAGCGCTGGATGGGGGCGCGGGAGCGCTGGGCATCGGCCACCATCTGGACGATGCGGGCGAGCATGGTTTCGCTGCCCACTTTTTCGGCGCGCATGATGAAGGAACCGCTGGCATTGAGGGTGCCGCCGATGACTTTGGCGCCTGTCTCCTTGGTCACGGGCATCGACTCGCCAGTCACCATGGATTCATCGAGGGAGGAGCGGCCTTCGGTGATCTCGCCGTCGACAGGGACTTTTTCGCCGGGGCGGACGCGGAGGAGGTCGCCTTTGGCGATGGCGTCGAGATCGATTTCTTGGTCGTTGCCGTTCGCGTCGATGCGCCGCGCGGTTTTTGGCGCGAGGCCGAGGAGGGCCTTGATGGCGCCGGAGGTTTGATCGCGGGCGCGGAGCTCCATGACCTGGCCGAGCAGCACGAGCACGGTGATGACGGCGGCGGCTTCGAAATAAACGGCGACGGAGCCATCATGCTGGCGGAAGGCTTGCGGGAAGATGCCGGGGACCAGGGTTGCCACGACGCTGTAGACCCAGGCGACGCCGGTGCCCATGGCGATGAGCGTGAACATGTTGAGGTTGCGGGTGAGGAGGGACTGGTAGCCGCGAACGAAGAAGGGCCAGCCGGCCCACAGGACCACGGGGGTGGCGAGAAGGAGTTGCAGCCAGTTCGATGTTTGCTGGCTGAGTTGCATGGCAAGGCCGGTCAAGTGGCCGCCCATTTCGAGGGCGAAGACGGGGAGCGCCAAGGCGAGGCCGATCCAGAACCGTCGCGTCCTGTCGGCGAGCTCGGGAGTGGGGCCGGAGTCGGTGGTGACGGTGAGCGGCTCCAGCGCCATGCCGCAGATGGGGCAGGAGCCGGGACCCTGCTGGCGGATTTCGGGGTGCATGGGGCAGGTGTAGGTTGCGGAGGGGTCGACGGGTTCCGCGGCTTTCTCACCAAGATATTTCGCCGGATCGGCGATGAACTTCGTCTTGCAGCCGGCGCTGCAGAAATAATAGGGGCGGCCCTGGTAGTCGGCGCGGTGCTTGGCGGTGTGCGGATCGACGGTCATGCCGCAGACGGGGTCGAGGGCCTCGGCCGCAGTCTCCGCGTGGTTGTGGTGAGCGTGTGCCATCGGAATTCCTCGTTGAATAGGCGCGATGACAGCCCATATGGACCTTCCCATCATGGGAAGGTCAAGGAGATATTGGGATGAATATCGGTGAGGCGGCGGAACGCTCCGGAGTTTCGGCCAAGATGATCCGTTATTATGAAGAGATAGGGTTGATCGGGGCCGCCAGGCGGGGTGAAAACGGTTATCGCAGCTACCAGGAGCAGGATGTGCACCGCTTGCGCTTTGTGCGTCGGGCGCGGAAGCTAGGCTTTTCGATTGTGCGAATCCGGGAGTTGCTTAGGTTATGGTCGGACCGCAGACGGGCGAGCCAGGATGTGAAGAAGATCGCGCTGGTTCATGCGGGGGCGCTGAATGCGGATATCGAGAAGCTGACGGCGCTGCGGGATTCGATCCTGCATCTGGCGAAACTCTGTCACGGGGACCAGCGACCCGAATGTCCGATCATCGAGGATTTGAGCGGGGAGGGTAATTACATGGACTCTTCACGCTGACAGTTGGATCCCGGCTTTCGCCGGGATGACGGAAGAGGGGAATGTCCTCGCCCCGCGTGAGCGGGGAGAGGAAGGGGACCCATCGCGTCAGCGATGGGGGAGGAGAGGGGCCAACGGATGATCTCTCAACCCCTCGCAGCAGGGCTGCCGCTCGCGGCTGTTAGCAAATGACCGCTAGCCCCTCTCCTCCCCATCGCTACGCGATGGGTCCCTTCCTCTCCCCGCTTCGCGGAGGAGAGGACGACAGGATCGGGGTGATAGATGCTCTTGTCCTCGCCCCGGCGAGCAACGGATTAACTCTTCCGCTTGAGTTCCTCGCGGATCAGGGTGAGGACTTCGTCCATGCCGTTTAGGGCCTCATCGTTGGTGATGCGGAATATGCGGTAGTTTTGATTTTCCAGAAACTCCGTTCTGGAATGGTCGCGATGCAGTTCTTCTTCTGTCGAGTGGGTGGCTCCGTCGACCTCGATGATGAAGCGTTCGGAGCGGCACGCGAAATCGGCGACGTAAGGTCCGATCGGGCATTGGCGAACGAACTTGAAACCGTCCAGCCGCTTGGCGCGAAGTTGTTCCCAGAGGCGGGATTCGGCTAGCGTTGAATCTCGCCGGAGTTCACGGGCTTTCGGAAGTTGGAAGGGGTCGGGGCCGCGCATGGTCGTACGATATCATAAAATGAACGTTGGCCCCTCTCCTCCCCATCGCTACGCGATGGGTCCCCTTCCTCTCCCCGCTTCGCGGAGGAGAGGACATGGAGTATGGGAGAGAGATGATCGAGATATTTGTGAGGCCGAGTACGGCGACGCAGCGGGCTACGATTATGCTGGAGGAGACGGGGCTTCAGTATCGGACGATCCATGTGCCGCTGGGGTCCAGCGATGCGGCGTTCCTGGCGACGGGATCGCGGGGGCGGACGCCGGCGCTGATCGATCATGATGCGCCGGGGGAGCCGCTGGCGCTTACGCAGTCGAATGCCATTCTCCTCTATCTCGCGGAAAAGTCGGGGAAGCTGGTGCCGGAGGAACCGAGGGCCAGGGCGCGGTGCTATGAGTGGATGATGATGCTGGCGACCGATATCTATCCACCCTATGCGGCGGTTTACTGGATGAGCTGGAGAAAGCCCGAGCCCTTCATGGAGGCGGCGGCGTGGTTCGAGGATCGCACCATCGATGAATATGGGACGTTCGACCGGCATCTTGCGGATGTCGAGTTCGTGGCCGGGGATGAATTCAGCATCGCCGATATCGCGGGGTATCCGCCGGCCGTGCTTGGCCTGAAGGACCTTCCCGCACTGCGGCGCTACGGCAATCTTCGGCGGTGGATGGAGCGGGTCGGCGAGCGGCCCGCGGTCAAGGCCGGGATGGCGGCGACGGGGTCGGGCCGTCCGCCCAGGCTGATCGCATCGCGCTCAGCCTGAGGCGGGGGCGTTCGCAAGATACGTTGTACGCTATCTGACGGACTTGGACTCAGGCCGCGCCCGGGGTATATTACTAAAGGTCATTCTCCCTTGATTAGGGGTGTGTCCAATGGATAAGTCAGTCTTTGAGCTTCAACTGCTGCGGCAGCAGCCTTTGCATGCGTTCGATCCGGAGGATCTGACGAGGATGCAGGCGGCGTTCGATGAGATCTGCCGGGATGAGATCTGCCCGGACGATGAAACCAAGCACATCGTGGCGAAAGCGGTCATCAAGGCCTATGGTCCCAAAATGGACGCGGCAACCCTGCTCAGCGCCGCGCGCTTTCTTCTTGATGGTTCGGGCTTAAATACGTTTGGCCACGCTTGGCCCCAGATGGATGCGATACCGGAATCGCCTCCGCAAGAGCGCTAGGCGCTGCGTTGATTGGCGAGATGCTGGCGCATCGGCGCTATGAGGCGCTCGTATTCCGCTTCGGGAATGCCGTAGGCGCCTTTGGCGGATTCCTCCAGCCGCGCGCGGTTGAGTATCTTCAAGCTCCCCCGCGTTGAGCGGATGGTGCGTTTGCTTTCCAGCTCGTGGAGGGCATCGGTGATGCTGGAGCGGCGGACCGCCAGCATGAGCGAGAGGAACTCGTGCGTCATCTCGAATTCGTTGCCGTCTGCCCTGTCGTGGCACATGCATAGCCAGCGGGCGAGACGCTCCTCGATCTTGTAGTGGGCGTTGGCCAGCGAGGTGTGCGCGGTTTGAAGGGTGAAGACGTGAACGAAGCGCAAGAGCTGCGCCCTCAGTTGCGGACATTTTTCCAGCACAGCCTGGAAAGGGGCGCGCGCGATTTTCTGGCCGCGGAGCTCGGACTGCACGACGATCTGGTAAGGGAAGTGATCGACCTGCAAGACCAGCGGCCCGCCCAGGAAACCCTCCCTGCCGATGAGCCCCGTCTCAACCCGGACCTCGCCGTTGGTCGAGATGATCGAGAAATATCCGGACTCGGGGAAACAGGCGTATTCCACAGGCTCATCGGCTTCGCTCAGGACCACGCGCAACTGCGCGGTCATCGGCACGAGGTCGGGCTGCAGGATCGCGAATTCCTGCGGAGGAAGATGCTTCAGCAAAAGATTGCGCGTGGAGGATTGAGGCTGAGCCATGTGCCCCGTCCTGTGTAGGGGCGGGAGCTATAGTCCTCTCAGCCGTTCGCGCCCTGAGCATGAGCGAACGATGATCCCTATATAGCGCACCTTCCTGGTGAGTGCGACCTTAATTGAGTTAATGTTGGCGCGGAGGCTCTGTACGCTTCCTGACGCGCGGGTCAGCTATTTCGCTTCGCAGGCCGTCTTGTATTCGATGCGGATGGCGTGGAAGGGCTTGCTGCCGACATTGTGGATGGAGTGCGCCGCCAGTTGCGGCGGCACGCGCATGATGACGGGGGGTTCGGTGCTGCCTTGGGCGCGCGAGGCGATCCGGTTGCCGTCCTCGCCGTAGATTTCGATCTTTGGGAAGGCATCGACGACGAGCACGCTTGGCCATTTGTGGTGATGCAGGCTTTCGCGCTCCCCGGGCTGGACGATGACTTCGAGCAGGCGCAGCTCTTCGTTTTCGAAGAGGACCAGGTGATTTTGCGGGGCGGCGCTGACGGCATCCTGCTCCGGCGGCAGTTGGGCTGCTTCTTCCGTGCCGGAGCACATGGCGGCGCTAAGCTCGGCGTGTGAGGGCGTGGCAACTATACTTGTGGCGGCGACAACAAGCATTGCTGTCAAGATAATCTCCATTGTTTTGCTTCCCCTTTGCGGGGATTCGTCCTCGCCCCGCGTGAGCGGGGAGAGGACAGGGGCCCATTGCGAAGCAATGGGAAAGGAGAGGGGCCAACGGATTAACTTTGACGCTCTGCGATCGCCGGATGCGCTTCGCGCGCGAAATGTGCGTGAACATCCGTTGGCCCCTCTCCTACCCCATCGCTTACGCGATGGGTCCCCTTCCTCTCCCCGCTCGCGCGGGGCGAGGACATCAGGCGTTTTCATGAGAGCCCCAGCTTGGTGAGTTCGGCTAGGCCGGATTGTTCGATGAGGAAAGATTGGACCTCGTCGTGGGCGCGGTTGAGGGTGTCGACTGTTTCCTTGAAGGGGCCGACCACGAGGCGGCGCGGGCGGCGGCCTCGCTCCAGGGCGATGAGGCCGTGGACGGCGTCGGCGATCTCCTGGGGGTTGAGCGTTGCGTCGGGCACCAGGCCTTTGCGCATGTGGTCGATGTGTTGCGCGAATTGGGTGAGCAGCGGCTTTTCGGATTCGGGGAGGTTGGCGGCCATCTCGTCGAAATAGCGGAGCGCGTTGGCTTGCAGCTGTGTTGGATAGGCACCGGCGGGCTGGACGATTGTGACCTCGATTCCGAACATTGCCTCTTCATAGGCGAGCGCGTCGGCGGCGGCTTCGGCTGTGAGCTTCGAGGCGCAATAGCCGCCGAGCATGGGATCGAGGATGCGGCCGAGGGCACTGGAGAACTGGATGAGGTAGCCCTGTTTGCGTTCGCGCATCTGCGGGGCTACGGCGCGGAACATGCGGAGGGCGCCGATGGAATTGGTTTCGATATTCGCGTCGAAGGCGGTGGCGGGGAACAAGGCCGCGGGGCCCGGAACCACGACGCCGGCGTTGTTGACGAGGATGTCGATATGTCCGGCAAGGGCTAGAGCTTCGGCGACGCCGCGATCGACCGAGGCTTGCTCGGTGACGTCGATTTCGATCACATCGATGTTGAGGGCGCGGAGTTCCTCGGCGGGTTTGGCGTTGCGCCCTGAGGCATCGCGCATGGTGGCGATGACGCGGAGCTTGTTGCGGGCGAAGGTCTCCGCCATCAACCTGCCGAAGCCTGAGCTTGTGCCGGTGATCAATGCGACGGGCTGATCGCTTGTTTGCGCGAGGCTGGGCGCTGCGGTGAGGATGGCGAAAGCGGAAGCTGCCAGAAGCATGCCGCGCCGGGAGATGGTGTTAGTCATGATCGTACTCCTTACTTTGGGATGGATTTGAGATAGCCGGTGAGCGGCTGCACGGGGCGTCCGGCCAGGCGGCTCGCATCCTGTGAGATGGCGGCGTATTCGCCAGCCCCGGTCGCCCTGTGTATGCCCACCACGATTTCGACCACGAAGGGCGGCAGGCCGCGGGCGCTCAGCGTTTTCGCGTAGTCCTCAGGATCGAGATCGGTGGCGGTGATTCTCTTTCCCCAGGACTTGCTCAAGACCTCGGCGATTTCGAAGAGGTCGAGCGCCTCGGGGCCGGTGATCTCGTAAATTCTGTTCGCATGGCCTTGCTCGGTGAGAGCGCCGGCAGTCGCCGCTGCGATATCGGCGCGGGTGATGTGAGCGACCTTGCCGTGGGCGCCGGTCATAGCGAGCTTTCCGGTCTCGCGCGCTGCTCCGTCGGGACTGTTCTCGGAATAATGATTGTTGCGGAGGATCGTGTAGCGAAGACCGGTGGCGAGGAGATAGGCCTCGGTGCCGCCATGTTTCGCCCCGAGCAGGGAAAGGCTTTCTACCCGTGGATTGGTGAAGCTCGTGTAGACGACGCGGGCGACGCCTGCGGCCTTTGCCGCATCGATGGCGGCGATGTGCTGGCGGATGCAGAGATCGTGGGGGCCATCGCCCGAGATGATGAGAACGGTGTCGAGGCCGGCGAAGGCTTTCGCGAGGCTTTGAGGTTTGTCGAAGTCAGCAACGGCGGTGGCGAAGCCCTGCGCTGCCAGGTCCTGGATTTTTCCGGGCTCGCGCGTGCCAAGCCTGACTTTCGCCGGTGAAACGCGCTGGGCCAAGGCCTGTGCGACGTGGCGGCCCAAATGTCCGCTTGCTCCGGTTATGCCAATCATTGCGCTCTCCAAATTGCACTTGGTTATGTATTGAGAGCGATGTAAGCTGCAGTGGAGGGCGTCACAAGAAGGGTTTTTTTACTTACTGGGTTACGCCGGAGTAACCGGAACGAATGGAAGGAACGATCATCATGACAAAGCGGCGATCGGAGAGTGGCGTTATAGAGAAGTGTCCTATCCGCGATATTCTGGACGGCATCGGCGACCGCTGGAGCCTGCTGGTGCTGTGGTCGCTGTCGGAGGGGACGCTGCGGTTTACAGCACTCAGGCGCGAGATCGGCGATATTTCGCAGCGCATGCTGGCGCAAACGTTGCGTGGACTCGAGCGGGACGGTTTTATTTCGCGGAAAGTTTATCCGACGATACCGCCGCGGGTGGATTATGCGTTGACGCCGCTCGGGCGCTCGTTCCTGAAGCAGCTCCAGTCGCTGGTGGACTGGGCTGACGATCACCACGATGCGGTGCGGGCGGCGCGCAAAGCTTATAAGCCGCCAGCCACTGCGGGTAGCGCTCAAATTTCTAACCGCGCGGCATAATTGCCCAGAGCCGACACCTATCGCCGCGGGGCTGGAGCGGTTAAACCGCCCACATGAGCGAACCCGCCGTCGATACCCAGATCAAGACCTGGGACGAGATCAAGACCACAACTTGTTACATGTGCGCCTGCCGTTGCGGGATCAGGGTCTATTTGAAGGACGGCACGGTCAAGTACATCGACGGCAACCCGGCGCATCCAGTCAACAAGGGGGTGATCTGCGGCAAGGGCGCCGCCGGGATCATGCAGCATTATTCGCCGGCGCGGTTGTCGAAGCCGCTGCTGCGGGTGGGCGAGCGGGGCTCGGGCGAGTTCCGCGAGATCGAATGGGAAGAGGCGCTGCGCACGGCCACCATGTGGCTTTCGGAGGTGCGCAATACGGATCCCAAGAAGCTCGCCTTCTTTACGGGGCGCGACCAGAGCCAGGGGCTGACGGGCTGGTGGGCGGCGCAATTCGGCACGCCGAACTATGCGGCCCATGGGGGCTTCTGTTCGGTCAACATGGCGGCGGCGGGGCTCTATACGTTTGGCGGCTCGTTCTGGGAATTTGGCGAGCCCGATTGGAAGCATACGAAATATTTTCTGCTGTTTGGTGTGGCGGAGGATCATGCGTCGAACCCGCTCAAAGCCGGCATGGGGAAGCTCAAGGCGCGAGGCGCCAAGATCGTTTCGCTCAATCCGATCCGCACGGGATATTCGGCGATCGCCGATGAATGGATCGGCATTCGTCCGGGGACTGACGGATTGTTTGTGGGAGCACTGATTCATGAGCTGCTATCAGCGCAGAGGATCGATGGCGAATATCTGCTGCGCTATACAAATGCGCCGTGGCTAGTGATCGAGAATGTAGGTCAAGCCGATGACGGCTTGCTCGCGCGCAACGCGCAAGGCGCGGCGCTCGTGTGGGACGCCCATTCGGGGACGCCGATGCCCGCCCTCTCGCCGGATGCGGAGCCGAAGCTTATGGGGCGTTTCATGCTGCCCGATGGACGGCGGGTGGTGACGAGCTTTCAGCTGATCGCCGAGCGATTTCTGGCGCCGGAGCATTCGCCCGACAGGGTGGCGGGGCGGTGCGGAGTTCCCGCGGCCACCATCAAGCGCATCGCCGCCGAGCTGGCGCGGGTCGCGTTCGAAGAGCAGATCGAGCTTGATATTCCGTGGACGGATTATGCCGGGCGGTTTCATGCCAAGACGGTGGGACGGCCGGTTTCCATGCATGCGATGCGCGGCATCTCGGCCCACGCCAATGGGTTTCAGACCTGCCGCGCCATCCATCTGCTGCAGATCATTCTGGGCACCATCGATGTGCCGGGGGGATTTCGCTACAAGGCGCCGTTTCCGAAGCCTTCGCCGCCGGGCGTCAAGCCCGCGGGGAAGCCGGGGCAGGTCAATCCCAATACGCCGCTGCCGGGGCCGCCGCTGGGCTTTGTGACATCGCCTGAGGATTTGCTGATCTGCGAAGACGGCAAGCCGCAGCGGATCGACAAGGCCTATTCATGGGATGCGCCGCTTGCCGCTCATGGAATGATGCACATGGTCATCACCAATGCGGCCAAGCGCGATCCTTATGGGATCGATGTGCTGTTCATGTACATGGCCAATATGAGCTGGAACTCGGCCATGAATGTGCCGGATACGCTCAAATATCTGACGGCCAAGGATGAGAAGACCGGCGAATATGTGATTCCGAAAATTATTTACTCGGATGCCTACGCCTCGGAGATGGTGCATTACGCGGACTTGATATTGCCGGACACGACCTATCTTGAGCGCTGGGATTGCATCTCGCTGCTCGACCGGCCGATTTCCGAGGCGGATGGGCCGGCGGATTCGATCAGGCAGCCGGTGGTTGAGCCTGAACGCGATGTGCGGCCGTTTCAGTCCGTGCTGCTTGATCTGGGGGCGAGGCTTGGGCTTCCGGGCATGACGCGGCTTGATGGCAGTCCGCGTTATCCCGGCGGATATGCGGATTATATCGTGAATCACGAGCGCGCGCCGGGCCTTGGGCCACTTGCGGGTTTTCGCGGGCCAAATGGCAAGGCGCAGGGGCGCGGCACGCCCAATCCTGAGCAGCTGCAGCATTATATCGGCAATGGCTGCCACTGGTTTTACGAGTTGCCCGACCACATGAAGTATTATCGCCATGTGAACTGGGCCTATCTCGACTGGGCGACGTTCTTTGGCTTTCTGGGGCGGCCGGAACCGGTCATCCATCAGCTCTATTCGGAGCCGCTGCAGAAGTTCCGGCTGGCGGCGCGGGGGCATGGCAAGATTGTTCCGCCTGCGGAGCATCGCGAGCGGATCGAGACGTATTTCGATCCGATCCCTTTCTGGTATCCGCCCTTCGAGGGCGAGATGGTGAGCGAAGACGAGTTCCCTATGCATGCGGTGACGCAGCGGCCGATGGCCATGTATCATTCCTGGCACTCGCAGAATGCGTGGCTGCGGCAAATCCTCGGGCGCAACTGGCTCTATATGGCGCGCGAGCAGGCCGCGAAGCTAAGTATCGGGGAGGGGGATTGGGTCAATGTGATCTCACATCACGGCGCGATCAAGGGCCAGGTGAAGTTGATGGATGGGCAGAATCCGGAAACCGTGTGGACGTGGAACGCCATCGGGAAGAGGAGCAATTCGTGGAGTCTTGCGGCGGACGCTCCGGAGTCAAAGAAAGGGTTTCTGCTGAATCACTTGATCTCGGAACTTCTACCGGAACGTGAAGGGGGATACCGCTATTCCAACAGCGATCCGATCACCGGGCAGGCGGCCTGGTATGATCTCCGGGTGCGGGTGGAGAAGGCGGAGGACCAGACAGAAGTGAGTGCGCCACGGTTTCCGAGATTGAAAAAAATGCAGAGGGCGAGATGATTTATCTTTACCTCTCCCAGAGGGAGAGGAAGGGGCCCATCGCGAAGCGATGGGAGGGTGAGGGGTTGCGGTGCTTCAGTAACCGGCACCGTACCCCCTCATCCTCCCATGCCTGGCGGCATGGGCCCTTCCTTCTCCCTATGGGAGAAGGGAAGTTTCAATGACCTCCCTTCCGCCACCGTCGGCCAAGAAGCTTGGGCTGGTGATCGATCTGGACACTTGTGTCGGATGCCAGGCTTGCGCCACGTCGTGCAAGGAGTGGAATACGCAAGGGTACTCGGCGCCGCTTAGCGATGAGAATCCATATGACGCCGACCCCACTGGCGCGTGGCTCAACAGGGTGCATGGCTATGAGGTGAAAGAGCCGGGGCTCGAGCAATCGCGGATCGTGCATTTTCCGCGTTCTTGCCTGCATTGCGAGGAGCCGGCTTGCGTGACCGTATGCCCGACGGGCGCTTCCTACAAGCGCGCGGAAGATGGGATTGTGCTGGTCAATCCGGAGACTTGCATCGGCTGCAAGCTATGCTCATGGGCCTGCCCCTATGGGGCGCGGGAATATGACGACAGCCATGGCGTCATGAAGAAATGCACGCTGTGCGTGGACCGGATTTACAATGAGCATTTCGAGCCGAAAGATCGCATCCCCGCTTGCGTGAAGGCGTGTCCCACGGGAGCCCGCCACTTTGGCGATCTTGGCGATCCTGGCTCGGCCGTTTCGCTCTTGGTGAAAGAGCGGGAAGGTTACGATCTGCTGCCTGAGATGGGCTTCAAGCCGGTGAACAAATATCTGCCGCCGCGTGCGCGGCGGGATGCCACGACCATGAAGCCTGTCGAATTGCCGAAGGGGGATGGCGGGGCGTTTGACCGGCTGTTCGCCTGGGCCGACCAGGTGTTGTCGCGCAAGATGACGGCCATGCGCGGCGACGACACCGATTATTCCGGGAAGCTCGAAGGCTAGGGCATGCATCCAGCCTATTCCGTCATCCTATTCACGACGGCATCGGGCGCGGGCTACGGATTGCTGGCGCTCCTGGGATTGGCGGGGGCGAGCCATGGCGTTGCATCAAGCATGGGTTTTGCGCTGACGGCCATCCTTATCGCTTCGGCCCTCATCACCATCGGCCTGCTCTCCTCAATGCTGCATCTCGGGAGGCCGGAACGGGCGTGGCGGGCGTTTTCGCAGTGGCGCTCCTCGTGGCTGTCGCGCGAGGGGGTTGCATCGGTCATCACTTACGCGCCGGCGCTGGCTTTCGCCGCTGCGTGGTCAGGCCTCATCGGTGCGCCGCAGCTGATCGCTCCGCTGGGGCTTATTACAGCCGTCATGTGCGTGGTCACCGTGTATTGCACAGCGAAGATTTATTCGTCGCTGCCGACAATCCGCGCCTGGGCGCAGCCGCTCACCGGGCCCGTCTATCTCGCATTCTCGCTGGCGACCGGTGCAGCCTTGATGACCGCGATTGCGGCGGTGTTCAATCGCTTCCAATCTTTTCAGGTTATCGTGACCGTGGCGTCGATCATCCTTCTGGGCATTCTGAAATTCTTCTACTGGCGCGCCATCGATCGCGGGGAGAAAACCCATACTATTGAAGCCGCCACCGGGTTGGGCCGCATCGGCAGTGTCCGGCAATGGGAGTTGCCGCACACCGCCATCAATTTCATCCAGAAGGAAATGGGTTATGCGGTGGCGCGCAAGCATGCGGCGGCGTTGCGGAGTTTGGTGTTTCTGCTTCTGGCGCTGGCGCTGCTCGCGGTGCTGGCGTCCCTTGCTGCGCCCCTGGTTTCCCTGATCGCGGCGGTGCTGACCCTTATCGCCGCAGTGGTCGAGCGCTGGCTGTTCTTCGCCGAGGCGCAGCATGTGTCGACATTATACTATGGCGAGCAGCGGGCCTGAGCTTTGGCCCTTGGCAAGGGGCCAGAAAGCATATAAAGAAATCTTTATATACTTCTTTCGAGGTTCCATGACCCATCCATCCTTCACCGAAGCCCTAGCCACGCGTCCCTGGCTGCTGGCCGATGGCGCCACCGGCACCAATTATTTCAACATGGGCCTCGTTTCGGGCGATGCGCCGGAGATGTGGAATTTCGACCATCCCGAGCGGGTGCGCGCATTGCACCGGGGCTTCATCGAAGCGGGCGCCGACATTGTCCTGACCAACAGCTTCGGCGGCAATTGCCACCGGCTGAAACTGCACGATGCGCAGGACCGGGTGCGGGAGATCAATGTCGCCGCTGCAAAGAATGCGCGGGCCGAGGCGGATAGCGCGGGCCGTCCTGTGTATGTGGCAGGCTCGATCGGGCCCACCGGCGAAATCTTTCAGCCCGTAGGGACCATGTCGCACGAGGATGGCGTGGCGGCCTTCGAGGAGCAAGCCAGAGCGCTGAAGGAGGGCGGGGCCGACGTCCTGTGGATCGAAACCATGTCCTCGGAAGAGGAGCTGCGCGCCGCCGTCGAGGGCGCTGCGAAGGCGGGGCTTCCCATCGTCACCACCATGAGCTTCGACACCAATGGCCGCACCATGATGGGGATTACGCCCAAGGCCTTCGGCGCGCTTGCCGCATCGCTCGCCACGCAGCCCGTGGCTATCGGCGCCAATTGCGGCACAGGCGCTTCCGAACTTGTTGCAACGGTTCTCGGCATCGCCGAAGCGCGGCCCGATGCCGCCGTCGTCGCCAAGGGCAATTGCGGCATTCCGCAATATGCCGATGGCCATATCCACTATAGCGGCACGCCTGAGCTGATGGCCGACTATGCGCGCATCGCACTTGATGCCGGAGCGAAGATCATCGGCGGCTGCTGCGGCACCAGCCCCGCGCATTTAGCGGCGATGCGCAAGGCGCTGGAAACCTATACGCGGGGAGAGCGGCCTTCGGTCGAACTGATCGAGCAGCGGCTCGGTGCGGTGTCGGTCCTCGCCAAAGGCGTCGACACCGCCGCCGAAGGCGCGGCAAGGCGCGAGCGGCGCCGAGGATAACGGCCACCCAGAACCTGCTCCAGGCCGTCATTCCGGCGAAAGCCGGAATCCAGCTTTCTGCGACGATCCCTGTCAAGCTGGACCCCGGCTTTCGCCGGGGTGACGAATGAAGAGGGGAGAAATCCGTTACGCTTTGACAATGCGCGTAAGCGAATTGAGCAGCGCATTCACCTCTGCTTCGGTGTTGTAGTGGGCGAGGCCGACGCGGAGGACGCCGCCTTTGTCGAGCAAGCCCATGCGGGTCATGGGTTCGATGGCGTAGTTGTGGCCGGACCAGACGAAAATGTTGTCAGCCGCGAAGCTCTTGGCGAGAGCGGCGGGAGGGTGGCCTTCGAGCGTGAAGGACACGGTGGGCACACGCCGGTGCATGGCGTTGGCGGAGGTGATGCCGTGAATTTTCAGGCCTTTGAAATTTTTCAAGCCGTCGATGAGGCGGTGGGTGAGTTTGTGTTCGTAAGTTGCAAGCGTTTCCCAAGCGGACTTGATGCGGGTGGCGCGGCTTTCGCCTTCGCCGAATTGTTCGAGATACTCGATGGTGCCGAGGCAGCCGGCCATGCCTTCGTGGCTGAGCGTGCCGGTTTCGAATTTGTGGGGGAGATCGTTGCCCGCGGGCCGCACCTTGTAGCTGAAAGTTTCCTGCAGGACTTCGGCGCGGCCCCACAATATGCCCTGGTGGGGGCCGAACCATTTGTAGGCGGAGGAGACGAGGAAATCGACGCCAAGGTCTTGCACATCGATGGTGTAGTGCGGGGCGTATTGCACGGCGTCCACATAGACGAGGGCGCCCACGGCCCTCGCCTGTTTGGCGAAATGCTTCACATCGTTCACTGTGCCGGTGAAGTTGGAGGCGAGCCCCAGCGCCACGAGCTTGGTCTTCTTGCTCAGCACCTTGGTGAGGGCGTCGTCGGGGAATTCGTAGGTGTCCGTGTCGAAATCCATCCAGCGGACGGTGAGGCCCAGATCGTCGGCGAGCAGCAGCCAGGGGGCGACGTTGGTATCGTGGTCCATGCGGGAGAGGACGATTTCATCGCCGCGACGGAAGCGCTTGCCGATGCAGCGCGACATGTGGAGGGTGAGCGTGGTCATGTTTTGGCCGAACACGATCTCTGAAGGACTCGCAGCGTTGTAGAAATCGGCGCAGGCGCGATGGGCTTCGTCCACGAGGGCGCTCGCGGCGACAGTCGTCGAGAAATAGCCGCCGAGATTGGCGTTGCGGGCGATGAGGCAATCGACCGTGCGGTCGATCACCTGTTGCGGAACCTGGGTTCCGGCAGGGTTGTCGAAATAGACGCGGGGGCGGTCATCGTCTTTGAGAGGGAGAGCAGGGAACTGGGCGCGGACCCGGTCGATGTCGAAGTTCGTGGTCATGTTAGGGAATCCGGAGGTGGTGAGGAGGGCTTTCCATAGCCGCCATTGGCGGTTGCCTCAACCGTCGCTTTCCGGCATGTGGAGGTCGCCTAAGGATGGCGGAATTCCTTGGCATTCCGCTATTTTGCGCGGCATCACGATTCCGGCTGGAGACCGCTAATGGCTGAAGAAGGCGAACTCGATCTGAACTCCCTCAATGATGAGGATCTGGTTCAGCAAGTTCATGACGATCTTTACGATGGATTGAAGGAAGAGGTCGAGGCGGCGGTTCATATTCTGCTGGGGCGCGGCTGGGTGCCTTACAAGGTGCTGACGGAAGCGCTGGTTGAAGGCATGCGCATCGTCGGCATCGATTTCCGCGATGGCATTCTGTTCGTGCCGGAAGTTTTGCTTGCGGCGAATTCCATGAAGGCGGGCATGTTCATCCTGCGTCCGCTGTTGATCGCGACCGGAGCGCCGCGGCAGGGCAAGATGGTGATCGGGACGGTCAAGGGGGATATTCACGACATCGGCAAGAATCTTGTCGGCATGATGATGGAAGGTGCGGGGTTTGAAGTGATCGATCTTGGCATCAACAATGCGGTTGAAAAATATCTCGCGGCCATCGAGGAGCACAAGCCGGATCTTCTCGGCATGTCGGCGCTGCTCACGACGACGATGCCTTATATGAAAGTGGTCATCGACACGCTGAAGGAAAAAGGCATGCGCGACGATTATGTCGTGTTGGTGGGGGGCGCGCCTTTGAATGAGGAATTCGCCAAGGCGATCGGCGCTGACGCCTATTGCCGCGATGCGGCGGTGGCAGTTGAAACCGCCAAGAGCTACATGGCGCGGAAGCACAACCAGCTCGCCGCATCCTAATACACTGTCACAAGCGTGAGCCAATAGGCGCGCTTTGCAAGAGCAAAGGAGCAGCACATGACACGGCGTTTTCTCTCTTCTGTTTTGTTGTTGGCATTGATGGCGAGGGCGACCGAGGCGCACACGGGTGCCGGCGGCATGGCCGGATTCGTCCATCCCTTCAGCGGTCTTGATCATCTGCTGGCCATGGTGGCCGTTGGCATATTTGCTTCCAATCTCGGCGGCCGTGCGCTTTGGCTGGTGCCGGCCACGTTCATTGCCATGATGGCGGCAGGCGGGGCCGCTGGTTTTTATGGACTCGGTTTGCCTCATCTAGAGTTGGCCATCGCGCTATCGGTGATCGCACTCGGCGCGATGATTGCGTTGCAATGGAGAGCGCCCGTTGCCGCCGCCATGGCGCTGGCGGGATTTTTCGCAATCTTCCACGGGCAAGCGCACGGCCTGGAAATCCCCACAGGCGTATCGCCCGCTGGCTACGCGGCTGGCTTCATGCTGGCGACTGCAGCGCTGCACGCCGTTGGTATCGGCATCGCGCGGCTTGCTGGTTCGCCGCGTCTCGCACAGATTGGCGGCGGCGCTATGGCGCTGGCTGGAGTGGGCTTGCTGTCGGGTGTCTTTTAGGCTCCCGCCTCGCGAACACCGAGTCCTTCGATCTGCCTGAATTCGGCGACGTTAAACGTAAGAACATCCCAGCCCCGAGACATCGCGGTCGCTGCGATGATGAAATTATGAGCGCCTATCATCTTGCCCTTTTTTCGCTGCATACTTCGGAGCCGGGCATGTACTGCGGCAACCGTTTCATCAAAAGCCAAGACTGGAATAGTTGCTTTCACACGCTCTACGAAATCTTGCCTTCGCTGAGTACCTTGTGAGGATTTCGCGTGATGGATTCCTTCAAGCAATTCTGACAAGCTTATGCTGCAAAGACCGGCGTCCTCTGTACGTGGTATGACGCTCGAAGGCTCGAGTTGGCCCTGGCGCTCGGCTTTGATGAAAACGCCGGTGTCGATAATCAATCCCATTTGGAGGGCGGGGACGGAGCGCTAGCGCGGATTTCTTTCAAGTCTTCCTCCCATTGCGCAGCCTCTTCGGGATCGAGGCGAGGCCATGTCTTCCAAGCGTCAAGAAATTCGCCGAGAGTCACCCGCTTAGGCCGGGTTGGCTCAATGCGCGCCACGACCTCGCCTCCACGCACGACCTCGAAGCTCTCGCCGCGGTATTGGGCGCGGTTGAGGATGTCGGAGAAATTGCGCGAGGCTTCCGTGGCTGAAATGCGAGTCATGGCGGCTCCAATCTGATAATCAGATTATCAGAAAATCTGATTTGGTGCAAGGGGCGGATATCACCGCTCATAGGGCGGAAATTCCCATGCAACACCATATGGGTGGGGCAAGGTGAGACCCGATGACCCTCGTTAACCTCAAACCCGCCGATGAATTCGATTTTGCCGCCGGCAAGGGCGATGTGCTGCTCATCGCCTGCGGGGCGCTGGCGCGGGAGATTGTGGATCTGATCGAGCGCAACCGGTGGACGGCGTTCGATGTCCAGTGCCTGCCGGCCAAATGGCATAATACGCCGCAGAAGATCGTGCCTGGGGTGAGAGAGAAAATCCGTGCGGCCAAGGGCCGTTACAAGTCGATCTTCGTGCTTTACGGCGACTGCGGCACGGGCGGGCAGCTGGACAAACTGCTGGAGGAAGAAGGGGTGGAGCGGATCGGCGGCCCCCATTGCTATTCGTTCTATTCCGGCAACGAGGCGTTCGAGCGGACGAGCGAAGGGGATGTCACGGCCTTTTTCCTCACCGACTATCTCGCGCGGCACTTTGACAAGCTGATCTGGGCAGGGCTTGGGCTCGACCGGCATCCGGAACTTCTGCCCATGTATTTCGGGAATTATACCAAGATCGTATATCTGGCTCAGACGCGGGATGAGGAACTGGCGAAGAACGCCATGGCGGCGGCGAAGCAGCTTGGGCTGGCTTATGAATATCGCTTTACGGGTTATGGCGATCTGGAGCGGGATATCCAGGCACGCTCGGGAGTGGGGTGAGAGGCCAGCGGATTTCTTCCCGCCTAGTTCCACTTCCATCAAAGCAACTTTCACAATCGTCATCCCGGCGAAAGCCGGGACCCATCTTTCAGCGTGAAGATTCTGCGAGAATCCGTAGTTTGTTTACATGGGTCCGGCTTTCGCCGGGATGACGAAACGGGGGTGGCGGAGAGGAGGACAGATTTACCACATCATGAAGGATGCGACGTCGGAGTCGGCGACCTTGCCTTCCGCGACGTCGGTCATCGCCAGGTCGAGGATGGCGATGCCTTCGGCGACGTCGGCCTCCGTCAAGGTGAGGGGCGGGGTGAATTCGAGGACGTTGGCTTTGAGGCCGACATAGCTGAAGGCCGCACCCAGCTGATAGCCGCGGTAGATGATCTTGGCGGTGGTCACCGCGGGCACGGGCTCCCGGGTTTGACGGTTGCGGACGAGATCGACGCCGATCGCCATACCGCGGCCGCGCACGTCGCCGATGATCTCGTGCTTATCGGCCAAGGTTCTGAGCGCATCGGCGAAGAGCTTGCCGATGCGTGCGGCGTGGGATGCGAGATTTTCTTTCTCGATCGTATGCAGAACCGCGCCGCCTGCTGCGGTGGCGATGGGATTGCCAGCCGTGGTCTGGAGCGCGAAGGCGGGGGCGTGGTCCATGATCTCTTGCGGGCCGATGACGGCGGAAAGCGGCAGGCCGCCGCCCAAGCCCTTGCCGAAGACGATGAGGTCGGGGGTCAGGCCCTCGTGCTGGAAACAATGCATCGAGCCGCTGCGCGCGAGGCCCACTTTCACTTCATCGACAACGATTTTTATGCCGTGGGCGCGACAGCGCTGCTGCAATGCTGCGAGGAAACCTGAGGGCGGAACGATCAGGCCGCCGTCCGACATCAGCGGTTCGATGAATATGGCGGCGACCTGGTGCGGCGGGCATGTGGTTTCGAACTGATAGTCGAGCAGGGCGAGAACTTCCTCGGCGCTGAATTTTGGACGGAAGGGATCTGGGTAGGGGAGCAGGACGAGACCGGCGCGGGGCAGCGTGTGAGTCATGGCGGTGTGACCGCTGATCGCCATCGAGCCCGTGAGATTGCCGTGATAGGAGCCGATGAAGGAGATGAAACGGTTGCGCCCCGTCGCCGCCTGCAGCACCCGCATGCTGCAATCATTGGCGTCGGAGCCGGAATGGCCGAACCA
>JBGTJO010000148.1:0-14661 GCA_041745135.1 Aestuariivirga sp. | reverse complement strand
CGTCCGCCTATGACAGATTTAGCCGCAGGAATACAGAACGATGTCAGCTGTCCCCGTCGATCCCGGCATGTTGAAGTTCTACGAGGAGCTGTCGCGGCATTCGCCGCCAGAATCGGCGCAGTGGCCGCTCGACCGGCAACGCAAGGCATGGGAAGATGTGTGCCGCATGTTCCGGGCGCCGCGGCCGGAACGGCTGATCGTTGAGGACCTCGATGCAAACGGCGTGCATGTGCGGGTGTTCCGGCCGCCGGGAAATGCACCGAAGCCCGGTGTCATTTATTTTCATGGCGGCGGATGGGTGCTGGGCTCTTGCGAGACCCATGACGATGTGTGCGCCGAGATCGCAGACCGGGCTGGTGTAGTGGTGGTGCTGGTCGATTACCGCCTGGCGCCGGAACACCCCCACCCCGCGCAGCTTGAAGATTCGCATAAGGTTCTGGAGTGGATGCGGAACGCGGGCCGCGCCATGGGGATCGATCCCACGCATATTATCGGTGCGGGAGATAGTGCCGGCGGGCAGATGACCGTTGGACTGGCGCTTTCGCTCCGCGACCGGGGGCTTCCGCAGTTGCGCGGACAGGTGTTGATCTATCCGGTGCTTGGCGCTGATACCAAAACGGATTCATACACACGCAACGCGCATGCGCCGTGCCTCACGCGGGAGGAAATGACGTTTTATCTCGAAAGTTTTCTCGGCGCGCGAAACGGGACCAATTGGACCAACGCCTACGCCGTGCCCAACCTTGCGACAGATCTATCGGGCCTGCCGCCCGCTTTCATCACGGTCGCCGAGCATGATCCGCTGTGCGACGACGGCATCATCTTTCACGAGAAACTAGAGCAGGCCGGGATCGGCGCAACGCTGAGGCGGGAGCCGGCGCTGGCGCATTCCTACATGCGGGCAAGGCATGTGAGTAAGCCGGCGATGGCGGGCTTTGACGCCATCGTCGATGCCGTCCGTTCTCTTGCTCATGAAGGTATGTTGCCAAATTAGCGGGAATTTTCTCCGGAGAGCCACTTGGCGCATTCGGGCCCGAGTTCAGCCAGGGCCTTTGCTTCATAGGCTTTCACGTCTTCAGCCGTCAGCGTGTCGCGCCAGCGGCCGTTCGTACCCTTGTTGATGAAGGTCTTGGCACCGCCCTTCCACATGGCGCCGCCGAGGGGAGCGGCCATTTCGGCATGGGCTTTCATGTAATCGAAGGTGCTGTGCTTGACGATTTTCTCGAAAGCTGCGTCATCCGGCGTGATGGCGAGGAAATCTGCAATCTTCCGGATCGAGCCTCTGAGATCGGATTTCAGATCGTTGTAATGGACCGTCTTGACGTTGGGCAGATGACGGACTTCCCACCAGGAGCGGATGTTTTCCCAGAAGGACCAGAACGGATAGCCATCCTTCGCGAGCCACTCGCGAAAATAGTCATGGACCGACTCTGGCGGCGGATCGATGGGCGGCCCGATACGGCCCGGCGTGTTGTTGAGGGCGTTGTACCAATCTTCATTGGCGTTGGCGTGATGGTTGTACATGCTCCAGAGGGCATCACGGCCATCGCGCCCGACGAAAATGTATTTGGCCTTGGGCGAGAAAACCAGCGCATCGACCGGCAGATGGGTCTTGATGAAACGACGATGAGGAAGGTGCTCGAGTCCGGCAATCGCTTCCGGCGGCATAATGCGCAGATCGACCCAGGGAGAGAGTTTCGGAACATCGATCCCTTCGGCACCGTTGAAGACGAGCTGGGAGACGATCTGCTGCATCCAGGTGGTGCCGGACTTCGCGTAGGTCGCTACGATGATGTCGTCGTCGCGAAACTTGAAATCATTCCACACGGCCGAATTCATATGGTGATTGTGGATCTCGCGGGTCTTCACCGGCCAAACAACTTCGTGCATATGCTGAACCTCTTTCTACGCTTCGAGCGCCGGGAGAAAGAAGATCGCTGTGGCGAAATTTAGATGACCGTGACGCTCGCGCCCACTTTCACGAAGCGATAGAGCTCGCTCACGTCCTCGTTCAGCATGCGGATGCAGCCCGAGGATACCGGCTGGCCTATGGATTCGCGCTCATTGGTGCCGTGGATGCGGTAGATCGAAGAGCCGAGATAAATGGCGCGGGCGCCCAGCGGATTGTCGAGGCCGCCCGCCATGAATTCCGGCAAGTCCGGGCGGCGCTCACGCATCTCAGCGGGCGGGCGCCAGTCGGGCCATTCGGTCTTGGATGACACTTTGTGAGTGCCGGCCCATTCAAACCCGTCCTTGGCGGTGGCGACAGGGTATTTCACCGCCTGGCCACTTCCGAGAACCAGATAAAGGGCTCGCTCGCTTGTGCTGATCACGATTGAACCTGGCGCCGCTGCCGCAGCAAAGTTGACGATCTTGCCGCGTGTAACTTGCGTTTGGGCAACTTGCCGCTTTCGGGAGGTTGAGGCCTCTTCCTGATGAGGGCTAGCGGCCGCCGGGACGATGATGACGCCTTGAAAGGGATGGATGGCGTTGGCCTGCGCGGAGGCCGCGAAAAGACCTGCGAAAACGGCGGCGGCGGCAATGGTTTTGACAAGCCTGGACATTTGGTTCCCCTGGTCGAACAATGCTGATGTTCGAGGTTGTACAGAAACGATTCTGACCCAATCCGGTTCCATCGCTGTGAAGCCAATCGCTGGCCCCCCTGTCAAAGGATTGATCTCTATCCGCTATTTAGATCACCGTCACAGTCGCGCCTACCTTCACGAAGCGATAGAGCTCGGTTACATCCTCGTTCAGCATGCGGATGCAGCCGGATGAGGCGGGCTTGCCGATGGATTTGGGCTCGTTGGTGCCGTGGATGCGGTAGATCGAGGAGCCGAGATAGAGGGCGCGGGCACCCAGGGGATTGTCGGGGCCGCCCGGCATGAAGGCGGGAAGGTCGGGGCGGCGCTGGCGCATCTCGGCGGGCGGGCGCCAGTCGGGCCATTGCATCTTGGATGACACCTTGTGGGTGCCCGACCATTCGAAACCCTTTTTGGCGGTGGCGACGCGATACTTAGCCGCCCGGCCGTTGCCGAGAACGAGATAGAGGGCATTCTCGCTGGTGCTGACGATGATTGAGCCCGGTGCCGCGTCAATACCGAAGCGGACGATCTTGCCGCGCTTGAAACGGGGCTTCTCCTGTTTGGCGGGAGCGGCTTCTTCCTGATGGGGATTGGCGGAGGCTGGCACGATGATGATGCCCTGGAATTGCGTGGAGGTTTGGGCCTCCGCAGCGGTGAAAAGGCCGGTGAAAATGGCGGCGGCGGCGATTGTCTTGGCGATCGTGAACATCTGGTCTTCCCTCTCGAACTTCCTTGATGTTCGCGTTCTAAGGAATCCGGCCTGAACCAATTCTGGAGGGGTGGGTTATCTGGCGTTCATCTTCGCGGGTGTTGATTTCGGGGCATCCGCTCGCCTATCACGGGCACCACATCTCCCAAATCGAGGCTGCATGGCAATCACCACCAGGACCGAATTTCCGCGCAAGGTGAAGGAAATCGAGAATCTCTGGATTCCGATGTCCGATGGGGTGAAGCTGGCCGCGCGCATGTGGCTGCCGGAGGATACGGAGAAATCGCCCGTCCCTGCCGTGCTGGAATATCTACCCTACCGCAAGCGGGACGGCACCATCGTGCGCGATGCGCTGACCCACCCCTATCTCGCTGGCCACGGCTATGCGGCTATCCGTGTGGACATGCGCGGCAATGGCGATTCGGATGGGTTGCTGTTCGACGAATATACCAAGCAGGAGCAGGACGACGCGGTTGAAGTCATCGCCTGGATCGCCGCGCAGCCCTGGTGCACGGGCAAGGTCGGCATGTTCGGAATTTCCTGGGGCGGCTTCAACGCGCTGCAAGTTGCGGCGCGCAAGCCTGAAGCGCTCAAGGCCATCGTGACGATCTGTTCCACGGATGACCGCTATGAGGACGATATCCATTACAAGGGCGGCTGCCTGATCAACGAAAATCTCGGATGGGCCGCCACGATGCTGGCTTATTCATCGCGGCCTCCCGATCCCGCCATCGTCGGCAACAAATGGCGCAAGATGTGGATGGAGCGGCTGAAGAACCAGCCGTTCCTGCTCATCCCCTGGCTCCAGCATCCGCACCGCGACGACTATTGGAAGCACGGATCGGTGTGCGAGGACTGGATGACGATCGAAACACCCGCTCTCGTGGTTGGCGGCTGGTACGACGCCTATTCCAACGCCATACCGCGGCTGATGACGGGGCTTCGCACCACATGCAGGGCGATCATCGGGCCGTGGGCGCATAAATATCCGCATTTCGCGAAGCCGGAGCCCGCCATCGGCTTTCTTCAGGAAATGCTGCGCTGGTGGGACCAGTGGCTGAAGGGCGAGCCCACCGGCGTCTCGCGCGATCCCGCCTATCGTTATTTCATCATCGACTCGGAACCGCCGGGCAAATCTAAGGACAAACTCAAGGGACGCTGGGTGAGCGACGGCGTTTGGGGCTCGGGCGCTGTTAACACCAAGAAATGGCACCTCAATGAGAACGGCATAGGCGGCAGCGAAGGGACTGAGAAAGCGCTGACCATCTCATCCAAACAGACCGTGGGTTTTGAGGGCGGCGAGTATTGCATCATCTGGCTTGGTCCGGACTTTCCCGGAGACCAGGCCAAGGACGACGCTGGTTCGCTCGTTTTCGATTCTCCGGCGCTCATCGCCGATATGGATATCGTGGGGCAACCAGCCGTCGAACTCGACTTTTCGGTGGACACGCCGGTGGCCTCCGTAGCCGTGCGCCTCAACGATGTTTTCCCGACCGGCGAAGTTGCGCGCATCACCTATCACTTGCAGAACCTGTGCATGCGCGAGAGCCGGGAAAATCCCACGCCGCTCGAACCTGGCAAACGCTATCGCGTCAAGATCAAACTCGACGACATCGCCTGGCGTATTCCCAAGGGACACAAGCTGCGTATTTCGATTTCGACAACATACTTCCCTTTGATGTGGCCGGCGCCGGAACCGGTGACGCTCACAGTCTATGCCGGCAAGTCGCTTGTGCATGTTCCCATCCGCAAGGAAAATCCCGGTGAGGCCCCGGTGTTTTGGGGTCCGCCGGAGGGAGCGGCACCGGCGGAGCGCAAGGAGTTGCGGGTGCCCTGGCACAAACGCGAAACGACGGTTGATCCAAAGACCGGAGAAGTCAGGCTGGAAATCATCGACGATTTCGGCTCGGGCGAGATCGGGCCTCATAAACTTGTGACTTACTCGGCTGGCCGCGAAACCTATTCGGTCATGCCGGATGATCCCCTTTCAGCGAAGATGGAAACCCATTGGACCGAGGAACTGAGCCGCGGCACCTGGAATGCGCGCACTGAAACCTATGGCCGTCTCACCGGGACCAAGAGCCACTGGATCGTATGGGGAAAGATCGAGGCCTATGAAGGCAAGAAGAAGGTGTTCGAAAAAGAATTCAACGAGGAAATCGAGCGCAAGCTGCAGTAACTAAGTCGCGCGAAGGAGTTTGCGTTGCAAGGGTAAAACTGAACGGAGATGCTGGAATGAACAGACGGATCGCATCTTATTTTTTGTGCATGCTGCTGGCGTTGCAACTAGCTGCGACGGACACGAGTCTGGCTGCGGCCAAGCCCACCGCCAACATTGCCAATACCACCGACAGGAGCAAGGGTATGAACCGTGCTTTCTCGGTTTCCACTGCGGGTGTGGATGGCAAGATCATCATCAATGCATGGAACTTGCGGAGAGGCGTGAACGTCTCGCCCGGAGCACACCATTTTATCCTGAAGGGGATGTTTGGCCGAGGCTTCTATCGAAGCCATGGCGTCGCCATGATTGAGGTCACCGGTTCGGTGGTCGCGGGTGGACGCTACAAAGTCGTGGGCAAAGTCAAGGGCGAGTATATGTCGCTTTGGATCGAAGAAGTGAAATCGGGCAAACGCATCACCAATGTCGGATCAATGAAATATTACCTGTGCTTTCAGCACGTATCGAATCCATGCTGAGAGGAAGAAACTAAAGAGCTTCCATCAGCCGCTGCATGAATTGCTCGCATTTCACGAGCTCGGATTCATCGATGTATTCGTCGGGCCGATGGGCGGGCTCCACGGAGCCCGGGCCGCAGATGATGGTTGGAACTCCGCTTTCCTGAAACAGGCCGGCTTCCGTGACATAGGGGGCGGTGTGTGTGCCATTGGCATTGGCCAAATGCATGACCAGTGTTTCGAGGCCCGTATCCTTTTCCGGCGCCAAGCCTGGAACAGTGGCGGAAATTTTGGTGGTGATGCCGGTGTCGGCTGCGAAGGCTTTCATGGCAGGCTCCAGGGAGCGGGAGAACGCTTCGAAGCGGTTCTGGATCGGGCGATAATCAGCACCCGGAAGGAGCCGGACTTCCCAATGGAAGATGCAGCGGCGCGGAATGATGTTCTTGGCGGTGCCTCCCTCGATCAGGCCAACATGCACCGTCGAGTGAGGCGGATCGAAGCGGCCGGAAGGATCGCCCTTGGCCTCCACGTCGCTGCGGATGCGGTTGATTTCGGCAAGCAGTTCTCCAGCCACCATGATGGCATTGACGCCGCGATTGGTGAGACTCGAATGGGCCTCAAGGCCGATAACTTCGGTTGTAAAGGTGACGGTGCTTTTGTGGGCATTCACCACCTTCATTTCGGTCGGCTCTCCCACGAGCACCGCCTGCGGCTTTGGCAGATGATTGCGGATGTGGGAAACAAGCGGACGAACACCCCGGCATCCCACCTCTTCATCGCAGGAAAGAGCAAGGTGGATAGGCTTCTTCAATCCCTTCGCCTTGAACTGCGGCACCATGGCGAGACAGACGGCAATGAACCCCTTCATGTCGCAGGTGCCGCGGCCGTATAATTTGCCGCCGCGCCTGGTGAGCGTGAAGGGATCGCTGGTCCAGTTCTGGCCATCGACCGGCACCACGTCGGTGTGGCCCGACAGCACGACGCCGCCGCCAGTTTCCGGGCCCACGGTTGCAAAGAGGTTGGTTTTCTTGCCCGGCTCATAATCGATGCGGAAATGCGGTACACCCCAGCCATCGAGATAATCCTCGGCAAATTCGATCAAGGGAATGTTGCCGTCGCGGCTCGTTGTGTCGAAGGAGACAAGGCGGGCCAGCATCTCCTGGGTGGTGAAATTTTTTCCGGTCATTTTGGGCTCAGTTGATCGATTGTTTGGCGGAGGGGCTGTCGAGCGAAAAGGCCGGGATGTCAACACTAAACATCTCACCGGTGCTTGTTTCCATATGATAGGCGCCAACCATGAAGCCCGATGATGTCTTGAGCGGGCAGCCCGAGGTGTACTGGAAGCTGCCGCCGGGCTGGAGGGTGGGCTGTTCGCCGACCACGCCTTCGCCTCTCACCTCCTGCACCTTGCCTTGAGCGTCGGTGATCTTCCAGTAGCGGGTGCGGAGCGTCACGGTTTCGCGGCTGTGGTTTTCCACGGTGATGGTATAGGCCCAGACGAAATGCGCCTCATCGGGCTTCGATTGCCGTTCGAGATATTGCGGGCGCACGATGATCTTGATGCCGCGGGTAATGCGCTGATACATGGTGCCCCGAGCTTAGCGCGGAATTGCAGAGGGTTTCCACCGGTGAAGGAACAGAGCAAAACCCAGGGCATTCTGCCTGCCAAGGCCATTGCGGATTATTGCGCCCGGCGATTGATCCGGCTGGAGAGGCCCGCAGATGCAGACCAGATCCAGCCGGCGAGCCTCGATCTTCGCCTCGGCGAGTGGGCTTATCGAGTGAGGGCCTCCTTTCTGCCGGGGCCGCGCTCGACGGTGGCGGAGCGGTTGCAAGACCTTGTGTTGCACCGGATGCCGCTGGCGGACGGCGCCGTCCTTGAAACGGGCTGCGTTTACATCGTGCCGCTGCTCGAAAGCCTGGCGTTGCCCAAGGGCGTTTCGGCGGCAGCTAATCCCAAGAGCTCCACCGGACGCCTCGACATCTTCACCAGAGTCATCACCGATTTCGCACAGGAATTCGATACGGTGCCGGAAGCTTACAATGGTCCGCTCTATGCCGAGATCAGCCCGCGCACTTTTTCCATCCTTGCCCGCACGGGATCACGCCTGTCGCAGATCAGGTTTCGCGCCGGAGCGTCGCTCGCTTCCGACGCCATCATCCGCGAACTGCACGAGAGCGAGGGGCTGATCGCTGCGGGCGAGGTGAATATCGACAATGGATTGGCGTTGACGGTCGACCTTGGCGGCGAGCCGGAGGCGCCTGTGGGGTTCAGGGCCAAACCCCATTCGGGTCTTATCGACATCGACCTGAGCGGCGCGCTTGAGGTTGCTGATTTCTGGGAGCCGCTGTGGCGGCGGGGCTCTCTGGTGCTTGATCCCGACCAATTTTATATCCTCGCTTCCAAGGAAGCGGTGCGCGTGCCGCCTGCCTTCGCCGCCGAGATGGTGCCGTTCAATCCTTTGGTGGGGGAATTTCGCGTGCATTACGCGGGCTTTTTCGATCCAGGCTTCGGACATAGTTCAGGCCAGGGCGAGGGTGCCCGCGCGGTTCTCGAAGTACGCTCGCATGAGGTGCCCTTCATCTTGGAGGATGGGCAGATTATCGGCCGGCTCGTCTATGAACCGCTGACGGAAGCTCCGGAACGCGTTTATGGCGAAGGCATCGGCTCCAACTATCAACGCCAGGGATTGAAGCTGTCAAAACATTTCAAGCCATTCGATCCGGCACCGCGATGATCCATCTGGACGGGCGCGCCTGCTCTATTAGTCTTGACGTCAGCAGTTAGCAATTCTCTCTGCAGTTTTTTGAGCCAGTTTGGAGCGCATCGATTCCAGAGAGCATCGCATGGTCCCCACACGCTGGTCCGGCAGCGAGGCCAGAGAGGCAAGCTCCGAGCAGACAGTCAACCCGTTGCGGCCCAACGGTCTCCTATTGCGGAACGTTCAGAGCCTGTCCATTCGTGGAAAGCAATCTCCGCGAGTCGGTCGGGGTCGCGCTCGCCCAGGTCCACAAGTCGGAGGATTATCAATGCCAGCGTCTTTTTGACATCATCGTTGCCGTTCATATGCTCCGTGACGGATTGGGAGACCCTGTCGAACGCAGCCGTCATCACGAAGATAGTCTCGGGAGAATAGCTGCGGTCAAGTTGAACTAAATGCAACATCACGTGTGTCCCTCGATGGAGCACGGGATGAAGCTTAGGCACGTAGGAAGGACAGGGCTGTTCACTACTGACCAGATTCACAAAACTCATTCGGCACGGTTCCTGAGGTGAGGATTGTCGTGCAACACCATGTTCAGCAGGGAATTATGGACCACCAGTGATCCGTTGTATTCGATGAATCCGAGCTTTCGGAACTTGTTCATGAACATGCTCACGCGCGACCTCGTGGTCCCGACCATCTCCGCGAGTGTCTCCTGGCTTATCTTCGCTATGACCGGCTCGGGCTTACTCTCCTTGCCGAAGTTCGCCATCAGGAGGAGCACCCTCGCCAGACGTTTCTCACTGGAATTAAACAGTTGGTCGACCAAGTCCTCCTCGATTCGGGAGTTCCTAGACAACAGGTAAGCCATGAACATCTCGGAGAACTTCGGCTCCTCGTGGAGCACACGCAAGATGGCCGCCTTTTCGAGCCGCATGATGACGCTCTCTGTCACCGTCACGGCCGTCGCCACCCGCAGCGGATGCCCATTCAGGCAGCTCTCACCGAAGAAGTCCCCATTTCCGTGGAGCGCGACGACCGCCTCCTTACCCTGCTCGGAGAGGACGCAGACCTTGACCTTGCCCTCCTGAATGTAGAAGACGGCATCCCCCGGGTCTCCTTGGGAAAAGACCTTCCGATTCTTCCGATAGTTCGACACGGTCCTCCCCCCGGCCACGGTGTTGAGGAACACCTGGACGTCGAAGGGCTGCTTCTTCCTTGCCTTGGCCACCGTCTCCTGCCTTAATTCTCAGCAAATTTATATATTAGGGCGAACCAAACATCAAGAAACCCGAATGCGGTGTTCTTTGATCACGGTGTAAGGCACGTGCCCTGGTGGCCGCGTGAGCAATAAAGCTCAGACTCCCGCTCCAAATGCGTGCAGATTCCGTGGTAAATGGAGATGTCGAACCAAGAGGCGTCCCATAAACAGAGGAGCTGAATCATGGGTGCCATCCTTCCGTTCGTATTAGCCGGCGCATTCGAGCCCGACGATATTAAGGCAATGTCCCTGGCGTGTGAGGACGTCTGCAACGCCCTTCACATCAATGGCGAAGTCCGCGCTCGCGAAACCATCGCGGCGAGAGTGATCGAGCTTGCCCGGCGCGGCGAACTTTCCCCCACGCTCTTGCGCGACCGGGTGCTTGCGGAAGCGAACGCCGGCACCGGATGCTGGACGAGCGCGCCTGGCTCTATTAGTCTTGCTGCCAGGCGGGCGTAGTTCAGTGGTAGAACGGTAGCTTCCCAAGCTGCATGTCGTGGGTTCGATTCCCATCGCCCGCTCCAATCACTTTCCTCGCCGCCGTTTCTGGAAGCTTGAGAGGCCGTGTTCGGTCTTGTTCCAGTGGAAGGGCGAAACGATGAATTGCCACAGCGCCTGCCAGGCGGCGGCGGACAATAAAATCCAGTAGGCCGGCATGGTGGCGAGCGGAAAAATCCAGGCGGATTTGCGCCGTCCGCGCAGAGCCCGGTGGCCGGCGGCGATGGACACGCCATAACCCAGCACAAAGACTAGAAGATTGAGGCCGCCCAGCCCGATCATCAGCAGGCTGGGATTGGGCGTGGCAGGTTGAGCGATAAATAGCGCCAGCGTTGCAGCAAGGCAGAACGGGTGCAGCAACGCCGAGGCAAAGATTCCGATGGTGAGCACTTGCG
Source organism: Aestuariivirga sp. (assembly GCA_041745135.1). Classification (GTDB taxonomy): domain Bacteria; phylum Pseudomonadota; class Alphaproteobacteria; order Rhizobiales; family Aestuariivirgaceae; genus Aestuariivirga. The sequence goes on along the minus strand of JBGTJO010000148.1, from coordinate 3,832 downwards.
TGGCCCAGAAACCGGCCGGGCCCAATTCATCCATCAACCGCGCAGGGTGGCGCATGTGCACCAGCCAAGTGGCGAGAAAGCCCTTGAGCCAACGCGACCGCTGTTTAAGCCAGTTCGCCAGATTTATGCTGGCCTCTTCAAGGGTGTGGCTGTCGAGGGTCGCGGTTTCATAACCGGCTCGGGCGAGGCGGAAGCCAAGCTCAGCATCTTCCGTCACGTTAAAGGGATCCCAGGCACCGACTTCGCGTAAGACATCGATACGAAAATGGTTTGAGGTTCCGCCCAACGGCAAGGGCAGACGGTGATTGGCAAGTGCCGGCAGCAGCAATCCGAACAAGGTTGCGTATTCGATCGCAAATTGGCGGGTGAGCCAGTTTTCATTGCAGTTGTAGAAGGCGAGCTGCGCCTGAAGACAGGCGACAGTCCGCGGCAGGCTTGCGAATGTTTCCGCCGCGAGGCGCAGTTGCCCTTGCTCGGGGATATCCTCGGCATCGAAGATCGCCAGCAATTCACCGCGCGCGAAGCGGAGCCCATAATTGAGGGCGCGGGGCTTTGTCTGCGGCGCGCCCGAAGGAACGATGATCACCTCGAACCGCGGGGGCAACCGGATGGCAGCCAAGGCGCGCTGCATGAGGATATCGCTCTCTTCGAGGATGATCTTGATGTCGAGTTTATCCCGCGGGTAGTCGAGGTCCCGAAGCGCCCTGAGCAACTGGCGCAGCACCGAGGTTTCGCGAAATAGCGGCACAAGGACCGAGTAGACCGGAAGTTCCGCATCATCGAGAAGGCGTGCGCGGGTTTTTCGCCTCGGAACCGGCGGGAGAAGGCAAAGGATGCGAAGGGCGATCACTGCGAGAAAGAAAAGCCCGCCAAGCAAACTTCCCAGCGCCCATATGAAGGTGCCGGGGAGCAGAAGAGAAGCGGTAGCGAGCGTTACGACCAGCATCGCAACCACGATAATCTGTGAGGCCGTGAGACGGCGGCTTGCGGACTTGTCGGGATGGCTCAGCGCGAAGCCATGGGTCGCTTCACGCAACAAGAACCGCCCGTGGATCACGCGAACGGCCTGGTGGAAAACGGCAACATCGGCCTCAGCCACTATCTTGAGACCTTCCCGCCTGGCCGTGGCCATGGCGGCTTCACCACACACGGCATAAAGATGTAGGCCCGGGATCGATACGAGCGGCACTATCTTGTGGCGAAGAGCCTCCTCCAGCTCTTCGCCCGGCAAGCGCCGCAGCGCCTCCGCCAAGACCGCAACCGGTAATCTCGGCAAGACATCGGATGGTTGTGCCGTTATCCTGCCGTGATATTGCTCGTGAAGCCCGGATATCAAACGGGATTCGCCAAAGCTCGCGGCAGACTCGACAGACAAGGCTCTTTTTCCTTTGCGTCAACAAATGAAGCCCTCTTGCGTCAAGACAACAAGCATCCTGTGGTTGTGTTTGTGCAGTTTGATCTTCCTTCCGGCTACGCTCTCCACTTCGAGCGCCGAGGGTGGCTACGCACTACCGAAGTTCCGCAAAATTCAGGCTGAGGCAAAAATGCCGGCCTTTCCCACGGGCACGACCATCCGTCTTGCGGCCGACCAGGACTTTCCGCCCTATAGTTTTCAATCGCGATCAGGCGTGCCGGCGGGGCTTTCGGTGGAACTCGCGCTGGCGGCGTGCGCGGAGATCAAGGTCAAATGCGAGGTGATGCTGAAACCCCTGCCCCAGCTTCTGCGCAGGCTTGCCAGCCGCGAGCACGATGTTGTCGTCTCGGGCCCCCGCATCGACGAGACGGCCTTGGCGCATGCGGTGATGACGCGGCCGTGGTTTCGCAGTTTCGGGCGTTTCGCAGCGCAGATCGGCAATCCGGTCAGAGGGAGCGATGCGCAAAATCTCGCAGGGCGGCGGATCGGCGCTGTGGCAGGAACAGCCCATGCGGCCTGGCTCCGCACCTATTATCCTGACTCGGAACTCCTGACCTTCGACAACGATGCGCAAGCCCAGGAAGCATTGCGCATCGGCGCTGTCGATGTACTTTTCGCGGATAATTTGCGGCTCATTTACTGGGTCACCGGCGCCGCTTCGCGCGGCTGCTGCAAACTTTTCGGCGGGGCTTATTCCGATTTCGAAACCATCAGCCGCAACCTCGCCTTTTTGGTCAGGAGCGACCGCGCCGATATCCGCGATGCATTCGACGTGGCCCTTGACCGGTTGCAGGCGAACGGCACCACGGAGAAGCTGTTCAACACTTATGTGCCGCTCAACCCGTGGTGAGCCAGCGCTGCCGCATCGCGGCCGACGATGTCGGCGAGTGAACTTGCCCGCGCATCATCGAGCTTGCGGGCAAGGCCGTGCAAGATTTCCGTAATGAGGCCAGGACCCTTGTAGATAAGCGAGGAATAGAGCTGCAGAAGGGTGGCCCCGGCGAGCAGCTTCGTCCATGCCTGATCGGCACCGCCTATTCCACCCGCGCCTATCAATTGAATTTTGCCGCCGGTCAATAGATAGAGACGCGCCAGTTGCCGCGTTGAGAGAGTGAACAGCGGCGCTCCGGAAAGGCCGCCCTGCTCCTTCGCGTGGACGGAATGCAAAGGGGGACGCGAGATCGTCGTGTTCGACACGATGATGCCGTCAACCTCGCCACCGGCGCAGCATGCAGCGATATCTTGCAGCTCATCCTCACGGAGATCGGGAGCGATCTTCAGGAGCATGGGCACTCGGTGCGCCTCCTTGGCGCGAGCCTCACTAAGGCGTTCGAGCAAGGCTTGCAATTCGCTCCGCGTTTGCAAGGAGCGAAGGCCCGGCGTGTTGGGCGAAGAGATGTTGACGGTGAGATAATCGGCTAGGTTGGAAAACGCGGCGACGCCCGCCACGTAATCGGCAACACGGTCGGGCGAGTCCTTGTTGGCGCCGAGATTGACGCCGATGATTCCGGGGCGGGATCTGTGCGCCGTGAGGCGGGCCACAGCGGCAGCATGGCCTTCATTGTTGAAGCCCATGCGATTGATCACCGCGCGATCTTCCACCAACCGGAACAGGCGAGGGCGAGGATTGCCGGTTTGCGGGCGCGGCGTCAGCGTTCCCACTTCCGTAAACCCCATGCCCAATGCCAACATGGCGTGGGGGACCTCGGCATTCTTGTCGAAGCCCGCCGCAAGCCCGAGCGGATTAGGGAAGTTCAATCCGAATGCTTTGACCCTGAGGCGCTGGTCGCCGACGGGTGGTGTTGATCGGGGCGACATCTTGAGCGCACGGATGGTCAGGCCATGGGCCGTCTCGGCATCGAGGGCATGCAGAACCGGCCGCAGCGCCGGAAACATCAGGCGAGCCAAATTCACCGGCGAAATTCGCCAGGGAAAACGTGAGCGCCATTTTTAAGCGGCAGAGGACGGACCCAGCGGGCCGCGCTCACCGGGATCACCCCGTAGACGTGGGGAAACGAGTCGCCGCCCCGGGATTTTTCCCATTTAAGGCCCGATAGGGCCTCCTCCTCCATCGCCACCAGCACAAGGTCATGAATCCCGGCAAAGTGCCGCCGGGCCGTTTCATGTACTTGGCTGGCGGAAGAAAGGTGAATAAATCCAGAGGTATAGTCATCGCCCGAACCTGTGAATGCCCCATCGGCCGCAGCTTTTGCCCAGTCGGCGACGGGACATATCTTGTAGAGGAGCCCCATAATTTTGCACCATAAGCGGATCATCGACTATGGACAATATGGCTCAATTGAGGTATCGGTTCCTAGTTTCTATGAAAATTAGCGGCAAAAGGGACATATTAACATGTTCACCCACAAGCAGGTTTGGAACGCCATCGACACGATTGCCGAACGCTACGGCTTTTCG
>JBGTJO010000147.1:0-19733 GCA_041745135.1 Aestuariivirga sp. | reverse complement strand
TACTGGATGTTCTGGCGCGTGGTGAAATGCCCGTAGCCCTTGTCCCACTTCTCGGCGATCATCGCGAGCTGCCGCATTTGCCGGCCTGAGAGCGTGCCATAGGGAATGGCGACGCGCAGCATGTAGGCGTGCAGTTGCAGATAAAGCCCGTTCATCAGCCGCAAGGGGCGGAACTCGTCCTCGGTGAGTTCGCCTTTAAGACGCCGTTCCGCCTGGTCGCGAAACTGCGCGGTGCGTTCGCGCACGAATTGATGGTCGAACTCGTCATAGCGATACATGGATCAAATTCCTTCCGGAGCGGCGAAGGCGCCGGCGGTGCCCTCTGCCTGCTTGCCGAGATCGAGCCGCACGGTCGGCCCCAGCGTCCGCATGCGCTCGCGGATGTGGGCGGCACGGATGCCGCCGTCGCGGCGCTCGGCATCGATCAGATAGGGGCCGGTGACGAGGGTTGCTTCTTCGTCGGCTTTGGCGCGGGCTTCGAGTGCTGCTGCCGCCTGCGGCTCAAGCGCCAGCGCCGCCTCGTCGATCTTTTCGCTCCACTGGCCGGAGCGGGTGAGGAACACGGCGATGCCGTCCCGCAGGCGATTGGCGGTCACGATCTGGCCCTTCTCCAAACCGGTCATGACGCGGCCTTGAGAATTGCATCGCGAATATCCTCGCGGGCGGGGAAGGTGACGACTTTCCCTGTGGGCTCGGTCGAGACACCGGGCACGGTTTCAACGGAAATGCCTTCGGCTGCGACCGCGGCGAGCTCCTCAACCAAAGCTTCGCCCGAACGCAGACGAACAACATGGCGGCCGCTTTTGGCCTCGCGAATGAGGATCGCGGCCACACCGGTAAAGGCCAGCTGGTCGAGCGGTACGCGCACCGCATCGCGCCGCGCCGTTTCCAGAATATCAGGCGCTACGAAACGGTCATGCACGATGACATCGGCTTCCAGCAACTTGCGCTGGGCCTTGAGTGTCAAGAGTTCCGGGTCGCCGGAGCCCGCGCTCACGAAGGAAACGCGCCCTCTGGCCGGCGCAGCTTCGCTTTCAAACAGCGTCTCGACCAGAGCGCCATAATTTGCAGGCTCGCCCGCGACAAAAGCATCGCGCACATCGCCGAAGAAAAAACGCTTCCAGAAAGAGCGGCGGCGGTTACCTGCAGGGATCGCTTCTGCCACCCGCCCCCGCAATGCGCCGGCCGCCTCCGCGAGTTTTCCGAGCGCCTGGGGTAGCATGGCATCGATGCGCGCCCGCAAACCCTGGCCCAGCATCGGCGAGGACCCTTCCGTTCCAATCGCCACGACCACCGGAGCCCGATCCACGATTGAGGGTATGATGAAGCTGGAAAGGGCAGGCCGGTCCACGGCATTCACAGGAATGCGCCGGGAGCGCGCCGCCTCGCACACTAAGTCATGGAGATTGACATCAGCCGAAACAACGAGGGTCGCTCCATCGAGCAGGCTTGGCTCGAAACGGCGCGCCACCCATTCAATGCGCGGGTTAGAACTGAGCTCGGGATGGAGGCTTTCGGCAATCACCCGGATCCGGGCGTCGGTCCGCGCCAGGAGGCGGACTTTGCGGAGGGATTCCTCGCCGCCACCCACCACCAGAACGGTACGATCTTTCAGATCAATGAAAATGGGGAAATACCGCATGGCCTACCCTGTTCGCTTCATCGGACGTTGTTTTTGACTTCCAAGAGCCTGCTCTCGACGCGGATTTCATTTGATTAGGCAATTAAATACGCGCTAACTGGGACTTGGGTTATACTCCTGACTCGTTAACGTTCGTTATATAGAACACTAGTTCTAAGTACAGGACAGCAAAATGTCAATGCGAGGCGGCAGAAAAACAACAGAATCACCGCAAGTTGATCCCACCCCGGCTCTCGGCAAGACCATCCAGCGGCTGCGAAAAGCCTACAACTTGTCGTTGGGCGAATTGTCGGAGCAATCCGGGGTTGCAAAGTCGATCATTTCGCAGATTGAACGAAACGAAACAAATCCCACCATTTCAACGGTTTACCGGCTCTCTCGGGCGCTCGACACCACGGTGGACGAGGTGTTGAAGATCGATGGCAGCCAAGTTTTCCTGGAACATCAGCTCAAATCCGGAATTCCTATCCTGGAAAGTCAGGACGGCCTGTGCCGTCTTGCCATCACAGGGCCCCTCAACCTGGTTAACCACATCCAATGGTACGATTTCATCGCAAAACCGATGGGCGTGTTAGAGTCTGACCCTCATCCGCCGGGCACGGTCGAGCATCTCTACCTGCTGAGCGGCCAGATCGACGTAACGGCTGGCGACGACACCAGGCGCGCCAAGGCCGGAGAGGCCCTTCGCTTCCGCGGCGACTTGCCCCATAAGATCGTCAACGTCGGTGAGGGCGACGCCCACGCCACGATGATCCTGGTTCTGCGCCAGCTCAGTGGCAACGAAGCGACAGGGAAGTAACACTCGGCCGCGCCCCGAAAATTGACATCGGTAAGCGAATGCAGTTATGAGAGCGCCATGTCCGCTAGGCCGCTCCCTAACGACGTTCAGCCGCCCTCCGAACGCAAGTTTGGGCTAACTTTCGCGGCTGTTTTCGCAATCATTGCATTGGTACCGCCACTGTGGGGAGGGCACTTCCGGTGGTGGGTGCTGGCGATCGGGCTGGTATTTTTTGTGCTGGCGCATCTCACTCCGCAAGTATTGAGAGTTCCAAACATCCTATGGTTTCGCTTTGGGCTGCTGCTGCATAAGATCGTCAACCCGCTGGTGCTCGGCGCCTTGTTTTTGCTGGTCGTAACACCGCTGGCGATCATCATGCGGCTGGCTGGCAAAAAACTTTTGAACCGCACCTACGATCCCGAAGCACCATCATACTGGATCGCCCGCCAACCGCCGGGACCAGCGCCCGAGTCCATTCGCAATCAATTCTGAGGCCTTCATGTCCTTCATCGCCGAACTATTCGCCTTCATGCGGGCGCGGAGAAAATTCTGGCTCTACCCCATGCTGATTATGATCGTGTTGTTCGGCGGCCTGCTTATTCTCGCCCAGGGCAGCGCGCTGGCGCCTTTCATCTACACCATATTCTAGGCCGGTAAATTGAAGGTTCTCGGTTTCTCGGCCTTCTACCACGATAGTGCTGCGGCACTCGTGGAGGATGGCCGCATCGTTGCCGCGGCCCAGGAAGAACGCTTCACCCGCGTAAAGCACGATGCAGGCTTTCCAGCCCAAGCCATTGCCTATTGCCTGGACGAGGGGAAGACGAGTCTGGGCAGCATCGATCTCGTTGTCTATTACGAGAAGCCTTTCCTTAAATTCGAACGCCTGCTCGAAACCTATGCCGCCTTTGCGCCGCAGGGTTTCCAGTCCTTCCGCCAGGCGATGCCGGTCTGGTTGCGGGAAAAGCTGTTCCAGAAAAGCCTTATCGTAAAAGAGCTGAAGAAAATAGATGCGAGTTTCGCGGGCGAGGAGAAGCTCGCTTTCACCGAACACCATTTCGCCCATGCGGCCAGCGCCTTTTACCCATCACCGTTCGAGGAGGCGGTGGTTCTCACGATGGATGGCGTGGGGGAGTGGGCGACAACATCGGTGGGTGTTGGCCGCGGACGCGATCTCGCTATCTCGCGCGAGATTCATTTTCCTCACTCGCTGGGCCTTCTCTACTCCGCCTTCACCTATTTCACCGGTTTCAAGGTGAACTCCGGCGAATACAAGCTCATGGGCCTAGCACCCTACGGCGTTCCGCGTTTCGAAAAAACCATCCTGGATAATTTGATTGATGTGAAACCGGATGGCTCGTTCCGGCTCAACATGGCGTATTTCGACTATTGCACCGGCTTGCGGATGACCAACGCCAAATTCGACTCGTTGTTCGAGGGTCCGCCGCGCCGTCCGGAGCAACTTCTCACCCAACGCGAGATGGATATCGCCGCTTCGGTACAGAGCGTGCTGGAGAAAGTCGTCGTGCAGATGACCCGGTCCCTTGCGGACGAGTTCGGCCTGCCGAATTTGTGCTTGGCGGGGGGCGTCGCGCTCAATTGCGTGGCCAACGGCAAGATCCTGCGGGACGGCAAATTCAAGAACATCTGGGTTCAGCCCGCAGCCGGCGATGCGGGAGGTGCGGTCGGGGCCGCGCTTGCCGCCTATCACGGCAACAACAAGGGCGAGCGCAGGATCACACCGGGCAGGGACGCCATGTCGGGGTCCTATCTGGGGCCATGTTTTAGCCAGGACGAGACCGTAAATCGGCTCACGGCAACCGGTGCAAAATTCCACGTGGTTTCCGAGGATGAGATGATCCGCGAGACAGTGGAAGCGCTGGCCGAGGGCAAAGCCGCCGGATGGTTTCAGGGGCGTATGGAGTTTGGGCCGCGGGCCTTGGGTGCGCGGTCAATTTTAGGCGATCCGCGTTCGCCAAAAATGCAATCATTGCTCAATCTGAAGGTCAAGTATCGCGAGAGCTTCAGGCCGTTCGCGCCTTCGGTCTTGCGCGAAGACGTGGCCGACTGGTTCGAGCTGGAGTCCGATAGCCCCTACATGTTGATGGTCGCCGATGTGGTGAAGTCGCGCCGCGTTGCCATGACCGCCGAGCAGGAAAAACTGTTCGGCATCGACAGGCTCAATGTGCCCAGATCGGATATTCCCGCCGTCACCCATGTGGATTATTCAGCGCGCATCCAGACGGTGAGCGCAGACGAGAGCCCGCTGTATCACGCCCTGATTTCCGCCTTCAAGGCGAAGACCGGCTGCCCTGTGGTGGTCAACACCAGTTTCAACGTGCGAGGAGAGCCGCTGGTGTGCACGCCGGAGGATGCTTTCCGGTGCTTCATGGGCACCGAGATCGAATTTCTGGCGGCGGGCAACTGCATCCTGCACAAGTCCGAGCAAGACCTCAATTTAAAGCGATCCTACGAAAATCAATTCGAATTGGATTGAGTGGGGAAGAGTTGAAAAAAATCTTGCTCGTGGCAGTTCCGGTCATGGCTTGCGCGGCCACCCTGCTGGCTGCGGAAGGCGCCTACAGCTTGGTGACCTGGAAAAAAACAAACCAGAGCATCGTCTATCAGACCTACAAATCATTGGCCAACTTGGCGCCAGAGGACCCGCAGCCGGAGCTAAATCTCGCGAGCCGCGATCACTTTGAAGCTTTAATCCCGGATATGATCGAAGCCGGAGTGGGTTTGGGGAATGTTCCCTACAAAAAAGTAATGCAGCAGCGGACATCGATTAAATCGCGTGCCGCCGATGGATGTGTTGTGTCCAAGCCGGATATAAGAGCGGAGATGGCCCAGCTTCGCACCGTCGATTTTGAGCTGTCAAACCCGCCCACTATTTTTTTTGATAAGGAGGCCAGCCTTAGCGCGGCCCTTCAGGCATTTGTCGACCGGTATGCGATTCGACGCGTGTCGTACTCGACAAACGAATGGGGCGAACGGCTCACTTTGCCGCCGATAGATGCAAACGATGTCGTGCTGGTAGCCGGAGATTCTGTAGCGAACGGGACTCTCCTGTCTGACGAGGAGACATTGTCGTCAAGACTGCAGCAGCGTGATTCCGCAAGACGCTATGTCAACGCGGGAATTGGCGGGATTGGCGCGCCGGACATTCTCTGCAATCTTGCCGCCGCCGCCAAGCGGTACACAGGGCGGATCAAGGAACTGATCTATGTATATTGCGAGAATGATTTCGAGCCCGCCGAATCCTATGGCCAGCCGGAAGACGTCGTTTCATGGCTTGCCGATTACGCGAAGCGGGAAGGCATTGCAAAAGTCACCGTGGTCCGGGCGCCTTATATCTACAATATTATTCCCCATTTGACGCGGCACAAAGGCTACAGAGGCGAAGGCCGTCCGACCCGTCACGCCGAGGTGGAGCGGTTGCGGAAGTCTTCACGCGAGGCGGGTTTTGCTTATATCGATATTGAAAATCTGGCGCAGCGCGAAATCCAGGAGAAGGGCACCGACTTCGCGGCATTTTCCCTGTTTGTCGATGCGGTGCACCTTTCGCCTTACGGAACTGAAAAACTGGCGGACGCGTTGGCGGAACGGGCGCCGTCCAAATGACGTTCGCCTGCAATACCGTAAGCATTGGCCAACCAAGCGCCTCAACGTGCGTGGCGAGCCGCCGGGCCCAAATAAACCCGTCTAGCTTTGGTCGTTGACTTTAAACATGGAAGCCGCGACTCTTGAATCGGATCAGTTGGACTGGATTAATAATGAATTTGCCGCTTCGCTTCCGGCCTCCGGTGTTTAAGACGATCAGCATTGCTTTTGCTTTGCTGCTTAGCTTTGTCTTATTCGAATTGGTGCTCCGGGGTTTTCCAATCTTGATCGGGGTAGAGAGGTTGGCGCGTTTTGAACCGCCTTTGCGCGGCGAAATTGCTCACCGCCTCGGTCTGCGTTCCGAGGCCGCCATGCAGGAAATCACCACAGAAATGCGAACCGATCGCGGACCGGCATATCATTTACCGCGCCCCAATTCGTCATGGATCACGCCTGCAGACAACGTCGACCTCGCCTTGGGAGCTGTGGAAAAGATGCACATGGACGAGAGTGGTTTCTGCAACGCGCCCGAAAAGGTGAAGAAAACGGTGGCTGATGTCGTTGTGGTCGGCGATTCGTTTATATTCTGCACGGGCGTTGAGCCTATTCACACAGCTATCCCTATGCTGGAGAGGATGTCTGGTCTGGTCGCTTATAATCTGGGGGCGGGGGGCGTGGGTCCTTACGAGTATGTGGACATACTAAAGCGTTATGCGACGGATTTGCGGCCCCGCATTGCCATCCTAAACATATACGAGGGCAACGACCTGCGGGATGTGATCAAGAACAAAACTTTCATTGAAGGCCTGCGCAAGAAGAAAAAAGCCAAGGCGCCGGCCTGGAGTTATGCAGCCCAGTTCATCAATGCAACCATCCGGGTCTATCGCGGCATTGGCAAATACGGTAGCGCGAGCAAATACAATTTTCGCTATTCAGCTGTGGTGGCGGGGGAAAAGATACCGATGAATGTCACCAATTCTGGGCTCGACGAGGTGGCCCATGCCATGAAGTTGCGCAATGGCGAAGCTGATTTGGACTGGTTCGCTGTTCCGATAAAGGAATATGTCAGATGGGCAAACGCCCGTAACATCGTTCCGGTAGTAACCTACACTCCATCAATGTACACCGCCTATATGGACACAGTAGAATTTGAGGATGGGCGCGTTGGCGCCGCGGTGCGGGAATTTAGTTCAGCCCAGCGGCAATGGTTTTCTGAGCATGCCACACCCTTGGGATTCCAATTTCTGGATCTCACGTTTTCTTTTCAGGACGCCGCAAGAAATGGAGAATTGACCCATTTCCCTGCCAACACTCATTTAACGCCCAAAGGACATGAAGTTGTGGCGCGAGCGATCGCCGCCAAGTTACCAGGATATGGGACTGGAAGACAAAACCGCGCCTACAATGTATTTGAAGGTTTCCGGGCTAAAACAAAATCCTTTGGAAAGATTGCGGATTTGTAGTCGTTCGGCGCGTGGATGAGGAGATCGATGGCATGAAGAAAATGTTGCCCATGGCTGTCACGGTGTTGGCCTGTGTGCTGACATTCCTTGCTGCGGAGGGTGCTTACAGTCTGGTGCGGTGGAAAAAACCCAGCCGGAGCGTTGCTTACCAGACTTACAGGTTGTTGGGCTTAGCAGCGCCAAGCGACTCGCAGCCGGAACTGAACCTGGCGAGTAGCGATCAGTTCGAAGCCTTGATTCCGGATATGATCGAAGCGGGAGTGGGTCTGGGAAATGTACCCTTTAAGAAGGTTATGAAGGTAAAGGCGGCAATCACCCAACGCACGCCGGAGGGATGCGTCTTTTCCAAGCCAGGCCTCAAGAAAGAAATGACTCAGCTTCGCTCCACCGACTTTGAGTTATATGATCCGCCGGTGGTTTTTTATGACAAGGAAGCGAACCGTAGCGAGGCGCTACGGACGTTTGTCGAAAAGTATGGGATTCGCCCGGTGTCGTTTTCCACAAACAGCCAAGGCGAACGCCTCACCGTTCCATCCATAAATGCAAGAGATATTGTGCTGGTGGCGGGAGATTCGGTGGCCGCTGGTATCGCTGTTTCCGACGAAGAAACATTATCGTCCAGATTGCAGCAGCGTGAAGCGGCCCGCCGCTACATAAATCTTGGTGTTGGAAGAATCCCCGCAGACGACATCCTTTGCAATCTTACCGCGGCCGCCAAACGATATCCCGGCCAGATCAAGGAACTCATATACGTATATTGCGAAAATGACTTTAGCCCAATCGACCCTTTTGGCCGGCCGGAAGACGTCATTTCATGGCTTTTGAGTTACGCCAAACGGGAAGGCATAGCGAAAGTAACAATTGTGAGGGCTCCCTACATCTTCACCGTCCTTCCGCACTTGACCCGCTTCAAGGGATACAGAGGCGAAGACCGTCCGACACGTTATGCGGAAACGGAGCGGTTGCGGATTTCCTCAAGCAAGGCGGGATTCAGGTATATCGATATCGAAGAGCTGGTGAAGCGCGAGATCCGGGATCGGGGCACCGATTTCGCCGCCTTTTCACTGTTTGTCGATTTAGTGCATCTTTCGCCCTACGGAACTGAAAAATTGGCAGATGAGTTACTGGGGACCAGTTCGCCGGGTTTGTCAGAAAAGGGCGCCTAGTTCAGATCGGACTGAGAATTTTCCCCGCCGTGACTGATTTCGCTTTCCACTGGAAGCGAAGTAATAACCTTCGCTAGTTCACGGGTGACAAGATCGACACCCGTGTCCGTCAAATGCACGTCTCCTTCAAAAATACGAGGAACATACGTGTTGCCAATGTTTTCCTCGATATGCGTGGCGCCCCCAAGTTTGTCGAAGATGGTCGAGAAATCATAGCAACGCTGGGCGCAGAACGGCGTTGCCAGGAGTTTGGCAATGGCGCGGCGGCGGAAGTCAATCTCCCCCTCGGTTCTGGTCCAGTGCTCTGAATTGGAGCTGGAATGCATCGAATAGCTTGGCTGAATTACAACCATATGAACAGCGCCGCGGGCTTGTGATAGCTGCGCCATGGCGGTTTGGTTGCGCAAAAAAGCCTCGACCACCGGGGACACATCTTTGCCTTTGCAGCGCTCGCCATTGTCATCGGTTCGGCTTCGGCCGGCCCCAAAGGGGTTATCGATGTGCCGGATAAGCCGGGCAGTATCGGGAAATGCCTTTTTCAAAAATTTGCCTGGGCTCTTCAAGGAAAGGCCTGAAGAAATAGCGCTGGCGCCGCCTCGATTGCCATCGAAGATACGCTGAAGATCGTAGAAGCTTGATGCTGCATCGACAACATCGAGGTCGGGGACCTCGCCTTTGCAGAAACCCGCCATGTCGTTGCTGAAGGTGAACGAAACGCTTAAGATATATTTATCGGAGTATTTGGCAAGTGCGACGAGCTCCTGATGCGACTTCCACCCAGGTGCGTTTCGATTGACGAATCCAATCCCTGTCTTTGTTGTCAGTTCGGCGCTTATCGTATGCCGGTCCGAGGAGGAGAATTTGCTGAACGCTGTTGAGCCGCCAAGCAGGACCGCGCGGTGTTCGCCAGTGGTCGCAAGAAGAGGGTTGACCCTAAAACCATTCCTTTCCAGGTGCACGTAGTCATTTTCGATGTTTTGCCGATCCGTTTCCCGCCAGGGCAACGAAAACAAATAATAAGGATGCAGGAAAAGATCGCTGGTGGATTTATAAGGATCGGAGTCGAGCGGCTTGCCATAGTAATCGGTTTTGTAAAGCGGCGGCGATCGAAACGGAGTGTACCACTTGTCCGAAATCAGCCGGCTGATTCCACCAAACTCCAGTATAATCGCAAAACTTGCGACAAATACGATCACCCAAAGCAATAAAATTATTGCCGTTCCAAAAACTTGAGCAGCTCGGCCGCTCAGCGCCGATGATTGATTTTTGCTGGTCATGCTCCTGCCCATATAAGATGGCGCTGTTGCAGAAGCCAGCTAGCACCCATAAAGCCGGGTTGCAACGGGAAGCCGCGACAAACTAGACATCTGGAAAGCTTGAGCTGATTTAGGCATAGGACCACGAGCCGGCTTCTCCTGCCGGCCGTGTGCCAAAATTGTTAGGGCTCTACGGTGAAGGGAAGCTTCGTCGCAGGCGGCGTATTGCGGCTGCGCTGGCAGCGCACCACGCCGTCGATCACCACCATGCCGATGCCGGGAAGATCGCCCAACCTTACGCTGTCGAGCAATGTGGCGCCGGCTGAATGCTGCGCCTTGTCCATGAACACGAAATCGGCTGCCCGTCCCGGTTCTATCAGCCCGCAGTCGAGCTTTCGCATGCGGGCCGTATTGCCGGTGGCAAAACAGAACGCGAGTTCGGCCGGAATATCGCCAAGCGCCGACAGCATCGACACCATGCGCAGGATGCCAAGCGGCTGCACGCCCGAGCCAGCCGGCCCATCCGTACCGAGGATGACGCGCGCAAGCTCCTTCATCTCGCTGGCGAGCCGCAGCGTATAAAGAGCGGCGCGCTCATTGCCATTGTGAACGATTTCAAGGCCGCGCCTACAACCCTCGCAGATGCATCTGATCTGGCTGTCGGGGAGCGCCGTATGGCCCCCATTGATATGACCGATCACATCCGTATCGGCCTCCAGCACCACGTCCTTGTCGATGAGGCCGGAGCCCGGGATGGAAGGTCCGCCGGTGTGAATGGTGCTTTGGATGCCGTATTTCCGCGCCCACCCCACCATGCGTTTTGCTGTCGGCCCATCCTTGACGCCGCCCAGGCCCACTTCACCCAAAAGCGTAACGCCGGCGTCGGCCAAATCCTTGAAGTCCTGCTCATTCATCCCGGGCTCGATGCAAGGCGCGCCAGCATGCACCTTTACTCCCGAGGGCCGGAAATTCGCGAACATGCGTTGGGCGCTGATGGCGAGTGCCTTCAACCCCACAATATCGCGTGGCCGCCCCGGCGAATGTACTTCGCCCGCTGAAATCATGGTGGTGACGCCGCCGTTGAGGCTGGAATCGATCCAGCCCAACTGGTTCTGCCGCGGCGTCCAATCGCCGGCGACCGGGTGGACGTGGCTGTCGATGAGACCGGGCGCCACCGTTGTATTATTGGCGTCTATGACCGTCGTAGCATCTTCCAGGTCTACATCCTTGGCGCGGCCCACGTTGGTGATTTTGCCATCGATAGCGACAATGGTGTCGGCCTCGAGAATGGGTTTCTCCAATGCGCCCGACAACAGGAGGCCAATGTTGCGGATCACCAGTTTTTGCGGGCCTGCGGATGCGACGGCCGTTTCCTGTGCCATACCCGTCTCCTATCTGTGAATGCCAATGTAGCGCTCAAGCGGCCCTGCATCGGCGGTAAGTTCGCTCGCTGGCGCCTCGTGCCGGATCGTTCCGTTCTCCATCAGAAGGATGCGGTCGCAGACCTTGAGCGCGGATGCGACCCTTTGCTCGACCAATAAGATGGCCACGCCAGTTCGTTTCAACGCCACCATAGTATCGAGGAGTCTTCCTATGATTTCGGGGGCCAAGCCCTCGCTTGGCTCGTCCAATAATATAACCGAGGGCTCCGTGCACAAAGCGCGCGCCGTCGCCAACATCTGCTGTTCGCCGCCGCTCAGCGTGCCGGCGCGCTGCTTCAGGCGCTGTTTGAGAATGGGCAGGAGTTGTAGCACGCCGTCGAGCACGGCTAGTCCGCTATTGCGGACTGCAAGCCCCATGCGCAAATTTTCCTCGACAGTCATGCCGTTGAACAGGCGGCGTCCCTGCGGAACATAGGCCACGCCGCGTTTGGGAACGTCGTGGGGCCGCAGGGTTGTTAACTCCTCGCCGTCGAGACGAATGCTGCCGTTGCGAGGTTTCAAGAGTCCCATGATAGTGCGCACCATCGTGGTTTTGCCCGCGCCGTTGCGACCCATGAGGCCAACGATCTCGCCTCGTGCGGCTGAAAACGAAACATCGCGCAGAGCCTGGGCGGCGCCGTGAAAGGCGTCGATGTGGGAAATGTCCAGCATCAATGCCCGAGATAAACCCGCCGCACCGCGGGATGCTGCTCGATTTCCAACGGCGTGCCCTCGGTCAGGATCGACCCTTGGTCCATCACCGTTATGCGGCTCGCCAGTTGCATGACAACTTTCAAGTTATGCTCAATAAGAAGCACCGTCGCGCTTCGCGACACGTCTCGCACCAATTCGCAAAACGCCGCAATTTCCGATGGCGCCAATCCTTGCGTCGGTTCGTCGAGAATAAGCAATTGGGGTGAAAGCGCCAACGCCATCGCCACTTCGAGGAGACGCTGGTGGCCATGGGGAAGCACGCCTGCCAGCCGCTGCAGGTCATTCGCAAGTCCAACTCGCATCAACGACTTCTTGACGGCGGCTGATACCACCTTCTCGCTAACGTGCTTTCGCTGGGCCGCCAGCGCGACATTCTCATAGCAGGTGAGGGCGCGGTAGATGCTGGGGACCTGGAATGTATAGACGATGCCAAGCAATACCCGGCTCCATGAGCTGGTGCGCGTGATATCCTTATCGTGAAACTCAATTTGTCCGTTCGAAGGGGTGATGCGCCCGCTAATCATCCCGACGAGCGTCGTCTTGCCGGCGCCATTTGGCCCGATGATGGCGCGAACTTCCCCATGTGCCACATCGAGGAAAACATCGTTCACAGCGGCAAGGCCGCCATAGTGGCGCGACAGATTGCGAACGCCAAGAATGTTCACGGCAGCCAGCCCAGCCAGCGGCTGCGGAGTGTCCCCGCGATGCCTTTGGGAAACCACAGAGTGAGAACCAGAAGTGTCGCGCCAACAACCAGCAGGTAGCTTGAGGTAAAGCCGCTGGAAATGTCGATAAGATAGAACATGAGCCCGGTCCCGATCAGCGGGCCGATGACGGTGCCTGCACCGCCAAGCAGCGTCCAGAGCAGCGGCAGCGTCGAATACTGGAGCGATGCGAAGGAGGAGCCGACATAGGAGAACAGCAGACAGTAAAGAGCACCGGAAAGACCGGCAATCGTTCCTGAAACCGTGATTGCAAGATAGCGATAAGCGAAGGTGTTGTAGCCTAGCATGCGAGTGCGCAATTCGTTCTCGCGGATGGCAATCAGGACGCGGCCAATGGGCGAGCGCACCAGCCAAAGACTTCCGAGAAAAGCGGCCGAAAAAATCGCAAGCGCCAAATTATATTTGACGGTTGGATCGCTGAGGCGGAACGACGTTCCGAATGCTTCGACGGCGGCGACGTTGGTAAGCACCATTCCTTGTTCGCCAAGCGTTACGCCATTGAAATAAAGAGTAGAGAGAAAGAACGCCTGCGCCAGCATGAGCGTCACGATAAGAAACGCAACGCCCGTGGTGCGCAGAAGAAACAATCCGGCGACGAGCGACAGCACCAAGCCGGAAGCGGCTCCAACGCCGAATGCAGCCAGCGGCGCAAATCCGAGCCAATAGATGGAGAGTCCAACACCATAAGCCCCGGCGGCAAAGAACATAGCGTGACCCAGGCTCATAAGTCCGGTGTAACCAAGCAGCACATTATAACCCACGGCAAGCACCGCATAGACCATGATGCGCGCGGCATTGGCGTGGTGGTAGGCGGGAAGCACGAATTGCAGGGCGAAAAGCGCCAGCACGATGGCGGCATGAAATGCGAAAGACTTCACGCCGCCTCCTCGCGCAGCAACCCGCCCGGCCTTACGATAAGCACAAGCGCCACCAGCAATGTCGCGACGATCTTCGCCAGCGTGGGTGAGAACAGCACCGAGATCATGCCCTCGCCGATGCCGATGACGGCGGCGGCAAGCATGGTGCCCCGCAGATTGCCAAGGCCGCCCACGATCACCACGATGAAGGAGAGGAGGAGGGGGTCCGCGCCCATGAGATAATGCGCCTGCTGAATGGGCACGACGAGCACGCCGGCAAGAGCGGCAAGTGCGGCTCCCAACGCGAAGACCATCGCATAAATACGCCGCACCGGAACACCGAAAGCCTGCGCTATTTCAGCGTCCATCTGGGTTGCCCGCATGTAAAGGCCCATGCGCGTGCGCGAAAGAATGAGCCATGTTGCCGCAATGAGTAGTATCGCGGCCGCGACAACCAGCAATTTGTAGCCGTTGTATCCAAACCAGGGAAAGTTGACGCGGAAATAGAAGGGAGCCTCGACGGGCTTGGCATCGGGGCCGAAGGTCATGAGCACCGTTTGTTGCGCCAGAAAGAGCAAACCCATGGTGGCGACAATGGTGCGCTCCGGATCGTAATTCACACGCCGCAGCACCAGCCAATCGGCGGCGACGGCAAAGGTACCTACGATGAGGGGCGCTAAAATCATGGCGAGGAGAAAACCGACGAGCGCCCCACCACCCAGAAAATGAACAATCGCCCAGGCGAGGATGGCGCCGAGCATCACCAGCTCGCCATGGGCGATGTTAATGATGCGCATGACGCCAAAAACCAGCGACAGACCGAGCGCCGTCAGCGCCAATACCGACGCGCCGACGACACCCTCAAGAAAAGCGAGCAGCAGGGTGGGGCCGATGTCCATCTAACGCGGCGCCCGCACCGGCTCCGTGCCGGAGGTGATCAGAGCGGTTGTGCCGTATAGTCGGCAGTTGTCTCATACATGCCGTCCTCGATCGCCGTCGTATGCACGACGGTGAGTTTGCCGCCCTCCACCCTGGAGATGAACTGGCGGCCGGAACTCTGATGTGTTTTACCGCTGAAGGTCTTGGTGCCCTGCGGATAGGCATTGCTCTCTTCAAAGGTCGTCACCGCTTCAAGCGCCTCGATGAACTTGGCCTTGTCGTTGCTATCCTTGTAGCCGCTCGCTTCCACGGTTTGCTTGATGGCGTAGAGCGATTCCCAGCAACCGAACATGTGCGAGGCGGTTGAAATATCCCCCGGGTTGGCGGCATCCGCACCATTGTCGTCGATCCCAACAGCGGTGCGATAGTTCTTCGCAAACTCCGTGGGAAGCCCGGCGGCGAAGCGTGGGAACGCTTCCCATAGATGCGAGCCCTCGAGGAACTCCAGGCCCGGGGACGCGATGTCGACAGCTTCGAGCGAATCGATAAAGCCGAAGAGCTTCGGCCCTTTGCCGCTGAAATATTCGCCAAGCTCGCGCACGAAGGTCAAAACGCCGGGCCCCACCATCACATGGTAGATCGCCTCCGTGCCCTGCGGGATCTGCGAGAAATATTTGGTGAAGCTCGTCTCGGCCGGCGAGATCGCGATCACCGCATTGACTTCGCCACCAGCCTTTTTCGCAGCCTCGGTAAAGACATCCCGATGCTCGTAGCCGAACACATAGTCGGGAACGATCATCGTGATCTTTTTTCCGACATTGCCGACGATCCACGGCGAAACGGCGGTGACTTGCGCGCGCACATTGGTGTTGCCCACCTGAAATACGTAGCGATTGAAGCTCCCGGCCGCCAAATCCGACGTTTCGCTGGCCACCAGAAGCGGCATCTTAAGTTCACCCGCGCGTGCCGCCGAGCTTGCAGCCACATGGCTGAACAGCGGGCCGAAAACGAAGTCGGTCTTATGTTGGTTGGCAAATTTTTCGATGACTTCCGAGGCCCGCTTGGCGTCAGTTCCGTCATCCTCGACGATCAGTTCAATTGCCCGCCCGCCAATGCCGCCCGCGTCGTTTATGGTCTTGACTGCGGCCTTGCTGACCTTGTCATACCAATGGCCATAGCTCGCGCCAATGCCGGTCAAATGAGCCTGCAGCCCAATTCTGAGAGGCTCGCTCTGCGCCAAGGCCTGGGGAATGAGACCGCCTGCAAGGCTGGCACCCGCCGCCAGTAATACGCTTCGCCGGTTGATCATGATCATCCTCCCCTGGCCGCTCTGGCTTGCTAGTATGCGAAGGAAGTTTTTGGCGAGTCAAGGGAGCGGCGATGGGTGTAGGCGGACGCGGCAGAACGATGCTGGCCGCGTGCGCGCTCCAGGGCATCTGGCTGACGCCAGCCCTCGGCCACGCAAGCGAGCGCGGCCAGATCATGCTCTTGCCGACCGAACTTTACATGCTTGGCGGCGGACTTGCGGTGTTCATCTCCGTCTTGATCATGGCTCTTCTGCCATCCGCCTCCCAGTGGAAAATTCCTTCCCGAGAGATCAACATCGGCGGCACTTGGCCATCTTTCCAAATCCTGACAAGCCTCATCAGCCTCGCCATCTTTTCCACTCTGGTGCTTGCCGGTTTTTTCGGACCTTCCGACCCCATCTCAAACCCATTGCCCGGTTTCGTATGGAGTTTGTGGTGGGTCGGTTTCGCGCTGGTTTGCCTTCTGCTCGGCAACCTGTGGCCGCTGTTCAACCCATGGACCGGCATTTTCCGCATAATCGGGCCACGTCGTCCCTTATTGGATTACCCCGCATGGCTCGGTTGCTGGCCTGCTGTGGCCATGTTTTTTGCCTTTGCCTGGTTCGAACTGGTCTACCCGGCACCGGACGATCCACCGCGCCTCGCAACGGCGACGATAACCTATCTTGTTGTGAATTTTCTGGGACTGATCGCCTTCGGCAAAACGAAATGGATGGGCAAGGCTGAAGCGTTTTCGCTCTACTTCCGGATAGTCGGCAGGCTCAGCCCTTTTCAGTGGACTGCCGATAACGGAAAGTTGCGCCTCCATGCCGGCATTCCCGGCCATGGGCTGTTGCGCGGTGAAACCGATGGAACAGGGGAGGCCGCTTTCATTCTGCTGGCACTCGCTACTGTGTCGTTTGACGGGCTTTCGCAAACGTTTCTCTGGGTTAACGGGCTTGGACTCAACCCCCTCGAATTCCCGGGCCGGTCCGCCGTTGTCCTGCCCAACACCGCTGGGCTCATCCTGACGGCGTCATGTCTAGCACTTGCCTTTGTCCTGGCCACTCGATCCGGCCGTTTGGGCCTTGTCATGTCCGTCGTGCCGATCGCGCTCGCTTACCATTTCGCGCACTACCTCGCGGATTTTCCGGTGGACGCCATGAGGGCGCTCAAGGCGCTCTCCGATCCCTTCGGAACCGGACTTGATCTGTTTGGCGCCGCCCACATCAATCCGCCCGCCTCTATCATGATGGATCACCACGTAGCGGCTTTCATCTACAGGATGCAGACGGCGATCATCGTCATCGGCCATATCATGGCCGTGGCGGTAGCCCATCTCCGCTGGCTGCAACGTGGCTATAGCGTCAGGGCCACTCTCCTGGGCCAAGCCCCCCTCAACGCGCTCATGGTTCTATATACAATGTTTGGCCTTTGGCTTCTGTCGACGCCAGTCATCTCGTAAGGGGGATCGGTCTCGCTTGCCAAAAACGCCAAACAGTCATAGTTGAGTGACCTAAGATGGCTGATTGTCAGGGGGATCCCCATTGCAGTTCCTTCTAAAGAAATTCTACCAACGCAAGGCTATCGCCAAACCCACTCTGCTTTATTACTGGTGGCGTCATGTCGCCAATGGCGCGCGGGCGCGCCGCGCCCGCTCAACTCCCGGCGTTTATGCCGACACCAGCCGCATTGTGGGACAACTGGTGCAACAGGGTATCGCCATTGGCCCTAGCGCTCAATTTCTGAGCGCGGAGGGTCAAAAGGCCCTCGCGGAAGCCGCCAAGGAAGTATTGGACCTGAGCCGGAGCAGCAGCGTGAAGGAGGCGGTGGCGGCCGGGGGGTCGGAGGACAGAAAGTCGTATCTTGTGAGGCTGGTCTCGTCGGATCAGGAGGAACACTCTTCCGAGAGTCCGCTGGTTAAACTGGCGGTCGATGAAAAACTTCTGGAAATCGTCTCGCGATATTTGGGCCTGTGGCCGCGATTGCACTCGATCGGAGCCTGGGTAAATTTCCCCACAAAGAGCGAAGCTATCAAATCGCAACTTTGGCACAGGGACCCCGAGGATGTGAAACTTCTGAAAGCGTTTATTTATTTGGTCGACGTTGACGAGAATTGCGGTCCATTCTCTTATATTCCGAAATCTCATCCCTTCAGCGCAAACGCCTTGAAAGTGCCGAAGCACAAGGATGAAAGAAGAATCACGGATGAGGAAATGCAGCAAACGTTTCCACCGTCTTCCTGGCTCGCATGTACAGGTCCGGCGAACACCATGATACTGGCCGATACCCTCGGATATCATCGCGGAGGCAAACCTACAGTGGGCACCCGCGTGCTGATCACGTTTACCTACACATCCGGGGCTCCCTTCGAGGACCGCGATCTCCGCATCAAAGGCAGTCCGGCCTGGATAAAGTCGGATATCCAGCGAGCCGCCCTTAGTTAGGGCCGACAGGCCCATCGTGGCCCGCTCCCCACCTCCTTACCCCCGGGACATGAAGGGATATGGCCGGGCCGCGCCGGACCCCAAGTGGACAGGCAGCGCATACATCGCCGTACAATTCGTTCTGAATTACGAAGAAGGCGGCGAAAACAATATCCTCCATGGCGATGCCGCCTCGGAGGCCTTTTTGTCGGAGATCGCCGGAGCGCAGCCATGGCCGGGCAAACGCCACTGGAACATGGAGTCGATCTACGAATATGGCGCCCGCGCCGGCTTCTGGCGCCTGTGGCGGCTATTCACCGGCAAACGGCTGCCAGTAACGGTGTTCGGCGTTGCAACGGCCCTGCAACGCTCGCCGGAGCAGACCCAGGCCATGCGGGAGGCGGAGTGGGAGATCGCCAGCCACGGGCTCAAATGGATCGAGCACCGCGACATGACACCTGACGCCGAGCTGGGATCCATCCGGCAGGCCATTCTCCTGCACACTGAAGTTACAGGCGGGCGTCCGCTCGGCTGGTACACGGGCCGATGCTCCATGAACACAACACGCCTGATCATGGAGGAGGGCGGTTTCCTCTATTCATCGGATTCCTATGCCGACGATCTGCCTTACTGGGTTGACCGTCCCCAGGGCGGAAAACACCTGATCATCCCTTACACGCTCGATGCCAATGACATGCGTTTCGCCACGCAAGGTTTCAGCAGGGGAGATGATTTCTTCGGCTATCTGAAGGATTCCTTTGATTGCCTTTACGAGGAAGGCAGGCGCGGCTCTCCAAAGATGATGTCGGTGGGCCTGCACTGCCGTCTGGCGGGCCGCCCCGGCCGCGCCCGGGGTCTTGCCAAATTCGTTGACTATGTACTTTCCCATGACCACGTATGGATTGCCCGCCGCATCGACATCGCCCGCCACTGGCATGCGAATTTCCCGCTTGAATAGGAGCTCATTGGGCATATCGACCGTCGAGCGGGATTATGAGATATTAACGCCCGGAAGGTGTTTTCCTCGATGCAGCTACTGGTTCCCATATCCTCCGCTCCGGCAGCCAGCCGGATTAAGCGTCCGGGCGAAAGGTCGCTGCCGCCTGGCGTCGAGCGGTACCGCGTATCCGGCGGAGGCTCGATCGTGGCCGCCGTCGGGGCTGGTGATGCTGTAACGCTTACCGACGTTGAAGGCGGGCAGGTCTGCGAAATCGCCTTCTGCGATAGCAAGGGCAACTTCGACATGGCAGCGCTCGGCACCCGCGCGGATAGCCAGGGCGAGGGCTTGAAGACCATGCTCTCGGGAGACGGCGAGAGCGCGCACCGCACCCAAGCTGCATTGCGCCGCCGCGGCATCAATCTTTCCAAAGCCGAAACCTTGCACCTGTTCGGGGAAGAATCACGTCCGGGAACGTCAGCTGAATTTCTGGTCGCGCGCGACGGCATTATCGTGGTGGCGGCTCCCGGCAAGCCGATGTCGCCGGAAAATCAGAACACGGCCACCGATATCGAACTCCGGA
>JBGTJO010000146.1:0-16225 GCA_041745135.1 Aestuariivirga sp. | reverse complement strand
CTATACGGGGCGCTCGGACGTGATCGCTTTCCAAGGCAGTTTTCACGGCCGCACCAATCTCACCATGGCGCTGACCGGCAAGGTCAATCCCTACAAAATCAAGTTCGGGCCCTTCCCGGCGGGCATCTGGCATGTGCCGTTCCCGGTCGCCCATCTCGGCGTTACGGTGGACGATACGATGCGCGCCATCGACGCGCTGTTCAAATGCGATGTGGAGTCCTCAAACGTCGCCGCCATCCTCCTCGAGCCGGTGCAGGGCGAAGGCGGCTTCTATGTGGCGCCCAAGGAACTCATGGTGCGGCTCCGCAAGCTCTGCGACGAGCATGCCATCGTGCTGATCGCCGATGAAATCCAGACAGGCTTTGGGCGCACCGGAAAGTTCTTCGCCATGGAACATTTCGGCGTCGAACCGGATCTTGTTACGGTCGCGAAATCGTTGGCGGGCGGTTTCCCGCTGGCTGGTGTCGTTGGCCGCGCCAAGATCATGGATGCTCCGGACCCCGGCGGCATCGGCGGCACGTATGCGGGTAATCCCATCGCCTGTGCCGCAGCACTCGGCGTGTTCGAGGCCTTCGAGACGGAGGGCCTGCTTCAGAAGGCGGAGAAGCAAGGCAAAACGATCATGGCGCGGCTCAACGCTATCAAGAGTAAACGCAAAGGCATGCCGATCGGCGATGTGCGCGGTCTTGGCGCCATGTGCGCCTTCGAGCTTGTTACCGAGCATGGCGGCAACAAGCCCGATGCGGCAGGTGCCAAGGCCTTGCTCGCCAAATGCCTGGAGCGCGGCCTGCTCATCCTCTCCTGCGGCGTGTACGGCGATACCATCCGCCTGCTGACCCCGCTCACGGCCTCCGATATGATCCTCAATGAAGGCCTCGATATTCTCGAAGCCGCGATCGTGGGGAATTAATCACCTCTCCCCGGCGGGGAGAGGGAGGGGCCCATTGCAGAACGCAATGGAGGGTGAGGGGACGGGCTTAACGTTGATGAGTCCGGTCCCCTCATCCTCCCACCGCGTTCGCGGTGGGCCCCTCCTTCTCCCCACAGGGGAGAAGGGAAAAAGGGAACCATATGAAAAAACTCTCCAACATGGCGCACCGCGATATCGAGACGGTGCTGCATCCCTATACGAATCTGGCGCGGCACCGGGAGGTGGGGCCGCTCATTCTGAATGAGGGGCGCGGCATCTATCTCCATGACGACAAGGGCAAGCGCTATATCGAGGCGTTGGCCGGATTGTGGTGCGTCTCTCTCGGCTACGGCAATGAGGAGATTGTCGATGCGGCGGCCTCCGCCATGCGGAAACTATCCTTCACATCGGTGTTCGGCGGCAAATCCCATGACGGGGTGATCGAGCTTTCCGAAAAGCTTAAGGAAATCTCGCCCGTTCCGGCTTCGAAAATCCTGTTCGGCGCCTCCGGTTCGGAAGCCAACGACATGCAGGTGAAGCTCACCTGGTATTACAACAACGCGCTGGGACGGCCTAAAAAGAAGAAAATTATTTCCCGGTTACGTGGTTATCACGGCGTCACCGTTGCGTCAGGGTCGCTCACGGGCCTTCCCATGGTGCACACGGATTTCGATCTGCCGATTGCGAACATCCGGCACACCTCCTGCCCGCATTATTACCGGGGCGGCGAGGCAGGCGAAACGGAAGAGCAGTTCAGCACCCGCATGGCGCAGGAACTCGATGATCTCATCCAGCGCGAGGGGCCGGAGACGGTTGCGGCGTTTATCGCGGAGCCGGTGATGGGTGCGGGCGGCGTTGTCGTTCCCTCCGCCGGCTATTTCGGCAAAATCAATGCGGTGCTGGCGAAATACGATGTGCGCTTCATCGCCGATGAAGTGATCTGCGGCTTTGGCCGCACCGGCAACTGGTTTGGCACGCAGACCTTCGGCATGAAGGCGAATTCCATCTCGATGGCGAAGGCGATCACGTCGGCTTATTTCCCGTTGAGCGCCATCACCATCGAAGAGGAGCTCTATCAGGCGATGGTGGATGAGAGCAAAAAGATCGGCACCTTCGGCCATGGCTACACTTATACCGCTCACCCGGTCGGCTGCGCGGTTGCGCTCAAAACCATCGAAATCTACGAACGCGACAGGATCGTCGAGCACGTCAGGAAAGTAGCCCCGGTGTTTCTGGATCGGCTCAAGAAGCTCGCCGACCATCCGCTTGTCGGTGAAGCGCGCGGCGTCGGCTTGATCGGTGCACTCGAGCTTGTGGCTGATAAAAAAACAAGACGCCCCTTCGATCTCAAAAAGGCAGTGGGCGCCACCTGCGTCAATTTCCTCCAGGAGCTCGGCGTGATCAACCGCGCCATGGCCGACAACGTGGCCTTCTGCCCGCCGCTCATCATTACTGTGGAAGAAATTCACGAGCTGTTCGACATCGTGGAGATCGCGCTCGATAAGACAGAGGCGTGGGTGACGAAGGAAAGCTTGCGCGCCGCAGCCTAGTTACCGCCGCTCCAGTGGCGTCACATAGCGCTCGCGCCGCTCGCCCTTGCGGAGCAGCGTCACGCGGACCGGGCGATTGACGCGGTCGTGGTTGAGCAGGCGCAGCATGTCGTCGACGCCCTGGACGGGCTCGCCGTCGATGGCGATGACCAGATCGCCGGCTTTCACTTCCGCAGCCTCAGCCGGTCCATTCTTGATCACCGCCATGACGCGCACGCCAGAGGGCTGATCGACGCCGGCGAAGCGTGCGACATGGCGGGGGATGTGCGTCACGGCACCTTCAATGCCAAGGCTGGCGCGGCGCACCCGGCCATGCTGCAGCACCTGGGTCAGCACATAGAGCGCTGTGCTGCCGGCCACCGAGAAGCAGATGCCCTGAGCGCCCTGAATGACCGCGGTGTTAATGCCGATGACGCGGCCCCTCGAGTCGACCAGGGGACCACCGGAGTTGCCGGGATTGAGCGCGGCATCGGTTTGGATCACATCGTCGATGAGGCGGCCGGTGGTGGCGCGGAGCGAACGGCCAACCGCACTCACAACGCCCGCCGTCACCGTCTGCTCAAAGCCCAGTGGATTGCCGATAGCGATGGCGAGCTGACCTACCCGGATGATTTTGGAATCGACGAAAGGGATCGACGGCGCCTTGAGGTGGACATCCGTGCGGAGCACGGCGATGTCGCTGTGCGGGTCCTCGCCGATCAAGCGCGCGGCCGCCCGCTGGCCATCGGCGAGGCTCACCTCGATTGCGGTTGCACCAGAAACCACATGGCTGTTGGTGAGGATGAGGCCATCAGATGCCACGACGAGGCCTGAGCCAACGCCGCCTTGCGCCTGCCCTTTCCGCACGCCGATATGAACGACGGCGGGACCGGCGCTATCGACAGCGCCCATGACGGCAGCCGAATAGGCATCGTGCAGCGGCGTGTCATCCTGGGTTTCGGGGGAAGCGGCCGCGACCGCGTTCGTGGCTTCATCAAGCATGGGCCAGATATGGGAAGGCGCTAAATCCCTGCCAAGGCCTGGTCGATATCGGCGATTAGATCGTCCACATGCTCGATACCGATGGAAAAACGCACGAGATTGTCAGGCACGGGACTGGTTGGGCCTTCGACGGTCTTGCGATGTTCGGCAAGGCTTTCGACGCCGCCAAGCGAAGTGGCCGGAACGACGACGCGGAGCCTCGTGCACAGGCGCTTGGCGTCCTCAATGCCGCCCTTAACAAGAATCGACAGCATGCCGCCGAAGCCATCGGTCATCTGGCGGACAGCGATGGCGTGGCCGGGGTGGGAGGCGAGGCCCGGATACAGCAAGCGCTCCACTTTGGGGTGATTTTCGAAGTGCCGGGCGATCGCCAGGGCATTTGCGGAAGCCTGACGGTAGCGCACGAACAAGGTGCGAAGACCCCGCATGAGCAGCCAGCATTCGAGCGGGGCCAGCGGCGAGCCGATCTTGGTTCGAAGGGTGGCCATGTCTTTCCACCGCTCATTCGCCTCGCGCGTCACAAGGACACCGGCCAGAATGTCGGAATGCCCATTCAGATATTTCGTGGCGGAGTGAAAGACAATATCGGCGCCAAGTTTCAAGGGCTGCGTGGTGACCGCCGCGGTGGCCGTGGCGTCGACGGCGAGAATAGCGCCCGCCCCGTGAGCAGCCTTTGCGGCGGCTTCGACGTCGACCACATCCCAAGTGGGATTGAGCGGCGTTTCGATCCAGACGAGATCGGTCTTGCCCTTGCGCAGGCTGGCGGCGAGAGCGCGGGGATCGCGGGCATCGAAGAGCGTTAATTGAATGCGGCCCAAACCTTCCAGCCGTTTCAACCAATCGCGCGTGCCGTAATACATGACATCGCAGGCGACGACGTGAGCGCCTTGCGGGATGGTTTCCATGAGCGTGGTGGTTGCTGCCATGCCGGAGGCGAAAAGCAGCGCAGCTTCGCCTTGCTCCAATGCTGCAATCACTTCCTCCGCCTGCCATAGGGTCGGGCTGCCGTTGCGGATGTAGTTTTCTTTCAGTTTGGGGGAATAATTTTCGTCGCGCGCATAGGTGGAGGACAGATAGATAGGCGGAACAACGGAACCGGTTGCCGCATCGACGGAGCGCAGGGCGTGGGCGGCGATCGTCTCGGGCCGCAGGGCCTCGTTAGACATGCTGGCCGCCATTGATGTGAAGCTCGGCGCCCGTGACGTAGCTCGATGCATCGGTGCAGAGGAAATAAATGGCCTTGGCCACTTCCTCCGGCTGGCCAAGGCGGCGCTGCGGAATCTGCGGAATGATTTTTTCGGTGCCGGGCGACAGGATCGAGGTTTCGATCTCGCCAGGCGAGATCGCGTTGACGCGAACATCGTGGGGGCCGAAGTCGCCGGCCATTTCACGGGTCAAGGCTGCAAGCGCCGCCTTGGATGTGGAATACGCCGCGCCCGCGAAAGGATGCATGCGCGAGCCCGCAATTGACGTGACATTCACCACCGCTCCCTTAGCCGCCACGAGTTCGTCCATCAAACCTCGCGCTAGCATGATGGGCGCGAAGAAATTAATCTGGAACACCGTCTTCCAGTCATGCTCGCTCGTTTCCAGCGTGTTGAGTCTCTCTCCATCGGCATGTTTAGGGCTGATGGCGGCATTGTTTACCAACGCATGAAGCTTGCACCCTTGCGCCTTCAGCTTGTCCTTCATCAAGTCGATGGCCGCATGGGTGTCGGCCGATGACGCAAGATCGACCGTGATGTGATCCTCAGGCCCCGCGTCCCACGGACAGTTCTCAGGGAAGGGATGCCGCGAACAGGTGATGACGCGCCACCCCGCCGTCGAAAAACGCTTCACCGTCGCATGGCCAATGCCGCGTGAGGCGCCCGTCAGGATCAGGGTCTTGCGGTCGCTGTCGAGTTGTTGAGTCATGGTCAGGGATATAGCCGCGCCTTCGTCCATTCGCCATCGGGAGTGGCGCGGCTGAAGGCGACGCGGTCATGGAGGCGAAAAGGGCGGTCGTGCCAGAATTCGAGGGAAAGGGGGCGGAGGCGGAAGCCTGACCAATAGGGCGGGCGCGGTATTTCGCCCACTGCATATTTCAGCGCAAATTTGGCGACGGCGGCTTCGAGCGCGAAACGGCCTTCGAGAAGGCGCGACTGTTGCGACGCCCAGGCGCCGATGCGGCTGTCACGAGGCCTTGAGGCGAAATAGGCATCCGCTTCCGGCCCGCTCACTTCTTCGACCGGCCCGCGTATGCGAATTTGGCGGCTTAGACTCTTCCAGTGGAACGCTAACGCCGCCTTCCCGGACGACCGAAGCTCATGGCCTTTCTGGCTTTCGAGATTGGTATAGAAAGCAAACCCGCGCTCGTCGAAACCCTTGAGCAGCACCATGCGCACATTGGGCAAGCCGCCTTCATCGACGGTCGCCAGCGCCATGGCGTTGGGATCGTTGGGCTCGGATTTCTCGGCGTCCTTCAGCCAGTCGGCGAACAGGCCTAAGGGATCGTTCCGCTCGGTAAATCCGATGGAATCGGTCAATTTCGCAAGATCGCTCAGGCTCATGACTTGTTAATGACATGAAAATCATCATTCAATCAACGCTGCAAGCCGCTTTGGCGCGATCAGCTTGTAGCTGCGCTTGATCAGGCGGGTTACTTCATCCCAATCCGGATCATTATCCAGGCGAATGCCGACCCAGCCCTTGGAGCCGACATAGGGTGGCACAAAAAACCGTTGCGGATCGGCGCCGACCAGCACGGCCTGACTGCCGGGAGGCGCCTTGCACCAAACAGAGATACGCCCGTCTCCCCGTTTCTCCATGGCGAATATCTTGTCGCGCACGCGGAAAGTGGGGTCGCCCCAAGCCTCCTTCTCCCGCGCTTCGGGAAGAGCGAGACAAATCGCCCGCAGGCGGTCTATCGGCTGTTTTGCCATCACCTTCGATTTCTTTCCGGTGGACCAGCCCCTGGACTTGTGCCAATGAACCCCGCCGGTTTAGACCGGCTGCCAATCTTCGGACAGAAAAACCTCATGGGCGATAGCAATGGCTTGATGGCGGGCATGCGCGGGCTCGTCATGGGAGTGGCCAATAATCGCTCAATCGCCTGGGGCATCGCTAAGGCCTGTGCTAGCCACGGAGCGGAGCTCGCCTTCACCTATCAGGGCGACGCCATCAAAAAGCGGGTGGAGCCGCTGGCCGCCGAGATCGGCTCGAAGCTCGTTGTACCTTGCGATGTCACCGATATGGCCTCGGTCGACGCCACGTTTGCCGAAATAGAGAAGAATTGGGGACGGCTCGACTTCCTCGTCCATGCCATCGCCTTCTCCGACAAGGATGAGCTGACGGGACGCTATGTAGATACTTCGGCGGAGAACTTCACCAAGACGATGTTCATCAGCTGCTACAGCTTCACGGCGATTGCGCAGCGTGCCGAGAGACTGATGACCCATGGCGGATCCCTCCTCACGCTCACCTATTACGGCGCGGAAAAGTGGATGCCGCATTATAATGTGATGGGCGTCGCCAAGGCGGCGCTCGAGGCTTCGGTGCGTTATATGGCCGCCGATCTTGGCCCCAAGAATATCCGGGTCAACGCCATTTCGGCGGGTCCGATCAAGACCCTGGCCGCGTCGGGCATCGGCGATTTCCGCTATATTCTGAAATGGAACGAATACAACTCGCCGCTCCGGCGCACCGTCACCATCGACGAAGTCGGCGACTCTGCCTTCTATCTCCTCTCCAAACTGGGGCGCGGCGTCACCGGTGAAATTCTGCATGTGGATGCCGGGTATCACATCGTCGGCATGAAAAATCCGGAAGCTCCCGATATGAGTGTTGTTCCCGGAGACTGAAGCTCGGCAGTTTGACGCCATCGGCGTTGCAGCTTAATCAGAACTCATGTCGCACAACACGTTCGGTCATCTTTTCCGCTTGACGACTTTCGGCGAAAGCCATGGGCCCGCGATCGGCTGCATCGTCGATGGCTGCCCACCCGGCATCGCGCTGAAAGCGGAAGATATACAGGTGTTCCTCGATAAGCGCCGCCCGGGGCAATCGCGCTTCACCACGCAGCGCCAGGAAGCGGATGCCGTGAAAATTCTTTCCGGCGTGTTCGAGGACGACCGCACCGGAGGCGCTGTGACAACCGGCACGCCGATCATGCTCCTGATCGAGAACACCGACCAGCGCCCCAGGGACTATGCCGAAATCCGCGACAAGTTCCGCCCCGGTCATGCCGACTGGACCTACCAGGCGAAATACGGATTGCGCGATTATCGCGGCGGCGGCCGTTCCTCGGCGCGGGAAACCGCGGCACGCGTGGCCGCGGGTGCGGTGGCGCGCAAGGTCATCCCTGGCGTCAATATCCGAGGCGCGCTGGTGCAGATGGGGCCGCACGCCATCGACCGCACCAATTGGGACTGGTCACAGGTTGAGCAGAATCCCTTCTTTGCACCGGACGCCAAGGCGGCGACTGCCTGGGAAAGCTATCTCGATGGCGTGCGGAAATCCGGGTCATCCTGCGGCGCCATCATCGAGGTCACGGCCTCTGGCGTTCCGGCGGGATGGGGCGCTCCCATTTACGGCAAGCTCGATCAGGATATCGCCGCCGCCATGATGAGCATCAATGCTGTGAAAGGTGTCGAAATCGGCGCGGGCTTTGGCGCAGCGGTGCTTTCGGGCGAAGAAAATTCCGATGAGATCCGCATGCGCCACGGCAGGCCGGAATTCATGACAAACAACGCTGGCGGCATTCTCGGCGGCATTTCCACGGGCCAGGATATCGTTGTGCGTTTCGCGGTGAAGCCGACTTCCTCGATCCTCACTTCACGGAAGACTGTGACCACATCGGGGGAAGATGCCGATATCTCGACCAAAGGCCGCCACGATCCATGCGTCGGCATCCGCGCCGTGCCGGTGGGCGAAGCCATGATGGCGCTGGTGCTGGCCGATCATTTCCTGCGGCACAGGGGACAGGTGGGGTAGAGCCCTCACTTCACATCCAGCGGTTCGGTGCCTGCCGCCGTTCCGTCGGGTTTCAGCGTGATCTTTTCGATCCTCGCTTCGGCGTCCTTCAGGAGCTTCTCGCAATGCTCCTTCAGGCTTTTGCCGCGCTCGTAGATCGAGATTGACTGTTCGAGATCGACCTTGCCGGATTCGAGCTTGGTGACGATCTCCTCCAGTTGTGCCAACGCCTTTTCGAAGGGAAGGCCGGCAATATCGTTCGTCTCGGCAGCCATCAGAACTCGTCTCCACCCATCAACGCCCGCACATGGGCGCCCACCGAAGACGCCAAGCCTTGCAAATCATAGCCGCCTTCCAGAACCGATACAACGCGGCCCGCGCTGTGAGTCTCCGCAGCCTCCATCAATTGCAGTGTTGCCCAGGCGAAATCGGCTTCGGTCAATCGCAGGCTGCCGAGGGGATCGCGGTGATGAGCATCAAAGCCCGCCGAGATGATGATGAGATCGGGCGTGAAGGCGTGGAGGGCGGGCATGATGATCGAACCCATGGCAGCGCGGAATTGCTCGCCGCCATCGCCCGCGCGCAAGGGGAGGTTGAAGATGTTGCCAGCACCGGTTTCTCCTGATGAGCCGGTTCCGGGATAGAGCGGCATCTGGTGAGTGGAGCCGTAGAACATATCCGCATCGGACCAGAAAATGTCCTGGGTGCCATTGCCGTGATGGACGTCGAAATCGACCACGGCCACGCGGGCGGCGCCGTATCTGGCACGGGCATAAAAAGCGGCGATGGCGGCCTGATTGAAAAAACAGAAGCCCATGGGCCGGGTGCGCTCGGCATGGTGGCCGGGGGGCCGCAAGGCGCAGAAGGCATTGCTTGCCTCGCCGCCAAATACCAGATCGACGGCGGCGGTCGCGGCCCCCACGGCGCGGAGCGCTGCCTCGAGCGACCCCGGCGACATGGCTGTATCGGCATCGAGATATTCAACGCCGCTATCGGGGGCGCTCACGCGGATGCGCCGCAAATGATCCGCGCTATGGGCGCGCAGAATGTCCTCCTCGCGGCCAAGTGGCGCTTCCGCGCGGAGCAGGTCTTTGAAGCGTGGCTGCTCCAAAACCTGTTCGACGGCGCGAATGCGATCAACCCTCTCCGGGTGACCTTCGGGCGTCACGTGTCCGAGAGAGGACGGGTGGGTGAAGAGGGCGGTGGTCATGGGCGGTTTGTAGCTGCGGCGAGCCGGGACTGCTATAGACCGCAATTGCATGCCTGCTTTGAATGATATCGCCGCTGCCGTGGAAGCGCTGCGGCGCGGCGATCTTGTCGCCTTTCCAACCGAAACGGTTTATGGCCTGGGGGCCGATGCCACCAATGATACGGCGGTGGCGCGCGCCTATGCGGCGAAAGGACGGCCTGCCTTCAATCCGCTGATCGTCCATGTGGCGGAGGCCGATGCCGCTTTTCCGCTGGCGGCGTTCTCCGAGGCGGCTGTGAATCTGGCGAGAGCGTTTTGGCCGGGGCCCTTGACCATCGTTGTCCCTCGCACAGGAGATTGCCCGGTGTCGCTGCTGGCTTCGGCCGGGCTTCCGTCGGTCGCCGTGCGAGTGCCCAACCATCCGGTGGCGCTCGAGCTTCTCAGTCAGTTCGGCGGACCGTTGGTCGGGCCCAGCGCCAATCCCTCGGGCCGCATCAGTCCCACGACCGCCGAACATGTGAGGCGGCATCTTGGCGCCAAGGTCGCAACGATCCTTGACGGCGGGCGCTGCAAGGTGGGCGTTGAATCAACGGTCGTGAGTTTCCTCGACTCCTCTCCCAAGCTGCTGCGCCACGGCGGCATCTCGCGCGCCGAAATCGAAGGCATCACCGGTTCGCTGGCCTCTCAATCCCATGCCGAGCGACCCCATGCGCCGGGCCAGCTCCTCAGTCATTATGCACCGCGCGCCGAGATCCGTCTTCATGCAGAGGCACCGCGTAGTGGGGAAGCCTATCTGGGATTCGGTCCGCTGCACGCGCACGGGCCCTACTCGCTTTCCCCTTCGGGCGATCTCGTGGAAGCGGCCGCGAGCCTGTTTCGTCTTCTGCACGATATCGACGCCACCGGCGTCACCGCGATTGCCGTGGCCCCCATTCCTCATCATGGACTCGGTGAAGCCATCAACGACAGGCTGATGCGCGCGGCAGCTCCCCGGGACCCGGCATGAACGCTCCGCCAAGCGAAGAAACGCTCAGCCGTCTTGCGGCTGTGGTGGGCGAAAAAAACGCGATCCGCGATGCCGCGGGGATGGATGGCTACATGCGTGAGTGGCGCGGACTCTGGCATGGCAAGTCGCCGCTGGTGCTGAGGCCGGGTTCCGCGGAGGAAGTCTCGCGCATTTTGGCAATCGCCAACGAGACCCGCACGGCTGTCGTGCCGCAATCGGGAAACACCGGTCTGGCCGGCGGACAGATTCCCCATGAAAGAGGAACGGAAATCCTGCTCTCACTCGACCGCATGACGCGCATCGTCGATGTCGATGCCAGCGGCAACACCATGACCGTGGAAGCCGGGGCTACACTTAAATCAGTTCAAGAAGCGGCAGATGCAGCGGACCGCCTGTTTCCGTTAAGCCTTGCCTCGGAAGGCTCCGCCCGCATCGGCGGCACTCTTTCGACCAATGCGGGCGGCCTCAATGTGATCGCCTATGGCAATGCGCGCGATCTCTGCCTTGGCCTGGAAGTGGTGCTGGCCGATGGCCGTATCTGGAACGGCCTCAAGCGCCTGCGCAAAGACAATACGGGTTATGATCTCAAGAACATGTTCATCGGTGCCGAGGGAACGCTCGGCGTCATCACTGGTGCGGTGCTCAAGCTTTATCCCAGGCCCAAACATTACGAGACGGCCTTCATAGCCGTGCCCTCGCCTCAGGCCGCGGTTGATCTTCTCTCACTGGCCCGCGAGTTGAGCGGCAATCGCGTTACCGCCTTTGAACTCATGCCGCTCCTCGCCCTCGGCTACACCGTCAAGCATATGGGCGTGCGCGACCCGCTTGGCCAGCCATCGCCATGGTATGTGCTGGCGGAGCTTTCCGATCCCGCTCCGGGCGCCTTCGAAAAAATCCTGGAAGATGCGATGGAGCGCGGGCTGGTGACCGATGCAACCGTCGCACAATCGGGAACGCAGCGCGCGGAACTATGGTCCATCCGGGAGCTCATGTCGGAATCGCAGAAGTTCGAGGGCGGCTCGATCAAGCATGATGTCGCGGTACCGGTTGCGAAGGTGCCGCAGTTTCTCGATGAAGCAGGGGCGGCGGTGCAGCGCTTCATGCCAGGCGCCCGCCTCTTTTCCTTCGGCCATCTGGGGGACGGCAATATCCATTACAATGTCTCGCAACCCCCGGAGATGGACACAGCGGCCTTTCTCGCCCAGTGGGAGGAGATGAGCTCCGTGGTCTTCGAGATGGTGCTGAAACTTGACGGCTCCATCAGCGCCGAGCATGGCATCGGACGGCTGAAGCGCCATCACATGGCGCGCATCAAGTCGCCGGTGGAGTTGCAGATGATGCGGGATTTGAAGCACATGCTCGATCCCAACAGCATTCTCAACCCCGGCAAGGTGCTGCCGGATTGATCAATTTTCGCGATATGGAAGACGAGGATGTGGAGGCGGTGGCCGCCCTTTGGCGGAGCTGCGGATTGACCCGCGCGTGGAACGATCCCTACAAGGATATTGCCTTCGCTCGCGCGAGCGAGACATCGGCTATTCTCGTAAGCGAAGCGGAGGGCCACATCGCTGCTTCCGTCATGGCGGGTCATGATGGGCACCGCGGCGTGCTCTATTACGTCGCCGTGGAACCGGCGCTACAGGGCAAGGGCTTTGGCAAGCAGGCGGTGCGCGCCGCCGAAGCGTGGCTCCGCCAGCGCGGGGTGTGGAAGATCAATCTGCTGGTGCGCGCCGAAAATGCGCAGATACGCGGTTTCTACGAAAAGCTCGGCTATGAGGTGAGCCCCGTCATGTGCATGGCCCGCCGAATCGATGGCGCGGATAGCAATGCCACAACCTCCTAAGCTCGGCGTCTCGGCTTGCGTGTGGCACGCGAAGCGGGTGCTCATTGTGCAGCGGGCCAATGCGCCTTTCGCTGGCTTGTGGAGCCTGCCCGGCGGCCATGTGGAAGCAGGAGAGACGCTGCTGACGGCGGCCCATCGGGAACTGCTCGAGGAAACCGGGGTCAAGGCCGATCTTAAGCAACTCTCGGGCGTCTATAATCTCGATCTCGGCGACGGCACCTACATGATCGCCTGCTATACGGGCCGATGGAAATCGGGCAAGGCGGTGGCGTCCGACGACGTGCTGGCGCTCCGCTGGGCCCTGCCGGAAGAGCTTGAAAACCTAGATTTTACGCCCAATACGCGCGATGCAATCGTGCGCGCCAAGGTCCTGTTAAAGCTTTGACTTAAATTCGCCTCCTGAAATTAACCTTCGTTTAAGGATCGAGTCGCCCGTCTCCCCATAGTTGCTAAGGTCGTCGGCGGGATGCTGAAATTCAACGCCAAGACGCTTAATGCACCGAGCACCGCTGAGGCCAAGCACATGGCGCTCCGCTATATTCTCGATGCGTGGGAAGAAGCTATTTATGACGGACTCGACCCCGATTGCATCGCCACGGCGGCAATTTTCGCCGCGCTGTCCGACATGATCGCCACCTATGGCGAGGAGCCCGTGGCTGTGATGTGCGAACGACTGCCGGAACGCATCCGGGCGGGCGAGTTCACCATCAGCAAGACGAAGCAGTAAGCTATTTATTCCCGTCATTCTGGCGAAAGCCGGAATCCCGCTTCGGTAAGCGGGACCCCAGCTCTCGCTGGGGTGACGAAATTTTATCGAATATCGACGACGACGCGTCCGCGCACTTGGCCCTTGACGATGGCTTGGGCAACCTCTGACACGTCCTCAAGCTTCACATGGGTTGTGAGCCGCCGGAGTTTGTCGAGGTCCAGATCGTGGGCGAGGCGCTGCCAAGCGGCAAGGCGGCGGGGCAATGGCGTTGTCACCGAGTTGATGCCAATGAGCTTCACTCCGCGCAGGATGAAGGGGGCGACGGAGGTGGGAAGGTCCATGCCCTGGGCCAGGCCGCAGGCGACGACGGTTCCTTCGGGATTGGTTTGCGATAGCACATTGGCGAGCGTTATCGAGCCCACGGAATCGATAGCGCCCGCCCAGCGCGCCTTGCCCAGCGGTTTCACGGGCGTGTTGAACTCATTGCGGTCCACGATGCCGGCTGCGCCCAATTCTTTCAGGAAGGGCTCCTCTGCAACGCGGCCCGTGGAGGCGATGGCGCGGTAACCGAGCTTTGCGAGAATGGCGATCGCCGTGGTGCCAACACCTCCAGCAGCGCCCGTCACCAGAATATCGCCATGGGCAGGCTTCATCCCCTGCTCTTCCAGGGCCATCACACACAGCATGGCCGTAAACCCGGCAACACCAGCCGCCATGGCGTCGGCACAGGTCCAGCCTCCCGGCACCGGCACCAGCCAGTCTCCGGAGACCCGCGCCACTTCGGAAAACCCGCCATGGTGCTGTTCGCCAACGCCCCAGCCATTGAGCACGACTTTATCGCCCGCTTTCCAGCTCGGATGGCTCGATGTACGAACCGTCCCCGCGAAATCAACGCCGGGAATCAGCGGGAATTTGCGGATGATGGGGCCCTTGCCCGTCAAGGCGAGGCCATCCTTGTAGTTGACCGAAGAGTGGCTCACATCGATAGTGACGTCGCCCTCCATGAGATCGGCCTCGGTGAGATTTACGAGGTCGGCCTTCTGTCCCTCTTCCGTTTTGCTGATCAGAATCGCGCGAAAGGGCATGTTACAACGCCTCAACGAATTTGATGGCTTGGCCGTGGGCCTGCCCGATGATCTGGCCCTCCCACATGACACGGCGGCCGCGCACGAATGTGCCAACCGGCCAGCCAGTGACCGTCATGCCATCATAGGCGGTCCATTTGCAGCGGCTTTCGATCCAACTGTTCGTTATCTCGTGGCGCCGCTTCATGTCCACAATGGTGAGGTCGGCGTCATAGCCTTCGGTAATGCGGCCCTTGCGCGCTATGCCGAAAATGCGCGCGGGGCCATGGGAGGTAAGATCGACGAAACGCTCGATGGAAAGCCTGCCTCGGTTCACCCAATCGAGCATGATGGGCACCAGCGTCTGCACACCCGGCATGCCCGACGGCGATTGCGGATAGGGTTTTTGCTTCTCTTCTAATGTATGGGGTGAGTGATCGGAGCCAAGAACGTCGACGATGCCGGAAGCTAGCCCGTGCCACAGGCGTTCGCGATGGTCTGGGCTCCGCACCGGCGGGTTCATCTGCAGCAATGTGCCAAGTCTAGCGTAGTCTTCCGAGGAGAACGTCAGGTGATGGGGCGTCATCTCAACGCTCACGATATCCTTGTTGGCGGCAAGCAGCGGCAATTCATCGGCGCTGGAAATATGCAGCACATGGATGCGTTTTCCAGCCTCGCGCGCCAGCCGCAACAGGCGTTCGGTGCAAAGGCGCGCAGCCTCCGCATCACGCCAGATGGGATGACTCGCTGCATCTCCTGCACGCTGCTCACCCTTGCGCGCGGCCAAGCGGAATTCATCCTCACTGTGGAAGGCGGCGCGCCGGCGGATGGATTGCAAAATGTCAGTGATGCCTTTGTCATCCTCCACCAGAAGTTCACCGGTGGAGGAGCCCATGAACACCTTGATGCCGGCACATCCGGGCAGGCGTTCAAGCTCGCCCAGTTCGCGTGTATTTTCACGAGTGCCGCCCACATAAAATGCAAAGTCGCAATACATGCGGTTGCTGGCGCGGCGTACCTTGTCGGCGAGGGTTTCCGCCGTCACAGTTGCGGGCTTGGTATTGGGCATTTCGAAAACGCCGGTAACGCCGCCCATCACGGCCGCACGGCTTCCGGTCTCAAGGTCCTCCTTGTGCTCAGTACCGGGCTCGCGCATGTGCACCTGCGTGTCGATGACGCCCGGCAGAATGTGCAGGCCGCGGCAATCGATCACCTCACCGCCCTGCCCGGCGCTGAAGCTGCCAATACCGGCAATCCGGCCTGCGGAAATCGCAACGTCGCGTTCGCCCACGCCATCATGATTGACGAGGGTGCCGCCCTTCAGGATCGTATCGGCGGTGAATGCCATGAGCTTCCTTGATTGTCGCCTAAGCCTTACGTAAATGTGCCGGGGCAATGAAGCAACACGCATGAATATTGAAGCATTTTCCGCGGGGATATTAACCGACCGCAGCGCGTTTCGAATCGATGGTTCCGAAGCGCGGCACTTCCTGCACAACCTTTTAACCGCCGATATCGAAGTTCTTAAGCCGGGAGAGGCCACCTATACGGCCCTCCTCACGCCCCAGGGCAAGATCCTCTTCGATGTGTTTGTGTACGATGCGGGCGCGGCCTTCCTGGTCGATTGCTCAGCGTCGCAGAAGGCCGATTTCATCAAGCGTCTGACCTTCTACAAACTGCGCGCCAAGGTGAGCATCGTCGATCTTACAGACTATGATGTCGGTGTGGCGCCGCAAATGCCGCCGCAGCAATTACGCTACCGCGATCCGCGCAGCCCGGAGATGGGTTGGCGGTTCTTCTTACCACCGGGAACGCTGCCGACTGCGGCTGGCTACGACGAGGTTCGTATCGATGTGGGGCTGGCGGATACGGATGCCGATTTGGGCTCGGGTGAATTTTTCCCCCATGAGGCCAATCTCGATCAGTTGGGTGGGGTCAGCTTCGAGAAGGGCTGCTATGTGGGCCAGGAGGTCGTCTCGCGCATGGAACATCGCGGCATGGCGCGAAGCCGCATCCTGCCGGT
>JBGTJO010000145.1:0-4709 GCA_041745135.1 Aestuariivirga sp. | reverse complement strand
GGTGCCGGTTTTTCCGGCAATTTCAAAATCATCAAATTGCGCGCGCCGCGCCGTGCCGCCGCTTACCACAGCCATCAGCATCTCATTCATTTGGCCAAGGTCATAATTGTTGATCGCGTTTCCGAATCCTTCGCCTCGGCGCTCATAAAGCACCTGGCCATCGCGAGAGGCGATCCGGCGGACCGTGAAGGGCGCAACGGGGGTGCCGCCGTTGGCGAAGGGCGCAAAGGCCGAGGTGAGCTCCAGCAGAGTTACCTCGGAGGTACCCAAGGCAAGTGAGGCATCGTTACCGAGCGGCGAGGTGATGCCAAGACGATGGGCGACGGCTGCAACTGCTTGCGGCCCCACATGGGTCATGAGCTTGATCGCAACGGTGTTGAGCGAGAGCGCCAGCGCTTTCTTGAGCGTCACCTCGCCCAGATATTTCTGCTTGTAATTTTCTGGAGCCCAATCGCCGATGCGGATGGGCTCGTCAACTTCGACGGAACCGGATTCATAACCCTGTTCAACAGCGGCGAGGAACACGAAGGGCTTGAAGGCCGAGCCTGGCTGGCGGAGCGCCTTGGTCACGCGGTTGAACTGGCTGCGCTTATAGGATTTGCCGCCGACCATCGCCTTGATGGCGCCCGTCGTGTCCATGATCACCAGCGCCCCTTGCGAAACGCCGAGACTGGCGCCCTCTTCGTTCAGGCGTTTGCGGAGCGCTCTCTCGGCAAGGCGCTGAAGATAGGGATCGATGGTGGTTTCGATGACGATCGACTCGGAATAATTCTTCACCAGCTCCGGCAGTTGCTCGATGACCCAGTCGACCAGATATTGCTTGGCGGGGATGTAGTCGGAGGCGGGGACGGCTGCGGGTGAGGCCAGCGCTGCCAGGGCCTCGCGTTCGGTGATGGCGCTGGTTGACACCATGCTGTTGATCACCAGCCGCCCACGTTCAGCGGCGGCTTCCGCGTTATGCAACGGATTATAACTGGACGGCGCCTTGAGGACGCCGGCCAGAGTTGCCGCTTCGCCAATGGTGAGATCGCGGGCGGACTTTTGGTAATAGGTGTTGGCCGCCTTCTCGATGCCGGTTGCGCCAGCGCCGTAATAAACCCTGTTGAGATAGAGCTGGAGGATCTCCTCCTTGGAAAAGCGCGCTTCCAGCCACATGGCGAGCACCACCTCCTGCAGCTTGCGCTCGAAGGTGCGCTTGGGCGTCAGGAACAGATTTTTGGCAAGCTGCTGCGTCAAGGTGGAGCCACCTTGCACGACACGGCCAGCCACCACATTGGCAAGGGCGGCGCGAAGAAGGCCGAGGGGATCGACACCGAAATGCGAATAAAACCGCCGGTCCTCGATGGCGATCACCGCGTTTGGCACATAATCGGGCAACTCGCTCACCCGGATTTCATCGCCGAAGAATGAGCCCTGTTCCGCAAGCGCCGTGCCGTCGGCGGCGAGCACCATGATGCCGGGCTCACGAGCCGGAATCTCGAAGAGGCCCTTTTGGTCGAGCGACAGCCAGATATAGCCGAAGAACGCGGCAAGCCCGATCGCGCTCCAGAACGCCAGGATCGCGGAAAACCGCCCGAGTCTGCCGAGGAACCCGCGACGGCGCCGCGGCGGCTTGCGGCCGCGGTTCCGGCCGGCGAACAGCCGAGGCTCAACCCGTTCCGTGCCGCCTCTTTTCCCGCGCGTGGTGTGAGTGCCCATTCCCTACCGGTGTCACGCCTGCGAGGCGTGCCCCAAGAATCAACTGGCGGGAAATGATGGTCCAAAAATGGCCGTTAAGAAAGGGCGCTTGGCCCCGTGCCGGTTTGCGGGGACTCCCTTGAATTTATGGCGGCCGGCCGCTGTTTGATATCTTCCCACCAATCTCCAAGGGCGTTGACCAGCGGGACAAGCCGCCGCCCATCTTCGCTCAGAGCGTAATCGACGCGGGGCGGCACGCTTGGATAGATGGTGCGGAATATGACTCCCGCAGCCTCCAACTCGCGGAGATTGAGGGTCAGCATGCGGTGCGAGATCGTCGGATTGTCGCGGCGCAATTGGCTGAAGCGCTTGGGGCCATCGCTCAGATAATAGACCAGCAAGGTGCGCCAGCGCCCGCTGAGCAGGCGCATCACGTCTTCGATCGGACAGGCCGAAACGGTGTTTTTCATCGCATGGCTCCAGTATGATATTTGTGACTATCCAACATTTTTGTGCGTTCTTTAAAGCATTTCGCTCCGATCCATATGGGGCTTTGGTCCGCGGCATTCCAGTTTCGGACAGAGCAATGGAGATTTGAATTATGGAACCTGTGCTTTTCTACGGCGTACCGCTCGGCAGTTCGTTTGGATCGATTGTCGCGCTTGAGTGGCTGGGCAAGCCCTATCGCCTTTGCCGCATCAACATGCCGGGCGATATGCAAAACAAATTTTACGACCGTTTCAACCCCGCGCGCGAAACGCCCGTCATGCTGCTTGAGGATGGAACGCCGCTCAGCGAGAGCGTTGCGATCCTCCATAACCTTGCCGCCCGCGATCTCGAAAAGAAATTGGGCTTCGCCCAGGGCACGCGCGATTTCGACCTGTTGAACCAGCGGCTCAATTTTCTCAACACGGATTTCTATAACGCATTTGCGCCGCTCTGGTATTCCTACGAGCATGAGCTCGATAGCGATGCCAAGGCGGCGCTTGGCGCCATGGGACGCAATCAGGTGGCCAAGGCCCATGCTGTGCTGGAAACATTGCTGAAGGATCGCGAGTGGATCATGGGCGGCCGGCGCACCATTGCTGACGCCTATCTCAGCGGCATTGCGCGTTGGGCGGGGTTCCACAAGGCTGTGGACACCAGCGCGTATCCGCGTATCCAGCGCCTCGTTGGCAAATTGGAGAAGGATCCCGCCGTCATCTTCGCCCATGCAATCGAAGAGGAGAAGGACGCAAAGTCAGCCGGCGGCTTCAAAGGTCACGTAACGCTGCAATCCCTGGCGGCGCGGCTGGCGGCCTAGAGCATCGAAAATTTCAAATAGAATCCGAAATTTGCCGCACAGCCGCTGCGCTCAAGAGCTATCTTCCTTGAGCGCATCCATGGCGAGACCATGACACTCTCTCAGCACCGCGTGGACTTCGTGTCCTGGCTCCTTGCGATGGCCGGGCGGACGGCCAGGACGAAGCGGCGAGCGGAACTTGGGGCTTGTCATCCGCTCGCGCCGCACTTGCCAGCGCGCCAGACGCTGTGCCTGGGCGGCCAAGTTTTCGAGCGCTGTCCTTATCGCCGCGAGACGGCGGAGAAGACGCCCAGCGCCCACCATGCCATCGTCGATCGGAGGTTCGGCTCCGCCTGACTCCTGACGTTGAAACAGCGGCGCGAACGGGC
This sequence comes from Aestuariivirga sp., assembly GCA_041745135.1. Lineage (GTDB taxonomy): Bacteria > Pseudomonadota > Alphaproteobacteria > Rhizobiales > Aestuariivirgaceae > Aestuariivirga. Next base: position 1,361 of record JBGTJO010000145.1, on the reverse strand, counting down.
TGTCGCCGAAAACAAAGACGCGGGGTGTTACCTTGCGGCCGGCGCTCCGCGACCGCATGTGGCCGAAGCGCTTGCGAGAATCGAAGAGTTGAAACGAGGCGCCAGTGCTGCCAACGCGTGCGAGTATCAGCCCCGGAGGCATGGCACGGACAGCATGGGGTTTCACCTTAACGCCCCTGGCGGCGATGACGATCAGGCGGCGGACCGCCGATTCCGCCGGACGCAATATGCTGAGCGCCCTGCGGTAGAGAGGCCTGGGCAACCGCGACACAGCGCCTTGCGCCGCAAGTCCCACCATGGCGATGAGTGCTGTCACGATGCGGGTGAGCGCTGCTTGGTTGATCTCGATGGCCCGGGCCCAATCCATGACTGCCCCTAGAACATAATAGGAACACTGTCAAGGGATATTTTCACAATGGGTCTTCCGTCGCAAGGAAGCGGGACCCCAGCTTGCGCTGGGGTGACGGAAAATTATTGCGACAGATTGAATCTTTCTGTGAGACCGTTCCACCAAAAATCATTCGGCGCTGGGATCAGTTCCCGAAGGCGTCCCAGAAGGCTTTCGCCTTGGCGAAGAAGCCTTCCGATTCGGGCGAGTTGTTGCGGGCGTCGGTCTCGAACTCGCGCAGCAGCTCGCGCTGGCGGCGCGTGAGGTTGACCGGCGTTTCCACGGAAATCTGAATATACATGTCGCCCGATTGGGATGAGCGCAGCACCGGCATGCCCTTGGCCTTCAACCGGAACTGCTTGCCGGTCTGGGAGCCTTCAGGGATGGTGACGCGGGCTTTCTTGCCGTCGATCGTCGGCACTTCGATTTCACCGCCCATGGCGGCGGTGGTCATGGAGACCGGCACCTTGCAGAACAGATCGGCTCCATCGCGCTGGAAGAACTCATGGGACCTGACGGAGAGGAAAATGTAAAGATCGCCGGGAGGGCCGCTCCGCAATCCAGCTTCCCCTTCGCTGGCAAGCCTGATGCGCGTTCCGTCCTCGACGCCTGATGGAATATTGACGGACAGGGTGCGTTCCCGCGTGACGCGGCCCTGGCCGCCGCAGGCATGGCAGGGGTCTGAGATCACTTGGCCGCGGCCCTGGCAGGTGGGACAGGTCCGTTCCACCGTGAAGAAGCCCGACTGTGAGCGAACCGCTCCGACGCCATTGCAAGTATTGCAGGTCTTGGGTTTGGACCCCGCCTTGGCGCCCGAACCTGAGCAGATGTCGCAGGTAACCGAAGAGGGCACGCGGATTTGCGCAGTCTTGCCGCTGTAAGCTTCGGTTAAGGATATTTCCATGTTGTAGCGGAGATCGGCGCCCCGCGCCGCGCCGGATTGGCCACGTCCGCGCCCGCCACCACCTTGCCC
>JBGTJO010000144.1:0-13478 GCA_041745135.1 Aestuariivirga sp. | reverse complement strand
CATCCCGGCGAACGCCGGGACCCACGGTAAACACGATAGGGATTTCGAAGAGTCTTCACGCTGAGAGGTGGGTCCCGGCTTTCGCCGGGATGACGGATTAAGAAGCGGTGACAACTCCTGTGGAATGCCGGATAGTGCGACGATGCAATTCGACCTCACCGACGAACAGCGTGCGATCCGGGAGACGGCGCGGCGGTTTACGGCGGAGGCGATTACGCCTCACGCGGCAGAGTGGGATGAGAAGGGAATATTCCCGCGCGCCACGGTGAAAGCGGCGGGGGAACTGGGGTTCGGCGGCATCAGTGTTTCGGAAGAGGCGGGCGGGGCTGGGCTGGGACGGCTCGAGGCGGCGCTCATCATTGAGGCGCTGGCCTATGGCTGCCCTTCGACGGCGGCGTTCGTCTCGATCACCAACATGGCGGCGTGGATGATCGATCGTTTCGGCAGCGCCAAACTGAAGGCGAAATATCTGGCGTCGCTCGTCCCTTGCGAGAGGTTGGCGAGCTATTGCCTGACGGAGCCGGGGTCTGGCTCGGATGCCGCGGCATTGAAAACGCGCGCGGTAAAGGAGGGTGGCCACTATGTGGTGAGCGGGTCCAAGGCGTTTATTTCTGGCGCAGGCGAGAATGAGCTTTATGTCACGATGGTGCGGACTGGCGTGGAGGGACCCAAGGGAATTTCATGCCTGGTGATCGAGAAAGATATGAAGGGGGTTTCCTTCGGTGCACAGGAAAAGAAGCTTGGGTGGCATTCGCAGCCCACTGCGCAGGTGAATTTCGACGGAGTGCGAGTGCCCGTGGAAAATCTGATTGGGGCGGAGGGCGAAGGCTTTCGCATTGCCATGCAGGGGCTCGATGGTGGGCGCATCAATATTGCCGCGTGCTCGCTGGGCGGTGCGCAACGCTGCCTCGATGAGGCAGTTGCCTACACGAAAACGCGGAAGCAATTCGATCAGGCAGTGGCGGATTTTCAGGCGACGCAATTTACTCTCGCCGATATGGAGACGGGCCTGCAGGCATCGCGCGCGCTCCTCTATCTCGCGGCGGAGAAGGTGACGGGGCGCGCGCCGGATGCGACGCGTTTTTCCGCCATGGCCAAGCGGTTTGTCACCGACACCTGCATGGGGGTCGCCGACCGGGCGCTGCAGCTTCATGGCGGCTATGGCTATCTCAGGGATTTTCCGGTGGAGCGCATCTACCGCGATCTTCGGGTGCATTCGATCCTCGAAGGCACCAATGAGATCATGCGGGTAATCATCGCGCGCGACATGCTGCGGCAGTGATGGCGGGAGACGTCATTACCCAGTCTCACGATGCCGTGGGACGCATCACGCTCAACCGGCCGAAGGCGCTGCACGCGCTGACCCTTGGCATGTGCGGGGAGATCATCGCGGCGTTGCAGGGATGGCGGACGAATCCAACTGTTTCCCGCGTGATGATCGATCACAGTGAGGGGAGGGGGTTTTGCGCGGGCGGCGATATCCGGTTGCTGTATGAGAGCTTGTGCGGTGGTGGAGATGCGCGGGCGTTTTTCCACTCCGAGTATCGCATGAACCACCTGCTGTTTTCCTTTGCGAAACCGGCGGTGTGTTTCATGGACGGCATCGTCATGGGTGGAGGCGCGGGTCTTGCGATGCCGTGCCGCTACCGAGTGGCGACGGAAGCGACCGTATTCGCCATGCCCGAAACGGGCATCGGTTTGTTTCCCGATGTAGGGGGCAGCCGATTCCTGTCGCGATTGCCGGGGCGCGCGGGGGAATGGCTGGCGCTCACGGGAGCGAGATTGAGCGGGGCCGATTGCCTGGCGCTGGGCCTTGCTACGCATTACCTGCCGCGCGAGGCGCTTCCAGATGCCAAGACGCGGCTCAGCACCGCGGGGGAGCGGATCGACATTATATTGCAGGATTTTTCCGTCGAGCCGCCCACTGCTTCAATCATTCAGCAGCGCCCGGCGATTGACCGGTTGTTTGCCGGTGATCGTACCGAGGATATTATCGCGGCGCTCGAAGCCGATTCATCGCCCTGGGCGATGCAGCAATTGGCGGAGATCAGGAAGAAATCGCCGCGCTCCTCCAAGGTGGCGCTGCGCCAATTGGCGGAAGGGAGGAAGGTGCGGCATTTCTCCGACACCATGCGCATGGAATACCGCATCGTTTCACGGCTTCTCGAAAAGCCGGATTTCATGGAAGGTGTCCGGGCCTTCATCATCGACAAGGACAATCGTCCGCGCTGGTCGCCGCCGCGGTTTGAAGATGTTATGGAGGATGAGATCGACGCGATCTTCGCGCCATTGCCGGAAGATGAAGAGTGGACGCCGCTAGAGTGAAGAAAATGTAGAAGAGAGCGAACATGGCTGAGTATGAAACACTTCTCCTGGAGACCCACGGTCCGGTGCTGGTGATCCGGCTCAACCGGCCGCAGGCGCTGAATGCCATTAACGGAATGCTGACCTGTGAATTGCTCATTGCACTGACGGAGTTCGACGCGAACGCGCAGCTGCGTTGCGCGGTGATTACGGGATCGGAGAAGGCGTTTGCCGCAGGGGCCGATGTCAAGGAGATGGTGGGGAAGACGACGGCAGACATGCTGGCGAATAACTATTTCGCGGAGTTCGAGCAAGTCTCGCGCATCCGCAAGCCGCTTATCGCGGCGGTTGCGGGTTTTGCCCTGGGAGGGGGCTGCGAGCTGGCGATGATGTGCGATTTCATTATCGCGGCGGAGAATGCCAAGTTTGGGCAACCGGAGATTACCTTGGGTGTCGCGCCCGGCATGGGCGGGTCGCAGCGGCTGACGCGGCTTGTGGGCAAGTCGAAGGCCATGGATATGGTGTTGACGGGGCGAATGATGGATGCGGCGGAGGCGGAGCGGGCCGGGCTCGTGAGCCGGGTCGTTTCGGCGGAGAGGCTGATGGAGGAGGCGCTGGCGGCGGCGCAGAAGATTTCCGAAATGGCGCCGCTCGCAGTTCTCGCCAACAAGGAGATGGTGAATGCGGCGATGGAAACTTCGCTTGCTCAAGGCATCCTGTTCGAGCGGCGGCTGTTTCACAGCCGGTTCGCGATCGAGGACCGGAAGGAAGGCATGACGGCGTTCATCGAGAAGCGGAAACCCAACTTCACGGGCAAGTGAGGCTCCCATGGCAGTGATCGCATTCATCGGATTGGGGAACATGGGCGCCGGCATGGCCGCCAATCTGGTGAAGGCCGGGCACAGCGTGAAAGGTTTCGATCTTTCGGAGGCGGCGCTGGCGCGGGCCGGCGAGGCGGGTGTGGCGCGCGCGTCTTCCGTCAAAGACGCGGTTGCGGGCGCAGATGCTGTCGTCACCATGCTGCAAACGGGAGCGCAGGTGCGCAGTGTTTATGAAGACCATGTTTTTGCCGCCGCGCCGAAAGCAGCGATCCTCATCGATGGCTCGACTATCGACGTGGCCACGGCGCGGACCATTGGCGAAGGCGCTGGCGCGCGTGGTTTCGAGATGGTCGACGCGCCAGTCTCGGGCGGGGTAGCTGGCGCCGTTGCGGGGACGCTTACTTTCATGGTGGGAGGAACGCCCAACGGCTTTGCCATGGCGGAGCCGTTTCTGAAGGCCATGGGGAAGGCGGTGATCCATGCGGGCGGGGCCGGCTCCGGGCAGGCTGCAAAAATCTGCAACAACATGCTGCTCGGCGCCGCCATGATCGCTACGGCGGAGGCATTTAATCTGGCGATGAGCCTGGGGCTTGATCCTCAGGTATTCTTCGACATCAGCTCCAAGGCTTCGGGGCAGTGCTGGTCGATGACGAGTTATTGCCCGGTGCCGGGACCGGTGCCTGCCGCACCCTCCAATCGCGATTATGAGGGAGGCTTCATGGCGGCGCTGATGCTCAAGGATTTAAAGCTGGCGCTTGCAGCTTCGCAGACGACAGGCGCCAAGACGCCGATGGGAGCGCTGGCGGAGCGGCTCTATCAGAACTTCATCGATGCCGGCGGCGCGGGGAAGGATTTTTCCGCGATCATCAAGATGCTGGATGGGAGTTGGGAGCCGGTAGCGAGTTCTCGAAAATAAGTTCTGAGATCCGGGAACGATCATCTTTCCCCGGAGTTGCCTCCTCTGCACCCGACAGGGCAGGGAGAACCCGCATGATCCGCAGCTGGCGTCACGCTGGGCAGCAATGATGCGGCGGCAACCACCCAGAAAAAGGAGCCAAATATGGCGAAGACGTCGAAAGCGAAATCAGCATCGAAACGGTCAACCGCCAAATCGGCGACAATTCACGACCAGGAACTTGTACGGGGCGACGGCGGCGAGCTGCATCAGGTGGCCGAAGGCGATATGCCGGTTTTGACAACGGCGCAGGGCACGCCCATTTCCGACGACCACAACACGCTGAAGATCGGCGCGCGCGGGCCAACGCTTGTTGAGGATTTCCATTTCCGCGAGAAGATTTTTCATTTCGACCATGAACGCATTCCTGAGCGCGTGGTGCATGCGCGAGGCTATGGTGCGCACGGCTTTTTTGAAACCTATGACTCCCTTGCCAAATACACGCGGGCCGATCTGTTTCAGCGGGCGGGCGAAAAGACGCCGGCGTTCGTGCGGTTTTCGACAGTCGTTGGCAATAAGGGTTCGGCTGACCTGGCGCGTGACGTGCGCGGGTTCGCCGTCAAGATTTATACGAAAGAGGGCAATTGGGATCTCGTTGGCAACAACATCCCGGTGTTCTTCATTCAGGATGCGCTGCGGTTTCCCGACATGGTGCATGCTTTCAAGCAGGAGCCGGACCGGGCTTTTCCGCAAGCGGCCACCGCCCACGACAATGCCTGGGACTTCATCAGCCTGACGCCGGAAAGCATGCACATGATCATGTGGGCGATGTCGGACCGTGGCATTCCCCGCTCGTTCCGCTTTATGGAGGGTTTTGGCGTTCACACCTTCCGCTTTCTTAATGACAAGGATGAATCAACGTTCGTCAAATTCCACTGGAAGCCCAAACTGGGTTTGCAGTCGGTGATGTGGAACGAAGCGGTGAAGATCAACGGAGCGGACCCGGATTTCCATCGCCGCGACTTGTGGGAGTCGATCAACTCGGGCGCGTTTCCGGAATGGGAGTTGCAGGTGCAGCTCTTCGACCAGGATTTTGCGGATGAATTCGATTTCGATGTGCTGGATGCAACGAAGATCATTCCGGAGGAAGTGCTGCCGCCGATCAAGGTAGGGCGGCTGGTGCTGGACCGCATGCCGGATAATTTCTTCGCGGAAACCGAGCAGATCGCGTTCATGACGCAGAACGTGCCGCCCGGCATCGATTTCTCCAACGATCCGCTGCTGCAGGGGCGGAATTTTTCTTATCTCGATACGCAGTTGAAGCGCCTGGGCGGGCCAAATTTCACCCATCTTCCGATCAACGCGCCGAAATGCCCGTTCGCCCATTTCCAGCAGGATGGGCACATGGCGATGAAAAATCCGGCGGGGCGCGCGAATTACCAGCCGAACTCGTGGGGTGTGGGGCCCCGCGAATCGCCCGAGCGCGGGTTCCGCTCCTTTGCCGCCACGGAACAAGGCGAGAAGGTGCGCCTTCGGCCGGAGAGTTTCGCGGATCATTACAGCCAGGCGCGACTGTTCTACATCAGCCAGACGCCGACAGAGCAGAACCATATCGCGGACGCGCTTACATTTGAGTTGAGCAAGGTGAAGACTCCGGCGATCCGCGAACGGATGGTGTCGCACTTGCTGAACATCGATGACGACCTGGCGGAGAAAGTGGGCCAGGGGCTTGGACTCGAGGCCATGCCGAAGCCAGCGGATGCGGCGATGCCGACGCGCGATGACCTGGAGCCTTCACCGGCACTCAGCATCATCAAGCGGGGGCCCAAGCGGTTCGAGGGCCGGAAGCTTGGCATATTGATCAGCGATGGCAGCGATGCCGCTCTCGTCAAGGCGCTCAAGGCGGCGGTGGAAAAGGCGGGGGCTGTCTGTGAGGTGATTGCGCTCAAGGTGGGTGGAGCAGAAGCCGCCGATGGGAGCTTGATCGAGGGCGATCAGATGCTCGATGGCGGTCCGTCGGTTCTCTATGATGCCGTGGCGGTGTTGCCGGGCAAGAGCGGGATGGCGGCGCTGCTGAAGAAACCGCAGGCGCGGGATTTCGTGGCGGATGCTTTCGCCCATTGCAAATTCATCGGCTATAGCGACGCGGCCATGTCGCTCTTTGAAAAGGCGGGCATCGCCGACAACTTGGATAAAGGCATGATCGCGCTTGGTGGGGCGAAGGATATGGCGGGGTTTGTGAATAAACTGGGCGAGTTGCGCATTTGGGAGCGCGAGTCGAAGTTGAAGTGATAGCTCCCTCTCCATGCGGCACGCATGGGGAGGGTGGCAGTTGCGAAGCAACTGACGGGTGGGGTGCTGAACAAGGCTGAGAGACCCCATCCGTCACGCGCGGAAGCCGCGCGCGACACCTTCCCCGCCCTGTGGGCGAGGAAGGTGGTTAAAGAGTCTCCTCGAACAATTCGCGGCCTATCAGCATGCGGCGGATTTCGGAGGTGCCGGCTCCGATTTCGTAGAGCTTGGCATCGCGGAGGAGGCGGGCGGCGGGATAATCTTCGGTGTAGCCGTTGCCGCCGAGACATTGAATGGCGTCGAGTGCCATTGTTGTCGCGCGCTCGGCGGCGTAAAGGATGCAGCCGGCGGCGTCCTTGCGGGTGGTTTCGCCGCGGTCGCAGGCCGCGGCCACCGCATAGACGTAGGCCCGGGCGGCGCTGGTGATTACATACATATCGGCGAGCTTGGCTTGCATGAGCTGGAATTCACCGATCGGCTTGCCGAATTGCTTGCGCTCGTGGACGTAGGGTACCACCACATCGAGACAGGCGGCCATGATGCCAAGCGGCCCTGCGGCCAGCACGACGCGCTCGTAGTCGAGACCTGACATGAGAATGCGAACGCCCTGCCCTTCTTCGCCGAGGCGGTTTTCGAAGGGGATTTCGCAATCGGTGAAGATGAGCTCGGACGTGTTCGAGCCGCGCATGCCTAGCTTGTCGAGTTTCTTTCCAGAGGAAAAGCCGGTCATGGTGCGTTCAACGATAAAGGCGGTGATATTTTTGGGATCTGTCTTGGCGTACACCACGAGCGTATGCGCGTCGGGCCCGTTGGTGATCCACATCTTGCGGCCATTGAGGATGTAGCGGTCGTTGCGCTTTGCGGCCGCGAGTTTCATGGAGACGACATCGGAGCCTGCTTCCGGTTCAGACATAGCGAGGGCGCCGATGTGCTCGCCGGAAATGAGTTTTGGCAGGAAGCGTTGCTTTTGGTCGGCGCTACCGTGGCGGTTGATCTGGTTGACGCAGAGATTTGTATGCGCGGCATAGGAGAGGGCGACCGAGGCGGAGGCGCGGCTCAGTTCTTCCGTCGCGACGCAGTGGGCGAGATAGCCCATGCCGATGCCGCCGTAATCTTCCGCCGCGGTGATGCCGAGGATGCCGAGGGCGCCCATTTCGGGCCAGAGATGCATGGGGAACCGGTTGTCCTTGTCGATTTCGGCGGCGATCGGGGCCACGCGGTCTCGGGCGAAACGGCGTACGGTTTCGCGGAGCGCTTCGATGTCGCTGCCCAGCGCGAAGTTCAGGCCTGCTTCGTACATATGCTCTCATAGCGCGATTGCGGCGGCGCTCCAATCCGGGGTAGCATCGATCCCATGAAAAATGGCTCGCCGCTGCGGCTGCATATTCCGGAATCGCGCTTCAGGCCGGGGGATACGCCGGACTTCAGCTATCTGGATTTGCCAAAGGCGGGCGAAGCGAAACGCCCCAAGGGTGATGCCAAGGCTTCGGCAACGCATGAACTGGCCTATGGGCTTGTGCGCGTCATCGACGATGCGGGTGCGGCGCAAGGGCCCTGGAATCCGAAGCTCGACGCGGAGACACTGCGCCGGGGTTTGCGCGCCATGCTGCTGACGCGGGCGCTGGATGAGCGCATGTTCCGGGCGCAGCGCCAGGGCAAGACGCCGTTCTATATGAAGTGCACTGGTGAAGAAGCGGTAGCGGTGGCGGCGGCTCTGGCGCTCAATCGGGACGATATGTGTTTTGCGTCATACCGGCAGCAGGGACTGTTGATCGCGCGGGACTGGCCGGTGTTCGATTTGATGTGCCAGGTCTATGCGAATTCCGGCGACCGGCTGAAGGGGCGGCAATTGCCGGTGCTCTATTCGGTGCGCGAGGCGAGTTTCTTTTCGTTGTCGGGAAATCTCGGCACGCAGTTTCCGCAAGCCGTGGGCTGGGCCATGGCTTCGGCCTACAAACGCGATACGCGGATCGCGGCCACCTGGATCGGCGAGGGCGCATCGGCGGAAGGAGATTTTCACCACGCGCTAACTTTCGCGGCGGTGTATCATGCGCCGGTCATTCTTAATCTCGTCAATAATCAATGGGCGATTTCGTCGAGCCAGGGTGTGGCCGGCGGCGAGGAGACGACGTTTGCTTCGCGCGCCGTTGGTTTCGGCATGCCGGGCATTCGCGTCGACGGCAATGATTTCCTCGCGGTCTATGCGGTGACGCGCTGGGCGGCGGAGCGGGCGCGCAGCAATCATGGCCCAACGCTGATCGAGCATTTCACCTACCGCGCAGCACCGCACTCGACCAGCGACGATCCGAGCCGCTACCGCGCCGGCGATGAATATCAGCATTGGCCGCTGGGGGATCCGATCAACCGGCTCAAGGCGCATCTCATGCATTTGGGTGAATGGGATGAAGCACGGCACACTGCGCTCGTGGCGGAGGTCGATGCGCACGCCGATGCGGAGAACAAGAGGGCGCAGAAGCTCGGCGTGCATGGCGGCGGGCCGTATCACGATCCCTCCACGATGTTCGAGGATGTGTATAAAGAAATGCCGTGGCATCTGCGCGAGCAGCAGGCGGAGATGAAGGCTGCCAAGCCATGACGGCGATGAACATGGTGCAGGCGCTCAATTCGGCCATGGACAATATGCTGGCGCGCAATCCCGATGTGTTGATCTTCGGCGAGGATGTGGGATTTTTCGGCGGCGTGTTCCGGGTGACCGATGGATTGCAGCAGCGCTATGGCGAGACGCGCGTGTTCGATGCGCCGATTGCGGAGAGCGGGCAGATCGCGGTAGCGATCGGCATGGGAGCCTATGGTTTGCGGCCGGTGGTTGAATGTCAGTTCGCGGATTATATTTATCCGGCGTTCGATCAGCTTGTGTCGGAAGCGGCGCGGCTGCGCTACCGCTCGGGCGGGGAATTCAATGCGCCGATCACCGTGCGAGCGCCCTATGGCGGCGGCATTTTTGGCGGGCAGACGCACAGCCAGAGTCCGGAAGGGTTGTTCACGCATGTGTGCGGGTTGAAGACGGTGATCCCCTCCAACCCTTATGATGCCAAGGGGTTGTTGATCAGCGCCATTGAGGATGACGATCCGGTGCTGTTCTTCGAGCCGAAGCGCCTCTACACCGGGCCGTTCGATGGGCATCACGACAAGCCGGTGGAGACCTGGGCCAAGCACAGGGCGGGCGAAGTTCCGGCGGAGTATTATTCGATACCGCTGGGACAGGCGGCGACCGCGCGCGAGGGCGAGGCGCTGACTATTCTGGCTTACGGCACGATGGTGCATGTGGCGCTGGCGGCGGCAAATGAAACCGGCGTCGATGCGGAAGTGATCGATCTCCGCACGCTGATGCCCATCGATATCGAAGCCATCGAGGCTTCGGTGGAGAAGACCGGGCGCTGCCTCATCGTGCATGAGGCGACGCGGACCTCGGGCTATGGCGCGGAGCTTTCGGCGTTGGTGCAGGAACGCTGCTTCTATCATCTGGAAGCGCCGATCTTGCGTGTCACCGGATGGGACACGCCCTATCCGCAGGAGTTCGAGTGGGAGTATTTCCCGGGACCGGCGCGCGTGGCGGAAGCGATCCGCAAGATCATGGGCGGGTAGAATGATCATAGGTCCTCACCCTGAGGTGCGAGCGAAGCGAGCCTCGAAGGGCCGTTTCATCGGCACCGTGCTTCGAGGCTTTGCTTTAGGCAAAGCACCTCAGCATGAGGATTGGGAAGGCTGAGCGCCATGGGACGGTATGTATTCAAGCTACCGGATGTGGGCGAAGGGACCGCGGAAGCGGAGATCGTCAAGTGGCATGGGAAGGTGGGCGACGAGATCAGCGAGGAGCAGCCGCTGGTCGATATCATGACGGACAAGGCAACGGTGGAGATCGTGTCTCCGGTCAAGGGACGCATCGTTTCGCGCAAGGGGGAAGAGGGGGCGAAGGCGGCGGTTGGTTCTGAGCTGGTGGTGTTTGAAGTTGAAGGCGGTGAGCTGGATAGGCCCGAGCGACCCCCACCCTTGGTCCGGCCCGGCCGCTTCGCGGCGCTCGCAAGTGATCACCCTCGCAAAGGGGAGGAAGATAAGCTCCGCACTCAGGGGGAGGACGGTAAAACAGGGGCGAAGGGGCTGGCTTCCCCGGCGGTCAGGGCGCGGGCGCGGGCGTTGGGGATTGATCTTGCTACTGTTGCCGCGAGCGGGACGGTCGTGCAGCATGGCGATCTTGATAAGATTTTGCTTAGCCGGCAGGCAGCGCCTTCCGCCGGGCCTGCGATGGCGCCTGGGGAAGAGGGCAGCGAGGATATCAAGATCTTCGGATTGCGGCGGCGGATCGCCGAGCGGATGCTGGAGGCTAAGCGGCGAATCCCGCATTTTGCCTATGTGGAAGAAGTAGATGTGACGGAGCTTGAAGCGCTGCGTGGCAAGCTTAATGAGACCCATGCCTCGCGCGGGAAGCTGACCATGCTGCCATTTTTGATCCGTGCACTGATTAAAGCCGTCACGGCGCATCCTGGAGTCAATGCGCATTTCAATGACGCCGAGGGCGTGGTCAGGCGCTTTAACGCAGTGCATGTGGGGATCGCCACGCAGACGGAACGGGGGCTGTTGGTTCCAGTTATACGTAATGCCCAAACGAAGGACATCTGGAAACTGGCGGCAGAGATCGCGCGGCTGAGCGAAGCGGCGCGGGCGGGGAAGTCGCACCGCGAGGAGCTTTCGGGTTCAACTATCACGGTGACGAGCTTGGGCGCGTTGGGCGGCGTTGCGGCGACGCCTATCATCAATCCGCCGGAAGTGGCCATCGTCGGCGTCAATCGGATGGCGGAGCGGCCCATGGTGCGCGATGGTGCCGTCGTTATCCGCAAGATGATGAATTTGTCCTCGTCATTCGATCACCGCATTGTCGATGGCTATGAGGCGGCGACCTTCATCAAGGCGGTGAAGGATTGTCTTGAAGACCCCGCCGGCCTGGTGGCTGCGCCAGCTGCATAAATTATCAGAGGAGAGAGAAGATGTTTGTACAATCCATCAACCGCCGCGACGTGCTCCGGACTTTCGGCATCGGTGCAGTGGCGTTTGCAATGGCACCCGCCTTTGCCGCGAATTATCCAGCTATCGCTGCCTATCGCAATCCGGGTTGCGGTTGTTGCGAGAAATGGGCGGAGCGGCTCAGGCAGGCGGGTTTTGCCGTGACCATGGAAGATGATCCGGCACTCGATGAGCGCCGCGGGAGACTCGGCGTGCCCGCTGAGCTTGCGGGATGCCATACAGCCAGGATGGGGGATTACGTCATCGAGGGTCATGTGCCGCCGGAGGATATTGTGAGTTTTCTTGCCACCAAATCCAATGCGCGGGGGCTTGCGGTTCCGGGCATGCCGGTGGGATCGCCCGGCATGGAATCGGATGGGCCGGCGGAGGCCTATGAGGTGTTTGTGTTCATGGCCGATGGCAAGTCGGAAGTGTATGCGCGGCATTAATATCTGCTTGAAAGAGGCGGCCCTCACCTTCCCACGCGTTCCGCGTGGGGCCCTTCCTCTCCCTCACGGGGAGAGGAAATCTTGAAAAGCTGGGCTGAGGCGGCGGGGCGGCTCATCGATGTGGCGATGGGGAGGTCGCCTGCGGATTGCGTGATCCGCAATGGGCGCTGGGTGAATGTGCATTCAGGCGAGATTATTGCCGCGACGGATGTGGCCATTGCAGAGGGGCGGTTTGCTTATGTGGGGGCGGATGCCTCACACGCGATCGGTGCTGCGACACAGGTGATCGACGCTGGCGGGCGCTATCTGGTGCCAGGGCTGTGCGATGGGCACATGCATGTGGAAAGCGGCATGGTGACGGTGACGGAATTCGCCCGCGCCGTGATCCCGCACGGTACGACGACCATGTTCATCGATCCGCACGAGATCGCCAATGTGCTGGGGCTTGCCGGCGTCAAGCTCATGCATGACGAGGCGATGGGGCTGCCGATCAACGTGCTGGTGCAGATGCCCTCCTGCGTGCCGAGCGCTCCGGGGCTGGAGAATGCGGGTGCGTCGCTCGGCGTTGCCGAAGTGGCGGAGGCGATGAATTGGCCCAATATCATCGGGCTAGGCGAAATGATGAATTTTCCCGGCGTCGCGCGCAAGGATGCCGTCATGCTTGGCGAAATCGCGGCGGCACAGAGGGCGCGCAAGACAGTGGGCGGGCATTACGCTTCGCCCGATCTGGGTCTGCCGTTTCATGGCTATGTGGCGGGCGGGCCTGCCGATGATCATGAGGGAACGAGGGTTGAAGATGCGGTAGCGCGGGTGCGGCAGGGCATGAAGGTGATGCTGCGGCTGGGTTCGGCCTGGTATGATGTGGCGGCGCAGATCAAGGCGGTGACGGAGCTTGGGCTCGACCCGCGCAATTTCATTCTGTGCACGGATGATAGCCATTCGGGCACCCTTGTGAACGAGGGCCACATGAACCGGGTGGTGCGCCATGCCATCGCGCAGGGGCTAAAGCCGGTGACGGCGATCCAGATGGCAAGCCTCAATACCGCGGAACATTTCGGGATGGAGAAAGAGGTAGGGTCGATCACGCCGGGGCGGCGGGCCGATCTGCTACTGACATCGGATCTTGTGACGTTGCCAATCGATATGGTGATGGCGCGGGGACGGGTGCTGGCTGAGGAGGGAAAGCTGACTGCGGATATTCCGCCCTATGCGTATCCTGCAAGTGCGCGCAACACGGTGAAGCTCAAGCGGAAGCTTGCGGCAAAGGATTTCGATATCGCAGCGCCCAAGGGGGCGAATGAAGTTACCGCTCGGGTCATTGGCGTTGTTGAAAACCAAGCGCCGACGCGGGCGCTGGAGCGCAGGCTCAAGGTTCGGAACGGGCTTGTCGATAGCGATGGCGATGTCTGCCAGATCGCGCTGGTGGAGCGCCATCTCGGCACCGGAGCCGTGAGCAACGGCTTTGTGTCGGGCTTCGGTTATGATGTGCCCTGCGCGGTGGCGAGCACGGTTGCCCATGACAGCCATCACATGATCGTGGTGGGCACCGACAAGGGCTGCATGGCGCTGGCGGCCAATACGCTGGGCGAGGTGCAAGGCGGGATTGCGGTGGTGCGCGAAGGCAAGGTCGTGGCGCTGGTCGAGCTGCCGATTGCCGGGTTGATGTCTGACGAGCGGGCCGAAGTTGTGGCGAAGAAG
>JBGTJO010000143.1:0-30235 GCA_041745135.1 Aestuariivirga sp. | reverse complement strand
GGATCAGCACGGGAACTTCGTGGACACCGGCGCGCTGGGCCGCCCGCCAGCGGCGTTCTCCGGCTACGATTTCATATTCGCCGTCCGCCCGGGTTCTGACCACGAGCGGTTGCAGCAGGCCTTTCTCGCCAATCGATTTGGTGAGATCGTCGAGATCGGCTTCGGCAAAATATTTGCGCGGGTTGTTGGGGCTGGCGTGCAGGAGTTCGACCGGCATATGCCGGAGGCTCCTGATATCCTGCAGAACGGCCTCCTCGGTCGTGTCGTCGCCGATCAGCGCGGCAAGTCCCCGCCCCAGCCGCTTCTTCTGAGCCTGTATCATTCTCCATTCCCCCGAAATTCAGTCATACCGCATCCGGTATGACCAACGATACGCATCCGAATCGATTAAGCCGCTCGCAACTGGCGCTCACGCCGAATCACTTCCGAGGCGAGTTTGATATAGGCTTGAGAGCCCAGGCAGGCGTTGTCGTAAAGTAGGACCGGTTTGCCATAGGATGGCGCCTCGGATACCCGGACATTCCGCGGTATGACCGTCTGGTAGACTTTGTCGCCAAGCACGCTCCGCACATCCTCCGCCACTTGCTCGGAAAGGCTGTTGCGCCGGTCGAACATGGTGAGCACAACGCCTTGAATCGACAGCCGCGGGTTGAGGCTGGTCTTTACGCGTTCCACCGTCTTGAGGAGCTGGCTCAATCCTTCCAGCGCGAAAAACTCACATTGCAGCGGTACCAGCACTGCATCCGCTGCCGACAGCGAATTGATGGTGAGAAGATTGAGGGACGGCGGGCAGTCCACCAGAATATAACTGTAGGACCGAGGCCCTGCCACCACCTGTTGATGACGCTTGATGGCATCCGCGAGGCGGTAGGTCTTGCGCTCGAGACCGGCAAGTTCCAGCTCGGCTCCCAGCAGATCCATAGTCGAAGGTGCACAGTGCAACCGCGGTATACCTGACTCAACGATAACATCGCGAAGCTCCGCCTCGCCGATCAGCACATGGTAAGACGATTTTTGCGTGGGCTTCCGCACGATGCCAAGGCCCGTGCTGGCATTGCCTTGCGGGTCCAGATCGACGATCAGCACGGTCTCGCCGACCGCGGCCAAAGCCGTACCCAGATTGATCGCGGTCGTGGTTTTTCCAACACCGCCCTTCTGATTGGCGATCGCCAGAATGCGCGGGGCAGGCTCAGGATTGGACACGTAGGGCCTCCTTCACCTCCAGTATGACGCCATGCGAATCAATCACACTCGGGTGCAGTGTGTATAACAGCTTCCAGTGTCCGTTGGCTGCGGTCAATTCAGTGTCGATATTCCGTCCCTTGTGGAAAAGCCCGGTGGCCCCCGCCGCGAGAAAGGGCTCCGCATAATCGAGGAGTTGAGCAAGCGGCGCCAGCGCCCGCGCCAGGACCAGATCCGCCTCTGGCCGTTCTGGGTCGCGAACAGTTTCGATCCGCCTCTGATAAACCGTAGCGGTCGCACCGGTATGGCGGATTGCCTCGCGCAGGAACGCCGCCTTCTTGCCGTTGCTTTCATAAAGATGCGCCGGAATGCCGGCGACGACGGCGATGATCAACCCCGGAATGCCCGCACCTGATCCGAGATCGACAATGCTTCGTATATTCGGAGCCATGAGGGGAAGGAGTTGCAGGGCATCGCCCACATGGCGCTGCCAGACCTGATCGACCGTGGATGAACCAATCAGGTTGATCTTCTGTTGCCACGTGAGCAGCAGGGAAACATACGCCTCCAGCCGCTCCAATGATTCACGTGAAACATTGAACCGCTTGAGAAGCGCTTCCCACTCCATAGGCTCAGGCGCTCTTGCGAGTGTCCCGGCGCTTGACGTGTCCGAGGAGTGCTGCGAGTGCTGCTGGCGTCATGCCGTCGATGCGAGCCGCTTGACCGAGAGTGGCGGGATTGATGCGGCCGAGTTTCTGGCGAAGCTCCGCGGAAAGGCTTGGAATTGTCCCGTAATCGAGATCGGCCGGCAGCAGCAATTGCTCTTCTTTCCGAAGCGCCACGATATCCGCCTCCTGCCGGTGAATATAACCGGAATACAGCGCATCCGCCTCCAATGATGCCATGGCGAAGGCGGGAAATTCGCCAATCTCCGGCCAGATGGCTTTCACCCGCTCCAGCCCAACGTCCGGCATGGCGATGAGATCGCGCACACTCCGCCGCTGGCCATCCTGGTTGACGCGCAGACCGAGTTTCTGCGCCTGCGATGAAGTAAGATGGAGTTCAAGCGCGAGTGCCCTGGCGCGGTCGATGACCGCCTGACGCTCACCAAAGCGCGCGGCGCGGGTGACCCCCACGATCCCAAGACGAAGCCCCAGGGGCGTCAGCCTTTCATCGGCATTGTCGGCCCGGAGCGTCAGGCGATATTCGGCCCGCGAGGTGAACATGCGATAGGGCTCGGACACGCCCCGCGTCACCAGATCGTCGATCATGACGCCGAGATAGCCTTGGCCCCGATCAAAAATTACGGAAGATTGTTGGCCGGCCTTGCGCGCCGCATTCAGCCCGGCCACCAATCCCTGTGCTGCTGCTTCCTCATAGCCGGTGGTGCCATTGATCTGGCCCGCCAGAAACAAGTTGGGTAGCGCTTTGACCTCAAGGGAGGCATCAAGTTCGCGGGGATCGATATAATCATACTCGATGGCATAGCCGGGCCGCAGGATGACGGCCTGTTCCAGCCCCGGAATGGAGCGGATGAATTGGCTCTGGATCTCTTCGGGCAGCGACGTGGAGATGCCATTGGGATAAACCGTGTGATCGTCCAATCCCTCGGGCTCGAGAAAAACCTGGTGCGAGGACTTGTCGCGAAAACGGTTGATCTTGTCCTCGATCGAGGGGCAATAGCGCGGCCCGACACCTTCGATCTGCCCCGAATACATGGGCGATCTCTGAAGATTATCGGCGATCACCCGATGGGTCGCCGCCGTCGTATGCGTGATGAAGCAGGAGATTTGCGGCGTGGTGATGCCATCCGTCATCAAGGAAAAGGGCGCAGGCTCGGCATCGCCAGCCTGTTCTTCGAGGCTGCTCCACTCAATAGTGTGGCCGTCGAGCCGTGCCGGAGTGCCGGTTTTCAGGCGGCCAAGCGCAAGGCCGGCGCCCGATAGCTGCGCGGAAAAGCCATGGGACGGCGCTTCGCCCATGCGCCCTGCCGGGATTTGCCGCTCGCCAATATGGATCAATCCGTTGAGAAAGGTGCCGGTGGTGAGCACGACCGCGCCGGCTGAGAATTTGCGGCCATCGTCAGTCTCGATGCCAGTCACGCGCCGGCCGTCCATCACCAAGGTCCGTGCCGCTCCCTCGAAAATCTCCAGGCCGGCTTGATCTTGTACAGCTCGCTGCATCGCCAGCCGGTAAAGTTTCCGGTCGGCCTGCGCGCGAGGCCCGCGCACCGCCGGCCCCTTGGAGCGATTGAGCAGGCGGAACTGGATTCCCGCCTGATCCGCGACGCGCCCCATCAGGCCATCGAGCGCATCGACCTCGCGAACAAGATGCCCCTTGCCCAAGCCTCCGATTGCCGGGTTGCAAGACATCTCGCCCACGGTCGCAAATTTGTGGGTAACGAGAACGGTCCTGGCGCCGGCGCGCGCCGCCGCACTTGCCGCTTCAACGCCGGCATGTCCGCCGCCAACCACGATGACATCGTAACTTGCTTTCATGGCCCCGCGTCTTAGATCAGCGAAATAGTCAGGTCAAAGATTAACCGGTTTCACGTGAAACATGGCTATCACTTGCCGATACAGAACTCGCTGAATATCGCCGTCAGCAAATCCTCGACATCGATGCGGCCGGTAATTCTGCCGAGCGAATGCGCCGCCTTTCGCAAATCCTCCGCCGCAAGCTCAAGCTGCGCGGCGTCGTGCCGGAGGGAATCGTTAAGGTGCCGAATCGTTTCCAGGACGGCGTGCTTCTGCCGGTCGCGCACAATCACCGGGTGGCCGGATTGGCCATACCTATCCCGCACCAGCCGCGCCAGCTCGGCGATGAGTTCGGGCACTCCGGCTCCGCTCCGTGCCGATACGGCGATTGAAGGCGGAGCGCTCGCGGCCGCCAGGTCAACTTTGTTCAGTACACGGAGCGAAGGTGCCACATCTCTCCAGGGCGTCATGCTATCGGTAACATCGGGCGCGCTCACCCAAACAACGATATCGGCTTCGGTGAGTTCCCGGTGTGTCCTGGCAATACCGATCGTCTCGATCTCATCGGGGGAGTCATCCCGCAGTCCCGCCGTGTCCGTGAGCCTGACCGGAAGGCCTTCAATCTCGACCGTCACCTCGATCGCGTCACGGGTCGTACCAGGCCTCGAGGACACGATCGCAGCCTCGCGCTTGGCCAGCGCATTGAGCAGGCTCGACTTGCCGGTATTGGGCAGACCTGCCAGCACTACCTTGATGCCATCACGGACCACGGCAGCCTGCCCCGCCGCCGCAAGTGCTGAAGCCATCACTCCAGCCAGGGCCTCCACATCGGTTTTGACGCTGGCGATGGCGGCTTCGGCAACGCCTTCCTCTTCGACAAAATCGACCGCGGCCTCAACTCGCGCCAATATCGTAAGCAGCTTGAGCCGCCAGTCCTCATAGACTGAACTCGCGTTCCCCATCAAATGATGCATGGCTTGGTGGCGTTGCCGGCCGGTTCGGGAGTTCAGCAAATCGGCCAGTCCTTCCGCCTCGACCAGATCCATTCGGCCATTGGCAAAGGCCCGTCTGGTGAATTCTCCAGGCTCCGCCGGGCGCAACCCGGGAACGGTATTGAAGGCGGCAAATACACCGGCGATCACCGCCGCGCTGCCATGCACGTGAAATTCCGCAACATCTTCCCCCGTCACCGATGCAGGTCCCGGCAGCCAAAGTACGACCGCCTGGTCGAGCACGTCTCCCGTGGGGGGATCGCTGAGCTTGCGAACCGCCGCCCGCCGGGCCGCAGGCAGTTTTCCCGCCAGCGCCGTGATCGCTCCACCCGCCTGCGGCCCGCTTATCCGGATGACCGCGATCCCTGCCTTTCCGGTGCCGCTCGAAACCGCATATATCGTATCTGAACTGGTCATTCCGGAGTCGGAATCGATACTTTCTTGTCACCGCCGCGCAACCTTGCGCGAGCCATGCTAGTCTTACCATGGCATGACCGAAAATCTCCTCGCCCAGGAAACCAGCCCCTACCTTCTCCAGCACAAGAATAACCCCGTCCATTGGGTTGCCTGGTCGACCCAGGCCTTCGAGCGAGCCCGCGCTGAGGATAAACCGGTCCTACTGTCGGTGGGTTATGCCGCCTGTCACTGGTGCCATGTCATGGCCCATGAGAGCTTCGAGGATCCCATGATCGCAGAGCTCATGAACCGGCATTTCATCAACATCAAAGTCGACCGCGAAGAGCGCCCAGATGTCGACAAGGTCTATATGACAGCACTCCATGCCTTGGGCGAGCAGGGCGGCTGGCCTCTCACCATGTTCCTCGATGCCGACGGTAAACCCTTCTGGGGCGGGACTTACTTTCCACCGGAATCAAAGTATGGCCGCCCGGGATTCAAGCACATCCTGAGTGAAATTGCGCGCCTCTGGAAAAACGAGAGACGTAAGGTCGAGAATAGCTCGACGGCTATTGTCGCGGCCCTTCACGCTGAGCCGCTGCGCAAGCAAACGGGCGAGGTTACCAGCGAACGGGTGAACGAAGCAGCAGACGTAATCCTCAACGCGGCGGATGCCTTACGTGGTGGCTTAAAGGGCGCTCCCAAATTTCCTCAGGCCCCGATCTTCGATTTTCTCTGGTCAACCGCCCTGCACCCCAATCATCCCCGCCGCGCCGCCGCCGTGACCAATACGCTGACACAAATCGCCCAAGGGGGAATCTACGATCATTTGGGCGGCGGCATCGCGCGTTATTCCGTCGATGCCGACTGGCTCGTGCCGCATTTCGAAAAAATGCTCTACGACAATGCCCAGTTCGTCTCTCTTCTCACCCGCGCCTGGCTGAAAACCCGCGAGCCGCTGTTCCGCATCCGAATCGATGAAACGCTCGGTTTCGTTCTCTCAAAAATGATGACGCCGGAGGGCCTTTTCGCCTCGAGCTATGACGCTGACTCCGAGGGCGAGGAGGGCAAATACTATGTCTGGAGCAACTCGGAAATCGAGCGGCTCCTCGGCGACGCCGCTCCTCTCTTTTGCAGCCACTATGGCGTGACCGCGAACGGCAACTTCGAGGGCCACAATATTCTCAACCGATCACAGGATTTAAAGCTCGGCGACCCGGCCATTGAAGCGGAGCTCCTAGTCGCGCGAAAAATTCTCCTTGCCGCACGAGAAACCCGCATGCCTCCCGGCTTCGACGACAAGGTGCTCGCCGACTGGAACGGCCTGATGATTGCGGCCCTGGCGGAAGCCGCCTTTGTATTCGGCGAGACCCGTTGGGCCACGGCGGCGGAGAATGCCATGACAAGTCTCATGCGCATCCACTGGCGCGGTGACAGGCTGATGCATTCATCCAAGAACGGCGATGCCCGCCACGAGGCAACCTCCGACGACTATGCCAATCTGATAACCGCCTGCCGCACGCTCCATCTTCTGACCGGCGATGCCGCTCACCTTGAAACGGCGGTCCGGCTCGCCACGGCGCTTTTCGAAAATCACTGGGACAGCAGGCGAGGCGGCTATCTCTTCGCCTCCCACCGCGTCAGTGAACTCCCTATCCAGACGCGCACCGTCCATGACGACGCCACCCCCAACGCCAACGGCGTCATGCTCGCCAACCTCGCCGCCCTGCACCACTATACGGGCTCCCAGGAATATCTCGACCTCACGGAGAAGGTTGCCGAGTCATTCGCAGCCGACGTTCAAAGTAATCCGTTTGCGGCCCCCTCCTACCTCAAAAATATCCGCTTTCTCAGCGACTCGATTCAGATCGTCGCAACCGGCGAAGTCTCAATTACCCTTCTGCTATCGGCTCTGACTTACACCGGCCTCGATGCAGTCATACACAGGATTGCCTCGGCAAATGATCTGCCTACGGAGCATCCTGCCAAGCTCAAATTCGCAAGCAGTACGGGACCCGCCATCTTCATCTGCCGCGGCATGTCCTGCGCCGCCCCGGCGCGCAACGAGGGCGAGCTCGAAGAGGCGCTGACGACGCTGTCTCTCCATGACCGGCCTTGAGCCGGCCATCTCGGTGCCATGGAGAGTGAATCAGGCGTTCATTGAATCGAAGAAGTCGCCGTTGGTCTTGGTCTGCCTGAGCTTGTCGAGCAGGAACTCGATGGCGTCCACGGTGCCCATTGGGTTGAGAATGCGCCGCAGCACATAGGTCTTCTTCAAGAGATCAGGCTTGACCAGCAGCTCTTCCTTGCGCGTGCCCGAGCGTAGGATGTCGATTGACGGAAACACCCGTTTGTCGGCGATCTTGCGGTCCAGGATGATTTCCGAGTTGCCGGTACCCTTGAACTCCTCGAAGATGACCTCGTCCATGCGGCTGCCGGTGTCGATCAGAGCCGTGGCGATAATGGTCAGCGAGCCGCCTTCCTCGATATTGCGTGCCGCGCCAAAGAACCGCTTCGGCCGCTGCAATGCATTGGCATCGACGCCGCCTGTCAAAACCTTGCCGGAGGAGGGCACCACGGTATTGTAGGCCCGGCCGAGGCGCGTGATCGAATCGAGCAGGATCACCACGTCGCGCTTGTGTTCGACAAGGCGCTTGGCTTTCTCGATCACCATTTCCGCCACCTGAACATGGCGCGTCGCCGGCTCATCGAAGGTCGAACTGATGACTTCGCCTTTCACCGAGCGCTGCATGTCCGTCACTTCCTCGGGCCGCTCGTCGATCAGCAGCACGATCAGATAGCACTCGGGATGATTTGAGGTGATCGAATGCGCGATATTCTGCAGCAGCACCGTCTTGCCGGTGCGCGGCGGCGCCACGATCAGCCCGCGCTGCCCCTTGCCAAGGGGCGCCACGATATTGATCACGCGTGTTGAATAATCCTTCTTCGTCGGATCACCCGTCTCCATCTCAAGTGCTTCATCGGGATAGAGCGGCGTCAGATTGTCGAAGTGGACCTTGTGCCGGGTGTTTTCCGGATCCTCGAAATTGATGGTGTTGACTTTGACCAGCGCGAAATAACGTTCGCCATCCTTCGGGCTGCGGATCTGTCCTTCCACCGTATCGCCGGTGCGGAGAATGAATTTCCGGATTTGGCTTGGGCTCACATAAATGTCGTCGGGTCCGGCGAGATAATTTGCATCGGGCGAACGCAGGAAGCCGAAGCCGTCCTGCAAGACTTCGACGACGCCCTCGCCGATGATCTCGACCTCGCGCGCGGCAAGATTTTTGAGGATTGCGAACATCAGTTCTTGCTTGCGGAGCGCGCTGGCGTTCTCGACCTGTAGCTCTTCGGCCAGGCTCACCAGCTCGGCGGGTGTTTTCAGCTTCAAATCCTGAAGCTTGATCTCTTTCAACTCGGAAATGTTCGTCATGTGACCGCTAGGTTCGGGGGGAAGCCGTTACCCGCGAGATTGCGGGAACAAGCCAGGAGGAGGAGGGATGCAGGGCCACTCGCGGGTGCCGCAAGCTTGCCTGACAATCCACTATAACAACTTCGAGGAGACAACGCCAACACCAAATTTAAAAGGGGCGCACAATCACCAATATCACGATCGCGATAAGCGCAGCCGTCGGAACTTCATTCAGAATCCGGAAGTAGCGGTGGTCACGCGGTCTCCCGTCTCCCGCAAAGACCGCGACATAGCGATGTAACATGACATGAAACACGGTGAGACCAACGGCGAGCAACATTTTCAGCCAGAACCAGGCTTCGAAGCTACTAAGATATCCGCCAGCCGTAGCCGTCAAAAGTCCAAAACCCCATGACGCCAGAGCGGCTGGAAGCATGATGGCCCGCAAAAGCCGCCGCTCCATGACCTTCAATTGCTCGGATACGGCGTCTCCCACGGGCGCCATCGCGTGATAAACCAAAAGCCGCGGCAAATAGAACAGGCCGGCCATCCAGGCGAACACCGAAATCAGGTGCGCGGCTTTCAGCCAGAGCAACATTTCAGCCAGTCGCCTCCCCGGCATCGTGCAGCCGCACCGCATCGATCACCGCATTCAGCATCTCGGGTTGCGTAGCGGGCCTGATGCCATGCCCCAGGTTGAAAACATGCCGGTCGATGGGCATCGCCGCCGCCAATTTCCTTGCGGCCTTCCGCGCCACATCTTCCGACCCAAGCAGAAGTTCCGGATCGAGGTTGCCCTGCACTGCGCAATTCTTTGGCAGCGCATCCCGAGCCCATTCGATCGCAAGTTCTGACTCGATGCCAACAGCCTGTGCATCGGTTGCCTGTTGTACGCGGGTATGGCCACCTCCAACGCCACGCGCGAAGACGATCACTGGAGTGTCAGGATGTCTTGCACGGAAACCCCCTACCAGCGCTGCCAGCGGCTTTTCGACGAACTCTTGCCTGGAGCCATCCGGCAGATCGCCAGCCCAGGAATCGAAAATCTGCACCGTATCGGCCCCGGCCGCCACCTGTTCCGAAAGATATTCTACCGACTCCTCGACGAGCCTGTCGATCAGATGACGGAACCATTCTTCTCCGCGCAAGGCAATCGCCTTGGACAATTTCCGTTCCGAACTTCCCCCTTCGATCATGTAACTCGTAACCGTCCATGGCCCGCCGCAAAATCCGATCAGCGCAACTTCGGGCTTAAGTTCAGCACTCACCCGCCCCAAGGTCTCACAAACCGCACTTACCTCCATGGTCTTATTGAGAGGCTTCAGTCTCCTCACATCCTCTTTGCTGCTGACCGTTTCAAGAATAGGCCCCTCGCCCTCCTCGAAACGTAGTTTAAGGCCCATGGCATGGGGTACGACCAGTATGTCGGCGAACACAATCGCCGCGTCGAGGTCATACCGCCGCAGCGGCTGAAGCGTCGCTTCAGCCGCCAGGCGAGGCTGATAGCAGAGATCGAGAAAAGAACCGGCCTGCTCACGAAGCCTCCGGTATTCCGGCAAGTAGCGCCCCGCCTGACGCATGAACCAGATCGGCCTCCGGCCCGGTTTCCTTCCACTCAGGACATCGAGCAGAGGTTTCCCATGCACAGAGACCTTCATTCCTGGTCCTATTTATTATCTTTAGGAGTCTTAGTAGAGCCGCCTGAATCCGGGATACAGGCTTATCCCGCCGCAGTCCACAAAGCAGGATCACAAGCCCGGTTTTGGAACGCTCCCGAATCAAAAGTTCACAAACGTTAACAAAGCGTTAATTTTGAGTTTACGTCACTCTCCCTTTATCCCCACAATTCGCACTTGGGCACAGGCCGTTCTTTCATCTGCTGAAAACTTTGGGGACAACTGCCATGGGCATGCTATTTGCCCGATCCAAGGCAACTTCTCCACAAATGCTCCACACTCCCTATGGTTCCATGACAGCAAGAGCCGAAGCCAGATTTTTTCACATGCATCTGATTTCCGATGCCACAGGCGAAACTCTGAACACGGTGGCGCGCGCCGCTGCAGCTCATTACTCCGATTACCGGCCGGTCGAGCACATTTATGCTCTGGTCCGGACGCCAAAGCAGCTGCAGCGCGTGCTCGCCGATATCGAGCGCCAGCCCGGCATCGTTCTCTTCACCGTCGTCAATGCCGATCTCCGCCACCAGCTGGAAGGGCATTGCGCGCGCCTCGGCATCCCCTGCATCTCCATCCTCGATCCCGTGATCAACAGCCTGGCGCTCTATCTGAATGCCCAGTCCCGCCCGCAAGTTGGTGGCCAGCATGCGCTTAACGCGGAATATTTCCGCCGCATCGACGCCCTCAATTTCACCATGAGCCATGACGATGGCCAGAACACCGAGAACCTCCACAAGGCGGACGTCGTCTTGCTCGGCATCAGCCGGACCTCGAAGACGCCGACCAGCATTTATCTGTCGCAACGCGGCATAAAGGTCGCCAATGTGCCGATTGTGCCGGGCTCGCCCGTGCCGGCGGCACTCCTCGACCTCAACGGCCCCCTCGTGGTGGGGCTGATCGCCAGCGCCGAACGCATCGCCCAGATCCGCCGCCACCGGTTGCTGACGCTTCATGAGACGCGCGAAACCACCTACGCCGATCCTCGCCACATCACCGATGAAATGGTGCATATGAAAAGACTGTGCACGGACAAAAACTGGCCGATGATCGATGTGACGCGGCGGTCGGTGGAAGAAACAGCGGCCGCCGTCCTCAATCTTCTCGCGGCTCGTAATCCACCCCCCTGACGATGGCTATTATCCTCGCATCGACGAGTGCAATCCGCAAACGGCTTCTCGAAGGCGCCGGAGTAGCCTTTGGCACCGAGAAACCTCTAGTGGACGAACACGAACTTAAACAACGCGCGCCGGGACTTGCTCGCGAAGCGCTGGCGCAACACCTGGCTTCAGCCAAATGTCTTTCCGTTTCCGCCCAGCATCCCGAAGCCCTGGTGATCGGCGCCGATCAGGTGCTGACGTTTTCCAATACCACATTCGATAAGCCGCGAAGCCTGGAAGAGGCGAGATCGCACCTTCAACAACTGCGAGGCAACACGCACACACTTATCTCCGCCGTTTGCTGCGCAAGGGCTAGCGACTTGCTGTGGCAGTACAGCGACCGGGCGGAACTCACCATGCGATATTTTTCCGACCGCTTCCTGGACAATTACATTTCAACGGTTGGCGCTGACGCCACAATGTCGGTCGGTGCCTATAAGCTTGAGGCTCTTGGGATTCAGTTGTTCGAACAGATCGAAGGCGATTATTTCACCATCCTCGGCCTACCATTGCTGCCCCTTCTGGAATTTTTGAGATCGACCGGCGAGATCGGTTCATGAAAAAAGCCTGTGTCATCGGCTGGCCGATCAACCATTCCCGCTCGCCGCTCATCCACAATTACTGGCTCAAGTCTTATGGATTGACCGGAGAATATTTGCGCGTGCCCGTCGAACCCGCGGAGCTGGAAAGTTTCATCCAAGCTTTGCCAAAAAGCGAATATCTGGGCTGCAATGTCACCATTCCTCACAAGAAGCGCGCATTTGAACTAGTCACGCCAGCCGACGAAATGACCGGGCGTCTCCGTGTGGTCAATACGATCTACCGGCGCGACGGCGAGCTTTTCGGCACCAGCACCGATGGCGAAAGCTTCATCACCAATCTGCGCTCCAATGTCTCCGGTCTGAAATTGAGAAACCGAAGGGCCGTCATCCTGGGCGCAGGCGGCGCAGCAATGGCCATCGTGGGAGCATTGACAGAGCAAGGTATGACAGAAATTGTTGTCGCCAATCGCACCTTGGAACGGAGCCGGCAGCTTCACGAAAATTTTGGCTCCGCCGTGAAGCCGGTGCCGTGGGAGGAGCGCGGCAAGATATTGCCAGAGTGCGCACTCCTGGTGAACGCTTCCTCGCTTGGCATGACCGGACAGCCGCCGCTCGACATCGACCTCAATAAATTACCAGCCGCCTCCATCGTGACAGACATTGTCTATAGTCCGTTGAAAACGCCATTGCTCACTGCCGCCGCGCGGCGTGGCAATCCAACCGTAGATGGGTTGGGAATGCTCCTGCACCAGGCGGTCAGAGGTTTCGATCTGTGGTTCGGCAAGCGCCCGGAAGTTACGCAGGCGCTCTACGACCTGGTGGCCCGCGATATCGATCCCGGTTACCGGAGATGATTGTCGTGGGTCTCACAGGCTCGATCGCCATGGGCAAGACGACAACGGCTGAGATGTTCCGCGCGCTCGGCATAGAAGTTTTTGACAGCGATGCCGAAGTCCATCGCCTCTACGAGAAAGGCGGAGCAGCGGTTGAAATCGTGGGCCAATTGTTTCCGGGCGCCATTATAGACGGCGCTGTGGATCGCCAAGCCCTGTCGAAACAAGTGCTGGAGAATTCCGCAGCCTTGAAACAGCTGGAGGCAACCGTCCATCCGCTCGTACGGAAAAGCCAGGAGGCTTTTCTTGAACGCTGCCGCGCCTCGGGCAAGGTCATGGCGATCCTCGACATTCCCTTGCTGTTCGAGACGGGCTGGAACTCCGAAGTTGACGCCGTCGTCGTGGTTTCCGCTCCGTCCGAAATCCAGCGGCAACGGGTGTTGAAACGGCCCGGCATGACGCCGAATAAACTCGACCGCATTCTATCGCGCCAGACGCCCGATGCGGAAAAACGAGCCAAAGCCGATTATGTTGTGGATACATCCAGGGGTTTGGACTACGCGGCAGCGCAGGTTCGCGATATTGTGGCGGATCTTTTGAAGAATCACGCGAGCGCCCAATGAGAGAGATAATACTCGATACGGAAACAACCGGCCTCGATCCTTACCAGGGCCACCGGATCGTCGAGATCGGCGCCCTTGAACTCATCAACCATATTCCTACGGGCCGGACATTTCATGCCTATATCAATCCTGAACGCGCCGTTCCCGCCGAGGCTGAACTCGTGCATGGATTGAGCACCGCGTTCCTGAGCGACAAGCCGGTCTTTTCAAAAGTCGTTGATGATTTCCTCGCCTTTATCTCCAACTCCCGCATCATCATTCACAATGCCAGTTTCGATCTCGGCTTCATCAACGCCGAACTGTCATGGCTTGGCATACACCCCATCGTGCCGGAACGGTCCCTCTGCACGCTCCTCCTCGCCCGGCAGAAATATCCTCTCGCTCCCAACAGCCTCGATGCCCTGTGCAAGCGCTACGGCGTCGACAATTCCCGGCGCTCCAGGCACGGCGCCTTGCTCGATTCGGAACTTCTGGCTGAAGTCTATATCGAGCTCATCGGCGGCCGCCAGACGGCTTTCTCCCTTGCCGCTATCGAAATGCGATCGACTTTGCAGATTGAAGTCACCCCCATCGCCCCCCGCCCGCGGGCCTTGGCCGAAAGACTTACCGCCGCCGAAATCGAAGCCCACGCAAGACTTGTCGAGGAACTGAGCTCCGTCGCCATCTGGAAAATTGCACACTGACTCTCTCAGCGTAACGGGCGCGGTGGCGGTTGAGTTGGTTGGATCTACAAGCAAAGAAGGTTTCAAGATGGCAACGGGTAATAGCATAGAACTCGTCGGCGCACTTGCGAAGTTCAACCGTAAAGAACGTTATTGGCTGCTCAGGAATAGCATTGGAAATGTCGGGCTTACCAAAAGTTTTGTTGGACGCCTCAAGGACGCGCTCCAACTTAAAATTCCCGATGATGCGTGGTGGGCTATCGACTACCACTTTGACTGGCTGGCGGGAGCAATGTGTTGCCTCGGCGGCAAGAAGGATGTGACGTTACAACAAGCAGGCAAACTGATCGCCGGAAATCAGGAAGACGTGGATCTCATAGTCGCATTCAAAAATACAATAATTTTGATAGAAGCTAAGGCGGATACGGGCTGGTCTGAAAGTCAGCGGAATTCCAAACTGGATCGCTTGGATGATTTGCGGGGACTAATTGAAGAGCTTGGTCTGGACGTAAAAGTTCGCTTTTTACTCATATCCACGCAAAACACGATTGCATACGCGCGAACGGAGCCGCGAGCTGCATGATTTTCTATTCGGGCCGTGCGAAAATTGAAGGTTAACGCTACTGATGGCGGCCCTAGCGAAGTCCTAGCCTCTTCTCCTCTTCCGCCTCTCACCGCCAGAATCATCCGGCGTCTGAACATCCTTGCGCGGCGGGAAGGTCACAACCTTTGAGAGGTTGGGATAGGGCGCGGTCTTGTGCGGGAGCGCCATCGCTTCAACGAAATGCTGCTGGAACTTGGGCTCGACCGCGGTTTCGATCTTCTCGATGCGGCGCACCACGGCCTCGATTTCGTCGCGCGCGGCGGAATTGAGAAGTGCGATGCGGGCGCCTGTGCCGGCGGCGTTTCCGGCCGATTGTACATGGGCGAGATCGCAATCGGGGATGAGACCCAGGATCATCGCGTATTTGACATCGATATGGCTGCCGAAAGCGCCTGCTAGCCGGATCTTGCCGACCTGCTCGATGCCGAGCTTGTCCATCAGCAGGCGAACGCCCGCATAGAGCGCGGCCTTGGCAAGCTGGATGGCGCGCACATCGTTCTGGGTGATCTGGATGCGTGGCTCGCCATCGCGGATCAGATAGTTGAAGGTACGCTTATAGGGCTCGATGCGGGGGCTCCGCGCCGCCAGCGCGCCATCGACCTGTCCATCCTGATTGATGATGCCGGATAAATACATTTCCGCAATCGCTTCGATGATGGCCGAGCCGCAGATGCCGGTCACGCCCGTTTGCGCCACCGCGTCCTCGAAACCGTCCTCGTTCGACCATTTGTCGGAACCGATGACGCGGTAGCGGGGCTCCAGCGTTTCAGGATCGATGCGGATGCGCTCTATGGCGCCGGGTGCCGCGCGTTGTCCCGAAGAAATCTGCGCGCCTTCGAAGGCCGGTCCCGTCGGCGAGGAACAGGCGAGCAGCCGCGCCTTCGAACCCAGCACGATTTCCGCATTGGTGCCCACATCCACCGCCAGCATGATTTCATCCGATTCATGCGGTGCTTCCGAAAGCACGACACCCGCCGTATCCGCCCCCACATGCCCTGCGATGCAGGGCAGCACATAAGCATAAGCGCCAGGATTGAGCCTGAGATCAAGATCGCGCGCCGGCGTAGTGAGGGGCAGCCCCGTCGCTAGGGCAAAAGGTGCGCCGCCCAATTCCACGGGATCGATGCCGAGGAACAGATGATGCATCACTGGATTGCCGACGAGGACGACTTCGAGGATATCGCTGAGTTCGATTCCCGCCTGCGCCGCGACTTGCGTAGAAAGCGTATTGAGCGCCTCGCGCACCGCCGCGGTCATTTCCTTCTCTCCGCCGGGGTTCATCATGACATAGGAAACGCGGCTCATTAGATCTTCGCCGAAACGAATCTGCGGGTTCATCAGTCCAGCGGACGCAGTCACCTCGCCGGTTGAAAGATTGGTGAGGTGTGCGGCAATGGTGGTTGAGCCCACATCGATGGCGAGTCCAAAGAGCTTGTCGTGGAACCCCGGCCAGATAGCGGTTAGGCGATTGCCGCCGCCGGGAGCGCGTGAATAGACCGCCGCCGTGATCTTCCATTCCCCTTTGCGTAACGTCTTTTGCAAGTTGGCGATGATCGACAGATCGCAGGAAAGATTTTCAATCTGCCATTGCTCCTTGAGCGCCCGGTAGACGCGCTCGAGATCGGAGGACGGCTTGTGCATATCCGGCTCTTCAACCTCGATGAAGCAGAGCCTCGTTACCGGATCGAGCTCGATGACGCGGGTGTCGGCCTCCTTGCGCACGATCTGCTTGTGCACCTGCGAGTCCGGCGGTACGTCGATGACCACATCGCCCAGGACTTTGGTCTGGCATGAGAGCCTGCGGCCGGGGCTGAGGCTGCGCAGCCTTTTGTAGCGTTCTTCTGTATTGGAGAATTCCGAAAGATGCGATGCGGAAGACTTGATGCCGTGCTTGGCGAAATCGCCTTCGCCCACATTCACCTGGCAACGCCCGCAAATGGCTCTGCCGCCGCAGACCGAATCGATGTCGACGCCGAGGGACCGCGCCGCCTGCAGCACCGGCGTGCCCAAAGGAAAGCGCCCTCGCTTGCCGGAAGGCGTAAAGACGATGAGGGGCTGGGCGTCGGTCATTCACTGTCCTTACACGTCCCTCTCCCCTTGCGGGAGAGGTGCCGCGGAACGCGGCGGGTGAGGGGCTGCCTTCGGGAAGGAAAGAAATTAACCCCTCCGCCGTCTCTCCTCGCGCGCCTTGCGCCGCGCCTCGATTTCCGCGTTTGAGGATATTTCTCCCGCCGCCTGCGCCGCCGCGGAGGGAGCCGCCGTCATTTCCCGAAACTTGTTCGTCCAGAATTTGCAATGCTTGTCTGTGCCGTTCAGCACATTGGCGCCGTAGATCGCGTGCATATCTTCATCGTGCAGCGGGTTCATGATCGCCGACGTCATGCCGTGGCTCGCCGCCATGGCAAGAAAATAGCCGGTGAGCGCCCGGCGGTTCGGCATGCCGAAGGAAACATTTGAGGCCCCGCAGGTTGTATTCACCTTCAGCTCTTCGCGTAAGCGCCGCACCAGCTTGAACACCTGCTGCCCGGCCGAGCCCATGGCGCCGATTGGCATCACCAGTGGATCGACCACGATATCGTGGGACTTGATCCCGAAATCGGCGGCCCGCTCGACGATCTTCTTGGCGACCGCAAAGCGCACATCCGGATCTTCCGAAATGCCCGTCTCGTCGTTGGAGATGGCGACAACCGCCACATTGTATTTGGCGATCAGCGGCAGGATGGCCTCAAGCTTCTCTTCTTCTCCGGTCACCGAGTTGACGAGCGGCCGCCCCTTGGCGGTTTCTAGCCCCGCCTTCAATGCCGAGGTAACCGAACTGTCGATGCAGAGTGGCAGATCGACAAGCGATTGCACGATCTCGAGTGTTTGCCGCATGAGCGGCGGTTCCGTCTCATTGGGGTTGACGGCGGTGACACCGGCGTTGACATCGAGGATATGCGCACCCGCGGCGACCTGGGCGAGGGCATCCTTGATCACAGTTTCAAAATTCCCCGCTTGCATTTCGGCGGCCAGTTTCTTGCGCCCCGTTGGATTGATGCGCTCGCCGATTACCGTGAACGGCCGGTCAAACCCGATCATATGTTGACGGGTGGCGGAGGCGACGAGCGTGTGAGTCATGTATCGATAGCTTTCCCGCCGGCGGCGATCAGAACTTTGAGCTTGTCTTTGTCATAGACGGCTTCGATCTCCGCCTTGGCCTTCTCGACCTCGGCTGCCAGATCGTCTCCCACCGCAACAGGCTCGGCGCGGCGCCAATCGGCAAGATACGAATCCGTATCACTCGCCCCGCCCCGCATGGCGGCCATGTCGATCGCCTCCTGGAAGCGGTCGGCCAGCATGCGCTTTTCTTCCTTGCGCCCGGCCTTGACGGAGACCGCGGAGGGAATGTCGCGCCAGTAGGTAACGATCAGATTGGCCATGATGGAGCGGCCTTATGCCCGGTTGGGAGGCCAGCGGATATCCTGAAAGCGACGCCTAGCCAATGGCTCCCGAACCCTCAATCCCATAGAGCGCAATCCCCGAGTAGGTGCCGTTAATCAACACATGGAAAGCTATCGAAGGAAGAATGCTCCCGGTGCGCCAGAGCAGGTAGGAGAGCGCGAAACCGGCAACCATGACCGTGAGCGAGCCCTGCCATGAATAGATGTGTATGGCTGTCCACAAAAGGGTAGTTACGGTGGCAGCGCCCCAGAAGCCAAGCGGTGTCTTGGCAAGCGAAGGCAGCATAAAGCCGCGAAACAGCAACTCCTCGGAGACCGGGGCGCCGATCACCACCGTCCCGAGCATGGCCAGTCTGGCGTTCGGGTCCGAAAGCAACGCTTCGAACCATTGTATATCCGCCTTCGCAACCTCGGGATAGAGATGGACCAATATGGCGTCGACGCCAAATACGATTGCGGCGAGCAAAGCAAAGGCAATGATCCATCCGCCCCGCAAATTCACCGGAACGAGGTAAAAGTTTGAGGGCCAGCCGGAACTCTTCCATTTCGCCGTAGCGAAAATCGCCGCGATCATCAGCAATTCGCCGCACAGCATGGCCCAGGCCAAGGCATCGTTTGGCAAATCGCCGTTGGCCAGTTCAGATTCAGACATCTTGTCCATGGAAAAAAGAAACGCCGCCGCGATGCTGAGAAGCAGCGCCACGATGAGAATAGCCGCCGCGGCCAGAAGGCTTGACCACCACTTCCACTCGGACCGTTGGATAAATCGCTTGGTGAAAAGCACGCGGGCAATATTCAACATAGGGCGAACACTCCGGTTGCTATCGTGCTCTAGGCCACCGCTCCCGAAGCGCGAAGCGCCGCGATCTCGGTAGCGCTCAATCCCAGCACTTCCGATAGGATGCGGCTCGTGCCCTCGCCGAGCGCAGGCGGGGCCCTTTCATATTCGATAGGCGATTTCGAAAGCCGGATCGGGTTGGCGACACCAGGGGTCTTCGTCCCGTCCTCGCGCGCAAGTTCGATTTGAAGCCCACGCGCTTTCACCTGCGGGTCGGCGAAGACCTGGTCGATGCTGTTGATGGGGCCGCAAGGCACCGCCAGCGCTTCGAAGGCTTCGATCCATTCCGCGGTGGTGCGGGCCTTCATGGGCTCGATCAGGAGCGGAATGAGATTCTTGCGGTTTTCGACCCGTCCCCGGTTGGTCTTGAACCGCACGTCATCCGATAACGGGGGAACGCCGATAATGGCACAAAACTCCTTGAACTGCCGGTCGGTGCCTACCGCCATGATGATGTAGCCATCCTTGGTCTGAAAGGTTTGGTAGGGCACGATATTGGGGTGGGCGTTGCCAAGTCTCGTGGGCGCTTTTCCACCCACCAGATAGTTGAGCGCCTGGTTCGCCAGCACGGCGACTTGCGAGTCGAGCAGCGCCATATCGACAAACTGGCCATCTCCCGTGCGTTCACGGTGGTAGAGCGCGCCGAGCACGCCGATCGTGGAATAGAGGCCGGTGAAAATATCGGCGAAGGCGACACCGGTCTTCATGGGCTCCGCCCCCGCGGCACCATCGGGCTGGCCGGTCACCGACATGATGCCGGCCATGCCCTGGATCATGAAATCATAGCCGGCCCGCTGTGCGTAAGGCCCGTTCTGCCCAAAGCCTGTGAGCGAGCAGTAGATCAGCTTCGGATTGGCGCTCCTTAGACTCTCATAATCGAGCCCGTATTTCTTGAGGCCGCCCACCTTGAAATTCTCCATGACGATGTCGGATTTCGCGGCGAGGTTGTGGATGAGCTTCTGGCCTTCGGGCTTCGCCATGTCGATGCACACCGAAGACTTACCGCGGTTGGTCGAGAGGAAATAAGCGGCGTCGCCCCGCGTCCCGTCGGCATTGGTGAGGAATGGCGGCCCCCAGCCCCGCGTATCATCGCCTTCGCCGGGCTTCTCGATCTTGATCACCTCTGCGCCCAAGTCCGCCAGCAATTGCGTGGCCCAAGGCCCCGCCAGAACGCGGGTGAGATCGAGAACGCGGATATGGGAAAGCGGACCGGCCATGGGGCAGCGTCAGCCTTGTAGCAAGCGCCAGGACTCGCCGTCCACTTCCACTCCGTGAACCTGCGCCCGAGCCAATTTTTCCGCATAAGGATTATTCGTTCGCCCGCCACCCAGCGCAAAGGCGGGATCGACCGGACAGCCGATGCCGATATTGGCGCGGACAGTGAACGGCAGCAGATAGAGTCCGTGCCGCACATTGCGCAGGAAAATCCGCCCATGGCGCTCCACCTCGCCCATGAGGCGCCTGGTCAGCCAAGCGCAGGAAACGCCCTTGAGATCGAATCCCATATTATCGCGCACCAGGTCGAGCTCCCGCCGCTCCTCAGCCAGCGCCTCGGCGAGAAGTTTCAGGCCGGGATAGCCGCAAGCTTCGAGCCAAGCGCAAGCCCAGGCGATGTCTCCGGCATCGGGCGCAGTTTCGAGACGCTTGCGGAGGGCGGTTTCAAGCTCGGCCAGGCTAGCTCTCATCATCGTCACAATCCCATTGCCACCCGGAAACAGCGGAGTCATACTCAAAATCGTCAAGGGGAGTCTGGACGGTAACATTTCATCTGATTGTCATCGGGTGCCAGTACCTAAACATAAGGGCGTCGAATGGCGCCGGTTCAAGGGAGAGACGAGATGTTCAAGTTTACAGGGAAAATCCTTTCGCTTACCGCTGCGGCGCTCATGGCGACCACGGCGATCAGCTCAGCCCAATCTATGGACGAATTGGTAGCGGCCGCCAAGAAGGAAGGCCAGCTCACCACCATAGCACTGCCCCATGATTGGTGCGGCTACGGCGGCGTCATCGCGGGCTTCAAGGCAAAATATCCGGAAATCACCGTCAACGAGCTCAACCCCGATGCCGGTTCCAGCGACGAGATCGAGGCCATCAAGGCCAACAAGGATAACAAAGGCCCCCAGGCGCCGGATGTGATCGACGTTGGCCTTTCCTATGGCCCAACGGCCAAGACCGAAGGCCTGATCCAGCCCTATAAGGTTTCGACCTGGGATACGATCCCCGATAACGTCAAGGACGCCGAGGGCCACTGGTATGGCGATTATTACGGCGTGCTCTCCTTCGAGGTGAACAAGGACCTTGTAAAGAACCCGCCCGCTGATTGGGCCGATCTGCTCAAGGATGAGTACAAGAACTCGGTCGCCCTCGCCGGCGATCCTCGCGCCTCCAACCAGGCGATCCAGGGCGTCTACGCCGCTGGCCTGTCGAAAGGCGCGGAAGCCGGTGCTGCTGCGGGCGAAGCTGGCCTTGAATTCTTCAAGGAGCTCAACGCCAAGGGCAATTTCGTGCCGGTGATCGGCAAGGCCGCGACCTTGGCTCAAGGCCAGACGCCGATCCTTATCACGTGGGACTATAACGCCCTGTCAGGCCGCGATACGTTGAAGGGCAACCCGCCGGTTGAAGTCGTGGTGCCGAAGACGGGTGTCGTCGCGGGCGTCTACGTGCAGGCGATCAGCGCCTTCGCGCCGCATCCCAACGCTGCCAAGCTCTGGATGGAATATCTCTATTCGGATGAAGGGCAGATTGGCTGGCTCAAGGGCTATTGCCACCCGATCCGCTTCGACGACCTCGTGAAGAACGGCAAGGTGCCGCAGGAGATGATGGACAAGCTGCCGCCCGCCGCCTCCTATGAAGCCGCCGTCTTCCCCACACTTGATGAGCAAGCGGCCGCCAAGGAGGCCGTCACCAAGAAGTGGGATACGGTCGTCGGCGCCGACGTCGTGAAGTAACCACACAAAAGGCGGGCGGCTTCGAGGCCGTCCGCCATTCTCCATCGGAATATCTCCCCGATGACCGACATCAGCGTGCCCGGTTCCATCCGGCAGTCTGCTCCGCGCGCTGGGCAGCGCGTGCGCTTGCCCACCCAATGGCTGGGTGTCGCGCCATTTTTCATTTTTGCGCTGATGTTCCTGATCCTGCCCACGACCTATCTGATCATGGGCGCCTTCCAGAACAATGCGGGCGAGTTCACTCTTGAGAACATCAGGGCCCTGTCGCAGCCTTCCATCGTCAACGCCTATTGGATTTCGATCAGGATCAGCCTGACTTCCGCTCTTCTTGGCGCCTTCGTTGGCCTCGCCATCGCCATTGCGATCGTGCGCGGCGGTCTTCCGCCCTGGGTGCGCTCGGCGACGATGACCTTCTCCGGCGTCGCTTCGAATTTCGCCGGCGTGCCGCTGGCTTTCGCCTTTCTGGCGACGCTTGGCCGCCTTGGGCTGGTTACGGTGCTGCTCAACACACTTGCAGGCTTCAACATCTATTCGACAGGGTTCAACATCCTGTCCTTCTGGGGATTGACCCTCACCTATCTCTACTTTCAGATTCCGTTGATGGTCGTCATCATCACGCCCGCCATCGACGGGCTGAAGCGCGAATGGGGCGAAGCCGCGGCGACCCTGGGCGCCACCCAGTTTCAATATTGGCGCATGGTAGCGATTCCCGTGCTCTGGCCGAGCTTTCTCGGAACCGTCGTCCTTTTGTTTGCGAATGCCTTCGGCGCCATCGCCACCGCTTATGCCTTGACCGGCTCCTCGCTCAACATCGTCCCCATCTTGCTTTATGCGCAGATCAGGGGCGATGTGCTGCACAATCCGCATTTGGGCTATGCCCTGGCCTTCGGCATGATCTTCATCACCGGCCTTGCCAACGTGCTGTACCTCTGGTTCCGCACCCGGAGCGAAAGGTGGCTCAAATGAGGGTCGCGCGCATCTGGGCCTGGATCACTTTCGGGATCGGCGCGGCCTATTTCTTCATTCCCTTGATCGCCACGCTGGAATTCTCCATGCGCATGCGCCGCGGCGAATATTCCTTCGACGCTTACCGGATCGTGCTTGGCGATGAACGCTTCCAGGCCACCTTCGGTTATTCCGTGGTGGTTGCCATTTTTACCATCCTCCTCGGCGTCCTTGTCGTCGTGCCCACGGCCTACTGGATCAGGCTCCGCATGCCGCAGCTCCGCCCCATCGTCGAATTCATAACCCTGCTGCCGCTCATCATCCCGGCCATCGTCATCGTCTTCGGCTATATCCGCATGTATGGCTCGAACTCGCCCCTGCCGTTCCTTGGCTCCGCGCGCGGCACCGATGTCCTGCTGATTATCGGCTACGCAACGCTGGCGCTCCCCTACATGTACCGCGCCGTCGACACCGGCCTCAGGACCATCGATGTCCGCACCCTGACCGAAGCCGCGCAAATTCTGGGCGCCGGCTGGGCCACCATCATCGCCCGCATCATCCTGCCCAATGTGCTGATCGCGGTGCTGTCGGGTGCGTTCCTGACCTTCGCCATCGTCATCGGCGAATTCACCATGGCAAGCCTGCTTAACCGCCCTGCGTTTGGTCCCTATTTGCAAAACATTGGCGCCAACCGCGCCTATGAACCGGCGGCCTTGGCCGTCATCGCCTTCGCCATCACCTGGGGCTGCATGTCGGTCATCCAGATTCTCTCCCGTTTCGCGCCGAGATCGGCGAGCGCGCCGGCAAATTGAAAGAGCAGCAAACGATGGCCGAAACCTTCCTCAGCATACAGAATGTCCGCAAGGCCTTCGGCGCGACCACCGTTGTGCAGGATTTCGATCTCGATGTCGGACGGGGCGAGTTCGTTTCCTTCTTAGGCCCAAGCGGCTGCGGCAAGACGACTATGTTGCGCATCGTTGCGGGCTTCGAGGAGCCCAGCGCCGGCCGGGTGATGATCGGCGGCAAGGATGTCACCAATCTCAAGCCCAACCAGCGTGACATCGGCATGGTGTTTCAGGCCTACGCGCTGTTCCCCAATCTGACGGTCGCGCAAAACATAGCTTTCGGCTTGAAGGTCGCGGGCGTGGCGAAGGCTCAGTCGGATGGCCGCGTCGCCGAGATGCTGTCGATCATCAAGTTGCCGGAGTTCGGAGACCGCTATCCATATCAGTTGTCCGGCGGCCAGCAGCAGCGCGTCGCATTAGCGCGGGCACTCGCGCCGAAACCGAAACTGTTGTTGCTCGATGAGCCGCTCTCCGCCCTCGATGCCAAGGTCCGCGTGTCGCTGCGCGAGGAAATCCGCTCGATCCAGAAGAAAACCGGCATCACGACGATCTTCGTGACCCATGATCAGGAAGAAGCGCTATCCATGTCCGACCGCATCGTTGTCATGTATGGCGGCAAGGTGGAGCAGGTGGGCTCCCCCTTTGAAATCTACAACAAGCCCGCAACGAAATTCGTGGCCAATTTCGTGGGCACGCTCAATGTTCTGGAAGGAACGGTCAGCAATGCCCAATCGGGCAGAGTGCGGATCGACAAGAAAGAAATTGCCATCAAGGGCAAGCTCAACGGCTCAAAAACCGGCGATGTGCTTTCCCTGGCGCTCCGGCCCGAAGCAATCTCGCTCGGCCGCCGTCCCGGCAATGACGCCACTCTTTCCGGAGAAATCGCCGAAGTTCATTTCCTGGGCTCGGTCATCCGTGTGCGCGTCAATCTCGGCAACAGCGCGGTATCACTCGATACTTTCAATTCCCCTGCGGCTCCTCCGCCCATGGTCGGCGACAAGGCCGAAGTCAGCTTCAAGGCGGGCGACGTGCTGGTGTTGGATGGTTGATTTCTAACGCTACCGTTCTTGCTTGATTGCCGCTGCGGGACACAGGATACTCGGGGCGGGCGTCATGAGGTGGGGGGAACGCGGATGACTCTTGGCTATGCTCTAATCGGCCTGCTTGTCCTGTTCACCGCCTATCTCATCTACGCCTACAACGCTCTCGTCACCAACAAGAACCTCACAGCGGAGGGCTGGAGCGGCATAGACGTACAATTGCGGCGCAGAGCCGATCTCATTCCCAATCTGATTGAAACCGTCAAAGGCTACGCTACCCACGAAGACAAGCTGTTCCGCGACATCGCCGAGCTTCGCGCCCGAAGTATTGGCGGCGGCACCGTGGCGGAGCAATCGGCGGTGGGTCAGGCCATGAGCGCGGCCCTGGGCCGGCTCTTCGCCATTGCCGAAGCCTATCCCGAACTCAAGGCCGACGCCAATTTCCGCGACCTCCAGGACAAGCTTGCAGGCGTTGAAGATGAAATCCAGTTGTCGCGCCGCTACTACAATGGCGCTGTCCGCAATCTCAACACCATGATCGAATCCTTCCCGACCAATTTCATCGCCAGTTTCTTCAAATTCGAAAAAGCGGAATTCTTCGAAATCGGCGATGCCGCGGCCCGCGAAGTCCCCAAGGTCGATTTCAAGAAATAAGACTCCATGCGCCGCCTCCTGCTAGCGTTCAGTGTTCTGCTGAGTTTTGTCGTTCAGGTCGCAGCCGAGGAGCGGATCGAGAATTTCCTAAGCGATGTCACGGTGAACGCCGATGCATCCCTGACGGTGCGCGAAACAATCAACGTGAACGTCGAAGGCGATGAGATCAGGCGCGGCATCCTCCGCGATTTCCCAACCACCTATTACGATGGACGAGGCCAGAGGGTGCGGGTCGGGTTCGAGGTGCTGGAAGTTGAACGCGACGGCCGCTCCGAACCTTATGCGATGGAATCCCTATCGAACGGCCAGCGCATCAGGATCGGCGATGCCGATGTCCTTTTGACCGACGGCTCTCACACCTACGAGATAACCTACCGCACATCGCGGCAACTCGGCTTCTTCGCGGAGTTCGACGAGCTTTACTGGAATGTCACCGGCAATGGCTGGCCTTTCCCCATCGTTGAAGCGGCGGTGGTTATCCGCCTGCCGGAGGGTGCGCGCATCCAGCAGCACGCGGAATATACCGGCCCACAAGGATCAACGGCGAACAACTCGCGAGTCATCACGGCATCCGGATCCGAATACCGCGCCGTAACGACACGGCGGCTGGAACCGGGTGAAGGTTTCACCATCGCCATTGCCTGGCAGAAAGGCCTGATCGCCGCTCCTTCCGAAGGCGATCGGTTGACATGGTGGCTCGGCGACAATACCGGCATCTTCGCCCTGATCACAACGCTTCTCGCCTCCGGACTCTTCTATCTCTATGCGTGGAACAAAGCCGGGCGCGATCCGCTGAAGGGTGTCATCATTCCGCTGTTCACGCCGCCCGATAACCTTGCCCCTGCCGCCGCACGCTTCATCTGGAAACAGGGTTTCGATGACCGCGCTTTCGCCGCAGCACTTGTGGGCCTTGCGGTTAAGGGCCGCGTCAAGATCATCGATGACGGCAGCGACTATGCCGTCGAGAAACGATCCAGCGGCGTTCAATCCTTGAGCAAAGCCGAACGAGGGCTCCTCGACTCCCTGCCGTATGGCAAGACAGAATTGAAACAGGCAAACCACGCAAAATTGCGCGGCATGCGCACGGTCCTCTCGAAGGCGCTCAAAGACGAATATGAAGGCACCGTCTTCCTGCGCAATATCGGCTGGTTCTGGATCGGCGCGGTAATTTCCTTGGCCGGTCTGCTGATCTCCGCATTACTCATGCCCTTTGAAGAGGGCGCCGCCGCGCTATTTGCCGTCGGCTGGTCGGCGATCTGGTGGGGCGTAATTCTGGCCGTGGCATGGGGTGCCCTCAGCGGCGCGTGGCGGGCCCGCGGCGTCCTCAAGAAGCTGGGCTCGCTCATGACCATGCTGTTCCTCATTCCCTTCATGGCGGGCGGCGTTGCGGTCCCAGCAACCATCCTGTTCAGCGAAGGCTCGACCGGGCTCTACTTGGTGCTCGGCGTCGCCGTCCTCCTCGGCCTCATGAACATGGCGTTCTTCCACCTCCTCCGCGCTCCCACAATCCCCGGCCGCAGGCTCCTCGATCGCCTCGAGGGTTTCCGCATGTACATGACAACCGCCGAGGAGCACCGGTTGAACCTCCTCAATCCCCCGGAAAAGACGCCCGAGCTGTTCGAACGCTATCTCCCCTACGCTTTGGCGCTCGATTGCGAGAACGAGTGGAACAACAAATTCAGCGCTGTGCTTGCGGCTGCGGCCGCCGCCGGTGTAACGGCCCCCGCCTGGTATTCCGGCTCCAACTGGGGCAGCGGCGACTTTACCGACAGCCTCGGCTCAAGCCTTGCCTCCAGCATCTCTTCAGCCTCGACCGCGCCTGGAAGTCGCTCGGGCTCGGGCGGCGGTGGTTCCTCCGGCGGCGGCGGCGGCGGTGGCGGCGGATCGGGCTGGTAGCTTCAG
Organism: Aestuariivirga sp.; assembly: GCA_041745135.1. Lineage (GTDB taxonomy): Bacteria > Pseudomonadota > Alphaproteobacteria > Rhizobiales > Aestuariivirgaceae > Aestuariivirga. The sequence goes on along the minus strand of JBGTJO010000143.1, from coordinate 3,067 downwards.
CTTCTCCATTCCCCGAGATACTCGCGGAGTTCCGGCAGATACCGTTTCCCGAAAAATTCTTCCGTGGGCGCCATAGCTAAAACACGGCCCTGCTCGACAAACGCCGTGTGGCTCGCCGCATAGCGCGCATCTTCCGGCTGGTGCGAAACCATGAGGATGGTGAGGCCCTTCTCCCTTTGCACCTCACGCAGGAGATCGAGCATGTCGCGCCTAAGCGAGGGGCCGAGTGCCGCGAAAGGTTCATCGAGCAACAGCGCTGGCTTGTCGCGCACCAGCGCCCGCGCGATGGCGACGCGCTGCCGCTCGCCGCCGGACACTTCCTCAGGTCTGCGCTCTCGCAATTCATAGATGCCAACGCGCCGCAGCGCCTCGTCGGTTTCCGCCTGTTGCGACGGCGTGAGCTTGAGCCCGGGCGAAAGCCCGATCGCCACATTATCCCGCAGAGTAAGATGGCCGAACACATTGTTGTCCTGGAAGATCATGCTGACCGGGCGTTGGCCCGGGGCAACCCCCGCCATGTCCCTGCCGCCGATCGCAATGCGCCCCGAAAGAGGAATATCGAAGCCGGCAATAAGCGAAAACAGCGTTGATTTTCCAGCCCCGCTCGGCCCGATCACCGCCAGGAACGCGCCCTCGGGCACATCCATGCTAAAACGCATCGCCATGTCCTCATAGTGAAACGCGACGTCTTCAAGACCGATCATCGCTCCGCACCCCATCGCTCGGCCAGCATCACCAGCGCCATGGTGAACAGCGCCAGAATAAGCGCCGTTCCTGCCGCCGTCTCAATGCGATAGCTGCCCATTTGCCGATAGATCAGGGCGGGGAGCGTCATGAAGTCCTGCGATCCAAAAAACATGATGGCCGTGAGATCGCCAAGCGACACGATCGCCGCCATGAGAAAGGCAACCCCCAAGGGCCGTCGGAGCGAGGGCAAGTCAACCCTCACGAAACGGTCCAAGCCCGATATTCCGAGGCTGGCGCACAGCCGGTCATGCTGCAGGGCGGATTCCGCCACGGCTGCCGCCAGCGTATTGTAGACAAAGGGCAGCGCCATCAGCATGCTCATGGCGATAACAAGAACTGGCGCCGGTATGGCCAAGGAAGATCGCGTCAACAACAGGAACCATCCCGTCGCCAGCACCGCAGGCGGCAAGATCAAGCCTGCCACCACGGACAGCGCGGCAAGCCTGCTCCAGCACCGCCGCCGCGCCGCCGCCTGTGCCAAGGGCCAGCAGATGATCATGCTCACTGCGGCGGAACAAACGCCAATCCCCAGGCTCGTAATCGTTGCCATGGCAACATCCGCGCCGAACCCCAAATGCGCGATGCCGGATGACAAAACAGCTGCGATGGGTGGAACGAGCACCGCTGCGCCGATGCCAATGGCAAGGAAATCGCCGAACCGCGCGAGATGGCTCGATCCATCATATCGCACAGCACCCGAGCGGAAGGATTGCCAAGCTGAAATGCCGCCGCCGACTCGGTGTGCAAGAAGCGCCAGCACCGCAAAAATTGCCAGCTGCACAATCGCCAGTCCCGCCGCGCGGGGGGGATCGAAATCGAATCGCAACGCCTGATAGATGGCAACCTCCAGCGTCGTCGCTTTGGGTCCGCCCCCCAGTGTCAGCACCACTGTAAAGCTGGCCGCGCACAGCAGGAAGATGAGCGTAGCCGCACCCGGCAGCGCCACCCGAATTTGCGGCCATTCAATGCGCGACCACACATGGCGGTCACCAAATCCGAGTTGCGCCGAAAGCCGCCAGCTCTCCGGCGGCACGGCGGCGAGCCGGATCAACATCATCCGCGTAGCGATGGGAAAATTGAAAAACACATGGGCCAGCAGGATGCCCTGCAGCCCATAAACATCGAAAAGCCCGCCGAGCCAGCCACGTGTTCCATAGATTTCGACGATACCCAGCACCGTGACAATGGCGGGGAGCGCCAGCGGCAAAGCCATAAGCCTGATGATGAAGCCGCGCCCGCGAAAGCGCCGCCGCGCCAGAGCGCGCGCCACCGGTACCGCCAGCGCCAGCGATAGAACGGTGGAGAGGCCCGCCTGCAACAGAGTGAATCCCGCCACATGCAAGAGATAGGGATCGGCCGGGGCAAGACCTTCTTTCAACCCGATTAGAAAAACCGGAAGAAAACCGGCGAGAACCAGCGCGATGATGATCGCGGCCGGGAGTATCGCCGCCATCGGCGATTGCCTGATGGCAAAGCCATTCATTGCGCCATGGCGTTGAGCCACTCATCGATCCATAGGCGGCGGTTCTTCGCCACGTCCGCCGGCGTGAACACAAGGGATTTCGATGGTTTCACCAAGGCATCGAAGGCCGGAGGCAACGGGGCGGATGTCGTGCCTGCCGGCAACATCCAGTTGTTGGTGGGGATGTGATCCTGAAAGCCTGGCTCCATCATAAAGCTCAGAAATTTTTTTGCGAGTGCCCGCTCCGGCGAGGTCTCGATCAATCCCGCCACCTCGATTTGCAGATAGTGCCCCTCGGAAAACTCCGCCGCCTTGTAGCGGTCGGTATTGTCCACGATCACATGTACGGCGGGCGAGGTCGTATAGGACAGCACCATCGGCGCCTCGCCCTTGGTGAACAGCGCATAGGCTTCCGACCAGCCGGGGGCCGTCGTGAGAATGCGCGGCTTAAGTTTTGCCCACGCCTTGCCGGCTTCATCACCATAGACCGCTTTCATCCACAAGAGAAAACCAAGCCCCGGCGTCGATGAGCGAGGGTCCTGCAACACGATCTTCTGGGCAGGATCGCCGTTCACCAGGTCATGGAGGCTCGCAGGCGGCCTCGTCACCGTTTTGCTGTCATAGACAAAGGCGAAATGAGCGTAATCGAACGGCATGAAATGCTCGTCCGTCCAGGCGGTCGGCGTCTTCGCCAGCGCCGGATCAAGCCCATGCTTGCCGAAAAGCCCCGTCGCCGCCGCCTCGGCGGTGAGGTTGGTGTCGAGCCCCAAAACCACATCCGCTTTCGTATTCCCGCCTTCAAGTTTCAGTCGGTTGAGCAGCGCCACGCCGTCGCCCGGCGCCACCCATTCGATGGTG
>JBGTJO010000142.1:0-13387 GCA_041745135.1 Aestuariivirga sp. | reverse complement strand
TGAGGAAGGCGCCGATGCCTGGTTTGCTGATGGCGCGGCGCAGCGGTTCCTTGGAAAGGATGTGGCCAATCCGGATGATTGGGAACAGGTGCGCGACATCCTTGATGTGTGGTTTGACTCCGGATCGACCCACGCATTCTGCCTCGAACAGCGGCCCGATCTCAAATGGCCGGCCGATATTTACCTTGAAGGCTCGGACCAGCATCGCGGCTGGTTTCATTCCTCGCTGCTGGAAGCTTGCGGCACGCGGGGCAGGGCGCCCTATGACGCGGTTCTCACCCATGGTTTTGTCGTGGGGGAAGATGGGCGCAAGATGTCGAAGTCGCTGGGCAACATCGTGTCGCCTCAGGATGTAATCAAGCAATCGGGTGCGGACATTCTGCGGCTTTGGGTCGCCTCCGCCGATTATGCGGAGGATTTGCGGCTCGGCCCTGAAATTCTCAAAACCAATGTCGAGGCCTATCGCAAGCTGCGCAACACGATGCGCTATATCCTCGGCTCGCTCGAAGGGCTGAAGGATTGGGAGACGGTCTACTACAAGGATATGCCGGAGCTGGAGCGTTACATCCTGCACCGGCTTCACGAGCTCGATACCCAGGTTCGCGCCGCCTATGAGGTGTTCGATTACAAGCGCCTGTTCGCGCTGCTCAATCATTTCATGACGGTCGATCTTTCGGCCTTCTATTTTGATATCCGCAAGGACTCGCTCTATTGCGACCCTTGGTCGAGCCAACGCCGCCGATCCTGCCGCACGGTGCTGGACCAGCTCTTTCATTGCCTCACCACATGGTGGGCGCCGGTCCTCACCTTCACCATGGAGGAAGTGTGGCTGTCGCGTTTTGGCGGCGAGGGCTCATCGGTGCATGTCATGCAGTTCGCCAAGACGCCGGATGAATGGGCCGCTCCGGAACTCGCTGCGAAGTGGGACAGGATCAGGGATGTGCGCTCCGTGGTAACGGGTGCGCTTGAGATCGAGCGCCAGGTGAAGAAAACCATTGGCTCAGCCCTCGAGGCAGCGCCCCAAGTCTTCATCTCCAATGCGGACTTGATGGCCGCCCTTGACGGGGTCGATCTGGCCGAGATTTCCATCACTTCGGGTGCGACGCTGATGGAAGGCGAAGGCCCCGCCGAAGCCTTCCGGCTCGATGCTGTTCCCGGTGTGGCGGTCGTGTTCAAGCCAGCGCGAGGCCAGAAATGCGCGAGGTCGTGGAAAATCACGCCCGACGTTGGATCGGATCCGGAATTTCCGGATATCACGCCCCGCGATGCCGACGCGGTGCGCGAATGGCAGAAGCGTTTTGGGAAAAGCGTTTGAGCGCGCCTCGCTTCTGGAGTGCGCTGGCGCCTCTGGTGCTGGTTCTGGCAGCCTTCGTCTTTGGCCTCGACCAGGCGCACAAATGGTGGATGCTCAATGTGTATGATATCGCCAAACGTCAGCCGGTTTCCGTTACCTCCTTCTTCGATCTCGTGCTCACCTGGAACAAAGGCATTTCCTACGGGATGCTTCCGACGCAGCAGCAGGGCTTGCTGATCGCGCTTAGCGTTGTGGTTTCGCTCATCCTGTGGATGTGGGCCTGCCGCTCGCGCAGCGTCGTGACGGCGGCCGCACTCGCCATCATCATCGGCGGCGCGCTCTCCAATGCGCTGGACCGCGCCGTCCATGGCGCGGTTGCCGATTTCTTCTATTTCCATGTTGGGGGCTTCAACTGGTACGTGTTCAATATCGCCGATATCGCCATCGTTGCCGGGGTCGCCATTCTGCTGTATGAATCCTTGGTGGGAAGTGGAGACCGCAGCCACGGAAATGCCTGATTTCAGGGCCAACCGGACCCTGTCAGCATCGGAGACGTCGAGCTCATGAAACAGATCCTGTCCTGCGCCGGAGTTGCTCTCATCTCGCTCGCCGTTACGGGCTGCGCCGGCCCGACCATTTCCAGCATCATGGGAAGCGATACGCCGAGCGTGGCCAAGGCCCAGACCCACCGGGACCTCACCATGCCGCCCGATCTGCAATTGCGGGCGCCGTCCGCTACCACGAGCGAAGTAGTGGAAGCACCGGCGTCCGAGCCGGTGGTGAGCACAGCCGCCGCGCCACAGGCCGTCGACACGGCGAACCCCGCCCAAGGCAAGGTCGAAGCCGATGTCTACGAGCGGAACGGCATCTCCAAGGTTCATCCCAATGGCAAGCCGAAGACGCAAGCGGAGCTGGGCGCGGAGCTGAAGAAGGCTTATGTCGCCAAGAAGCGCGAGCAGAACCCCAATCACGGCACCATCTTCAATATCGGAAACATCTTCAAGGACGGCTGAGGTTATCCCCTTCTCCCGTGGGAGAAGGAGGGGCCCATCGCGTCAGCGATGGGAGGATGAGGGGATTGGGTCCTCGAAATTGAAACACCATGTCCCCTCACCCTCCCAAGCTGCGCTTGGGCCCCTCCCTCTCCCTGCGGGAGAGGGGATTCTCGCCATGACAGCGAATTCATTGGACCGCCAGCTTGGCGCGGGGCAGTAAGGCGGCGCCATGACCTTTCGCATTTCCGGCCTGCTCCTCGCCTGCCTAACTTTCATTGCGGCACTGCCAGCCTCCGCTCTCGATATCGATGTGAGCGAGTTCAAGCTTGGGAATGGGCTCCATGTCGTTGTCATTCCAGATCACCGGGCGCCCGTCGTTACGCAGATGATCTGGTACAAGGTGGGAGCCGCCGACGAACCCCAAGGCAAGGCCGGCATCGCGCATTTTCTTGAGCATCTGCTGTTCAAGGGCACGGCCAAATATCCCAATGGCGCGTTCAGCCAGATCGTGCGCATCAATGGGGGCACGGAGAATGCCTTCACCACGCAGGATTACACCGTCTACCACCAGCGAATCGCCAAGCAGCACCTAAGCCTCATGATGGAGCTTGAGGCGGACCGCATGCAGAACCTGGTCTTGACCGATGCGAATGTGCTGCCGGAACTCCTCGTGGTGCTTGAGGAACGGCGCGAGCGCACCGATAACGATCCATCGAGCCTGCTTGCCGAGCAGATGTCGGCGGCCATGTACACAGCCCACCCCTATGGCAAGCCGATCATCGGCTGGATGTCCGAGGTCTTGCAGCTGAAGCGGCAGGACGCCCTCGATTTTTACCGTACGCACTATGAGCCCAACAATGCCGTGCTGATTGTGGCGGGCGATGTTACCGCTGCCGAAGTAGAAGCGCTTGCCACCAAACATTATGGCGGGCTGAAAAACCTGGCGATTGCGGAACCACGCCGGCGCACGCTGGAACCGGCGCCAATCGCCGAGCGCCGGGTGATTTTGACGGATGCACGGGCCGGATCTCCCGTCTGGCAGCGCAGCTACCTTGCTCCCGCGGAAGCCACGGCCAATGGCAAGGAAGCCTTGGCGTTGCAAGTTTTGGCGGACATCATCGGCTCGGGATCCCGCAGCCGGCTTTACCGCGCGCTGGTAGTCGAGCAGAAAATCGCCTCCCATGCGGGTGCTTGGTATTCGGGCGACGGGCTGGACTATGGCAGCTTCGGTTTTTACGCAGCGCCCAATCAAGGCGTCGAACTTACCGCCATCGAAACCGCCATCGACGCCGTTATCGCCGACGTTCTGAAAAACGGCGTGACGGAAGGCGAGCTCGACACCACCCGCAACCGCGTCACTGCCGATTCGATTTACATGCTCGACAATCAGGAAGCCTTGGCTCGCACCATCGGCGCCGCCCTCGCCACGGGACGGAGTGTCAAGGATGTGCTGGACTGGGATCGTAATTTGGCGGCGGTGACGGTGAAGGATGTCTCGGAGGCGGCGAGGGCGGTGCTTGAGAGAAAAAATTCGGTCACCGGCCTGCTCCTGCCAGGAGCTGAGCCGCCCATCACCGGCGGCGTCCAGAACTGAGGCATGATGAGCAATCTTCGCATATGGCTTTTGCAGGCGCTGGTTCTGGCGCTGCTGGTCTCGCCTGCGTTTGCTTTCGAGGTGGAAGAGGTGACGAGCCCCGGCGGCATCAAGGCGTGGCTGGTCCAGGACAAGGCCGTTCCGCTCATCGCGATCAAGTTTTCGTTTCGCGGCGGCAATGCGCTTGATCCTGAAGGCAAGGAGGGTTCCGCCAATTTCCTGACGGGCATGATGGATGAAGGGGCGGCCGACCTTGATTCCGCGGCCTTCCAGAAATTGCGCGACGAGCTGTCCTTCAAGATGGACTTCGATGCGGAGCGTGACCATTTCGAGGGTCTGTTCCAGACGCTGTCGCGCAATCGCGATGCCTCCTTCGAGCTGCTGCGCAAGGTCCTGACGCAGCCCCGCCTCGATGCGGCACCCGTGGAGCTGGTGCGCCAGCAACTCCTGCTCAGCGTCGCGGAGCGGAGCGAGGATCCCGAACAGGTGGCTTCGGCGGCCTGGATGAAGCTCATGTTGCCGGGTGATCCCTATGCGCGCGAATCCTCGGGCACGCTGGCTTCGGTCTCCACAATCACGGCCGATGATCTGCATGCGGTCCATGAACTGATCTTCAATCGCCGCACGCTGCAGGTGGCGGTGGTGGGCGACATTGATGCGGCAAGCCTTGGCCTGGTGCTTGACCGCGTGTTCGGCGGGTTGCCCGACAGGCCGGAGCCTCAGGCTTTGCCGCCGCCCGAGATCACGGAAGGGCCGGTGCTCAAAATCATCCCGCGCGACATTCCGCAGAGCATCATCGTATTTGGCCATGAGGGCATCAAGCGCGCCGACCCGGACTTCATCCCGGCCTATATCATGTCGGAAATCCTGGGGAGCGGCAGCTTCGGCGCCAGGCTTACGCTGGAGCTTCGCGAGAAGCGTGGACTGACTTATGGTGTGAGCGCCGATTTGGCGCCGCTCGACCGGTTGGGACTGTTCATCGGCTCGCTTGGCACGCGGAACGAGAAGGCAGGCGAAGCACTGTCGCTGGTCAAGCAGGAACTTGCGCGCATGGCCAAGGAGGGGCCGACGGCCCAAGAGCTGGCGGACGCCAAGACCTATCTGACCGGTTCCTATGTCTTGCGCTTCGACAGCAATGCGACGACGGCGGGCCAGCTCCTTGGCATTCAGCAGGACGATCTGGGGATCGACTATATCACCATGCGCAACTCCCGCATCGAGGCCGTGACGCTCGATCAAGTGAAGGCCCAGGCGAAGCGCCTGCTCCACGGCGACAAGCTGATCGTCACCGTGGTGGGCCAGCCGGAAGGGCTCACGAACTAACACGTTCTTCGTTTCTCTCCCATTGTCCGTCATCCCGGCGCAAGCCGGAATGACGACAGGGGACGAGTACGACTCGCAGGCCCAGGCGCCCCGGGCTATGATCGCGCCCATGCGAATCCGCAGGCTTTCCGAAGGCACCATCAACCGTATCGCGGCGGGCGAAGTAATCGAGCGTCCGGCCAGCGTGGTGAAGGAACTGGTGGAAAATGCCATCGATGCGGGCGCGACCCAGGTAGACGTGGCCTTTCGCGGCGGCGGGCGCCACCTCATCAAGGTGAGCGATGACGGCTTCGGCATGGATGTGGCCGATCTTGCGCTGGCGGTGGAGCGCCATGCGACCTCGAAGCTCGCCGACGATGAGCTCATCGACATCCGATCCTTCGGATTTCGCGGGGAGGCCTTGCCTTCGATTGGCGCGGTGGCGAGGCTTTCGATCGTCTCGCGGCCACGCGATGGGCAAGCTGCCCACGCCGTCTTGGTGGAAGGGGGTACCTTCCATGGGCCGCGGCCCGCGGCGCTGATGCGCGGCACTGAAGTCGAAGTGCGCGATCTTTTTTATGCGACGCCCGCACGATTGAAGTTCCTCAAGAGCGAACGCAGCGAGACGGGGGAAGCCGCCGATGTTGTGCGCCGGGCGGCGCTTGCCCATCCGCAGGTGGGCTTCAGCTTCGCGAGCGAGGAACGCCGGCTTATCCATGCACCGCAGGGTGAGGACAGCATCGGCCGCATCGCCCGCATCCTTGGGCGCGAGTTCATGGCGAATGCCGTGGCCTTCGAAGCGGCCGGCGAGGGCGTCGAGGTCTCGGGCTTTGCGGGCTTGCCGACCTGGTCGCGGGCGCAGACGGCCCTGCAATATGTCTTCGTGAACGGCAGGCCGGTGCGCGACAAGCTGCTGGCAGGCGCGATCCGTGGGGCCTACGCCGATCTCATGGGGCGCGGGCGCTTTCCGGCGATTGTGCTGTTTGTTGCCTGTCCGCCGGAGCGGGTCGACGTCAACGTCCACCCCGCCAAGGCGGAGGTGCGGTTCCGTGATGGCGGCCTGGTGCGGAGCCTTGTGGTCAATGGCGTGCGCGCAGCACTCGCCGGAAGCGGGCAAAAGCCGGATGCGGCGCTGTCGCGGCAGACGGCCGCGAGTTTTCATCCGATGGGGTCGAACGGCTTTGCCGAGGTCCAGGCGGGTTTCGATATGGATATGCCACTGACGGCGGAGGTGACGCACGTAAATGGTACGTCCACGGACTATCCCTTGGGAACGGCGCGTGCTCAGCTTCATGAAAATTATATTCTCGCACAGACCGGCCAAGGCATCGTGCTGGTGGACCAGCATGCCGCGCATGAACGGCTGGTCTATGAACGCCTGAAGCGCGAGCGTGCGGGGCAGGGGATCGCCACCCAGCCGCTGCTGGTGCCGGAAGTCATCGATCTCGATCCCGTGCAAGTCGAGCGGATCGCCGGAGCGGCCGGACTGTTGGCGGCGTCGGGGCTTGGGGTTGAGGCCTTTGGTGACAGCGCCGTCATCGTGCGCGAAGTACCGGCGGCCCTTGGCGGCGGCGATGTGCCGGGTCTCATCCGCGATATCGCCGACGAGCTTGCCGATGGCAATCTGGCCGATACGCTCGAAGAGCGCGGCAATCATGTGCTGGCGACCATGGCCTGCCACCACTCGGTGCGCTCGGGGCGCGTTCTCCGATCAGAGGAGATGAACGCGCTTCTCCGCGAAATGGAAGCAACACCCAACTCCGGCCAGTGCAATCACGGAAGGCCCACATTCATTGAGCTGAAGCTGTCGGACATCGAGCGGCTGTTCGGGCGGAGATGATTAATTCGCGCGCCGGCGCTCAGTGATCTACTCCGGTTGGCTTCAGCTTAGGGCCCGTCTCAGGCAGGCATCAGCATGGCGATGCGATGGATGCCAACGACGTTGCTCACATTTGTTGCGCCGTCGGTTTTGCCTTTGGTGCAAGTGTACATCTCGCCTTCCTTGACGGTGAATTCCTTATCCTCCTTCTTGATCTGGAACTCACCCGCGGCGATGTAGCAGACCATGTCGTTGTCCATGGGGGATACGGGAAACACTGCTCCAGGCTGAAACACGATGTCCACCATCATGATGCTTTTGTAGGCGGGGATATCGGAATTTCCCGTGCCCAGTTCCACCACTCGAACGCCCGGCGCTACTTCTTTGCCATCATTGGGGCCATACGCCTTAGTCGCCGCTGACGCCGTTGGAACGAACAGGGGCGCCGCAGCCGCCGACAGACCGGCTGCCAGTGCGGTCCTACGATTTATGCTTTCCATGGCTTTCTCCCTTGGTTGAGTAATGCGCGATATGAGCGCACCATGGATTCCGCGCCCGGATTGGCTTTTTGTCAATTCACTTTCAGCGCCGAGACGCGATCGGCAGCCCGATAGAACCGCACCTGCGTGTCGCCATAGGCTCGCTGGTCGAGCAGGGTAAGCCCCCTGACATCGGCGACGGTTACTTCCTTGGCTTCCTCCAGCATCACGACTGAACCGGGAGTAAGCCAGCCGCCTTCGACCAATGAGACGAGTGCTTTTTCGCCCAAGACCTTGCCGTAGGGCGGGTCGGCGAAGGCGAGATCGAAGGGCGTCTGCGGGGCGCAGGGGCCGAGCTTGGTCGCGTCCCTTCGCCAGATTTTGCATTGGCCGATGACGCCAAGGCTATCGGCGTTGCGGCGAATCAAGCCGCGGGCTTCGGCGCTTTCATCAACGAACTGGCAAAAGCGCGCGCCCCGGGAAAGGGCTTCGAGGCCAAGCGCGCCGGTGCCGGCGAAGAGGTCCATGACGCGGGCACCTTCGAGGGCGAAGCCATCGATGCCGTGGGCCAGAATGTTGAAGATCGATTCCCGCACTCGATCCGAGGTTGGCCTGGTTCCTGGCCCTGAAGGAGAGGCGAGCGCGCGGCCCTTGAACTTTCCGCCGACGATCCGCATGGCTTCTTGACCCGAACCTCCCCAATGCCCCATCTGGCACGATGAAGCTCAAACTGCCAGAGGCGATGGCGCTTGCGTTTGTCGAGGCCGAAGCCGCGGCGGCGCGGGGGGAAGTGCCGGTGGGCGCGGTGGTGACGGACAGGGCAGGGGCCATTCTGGCGAGAGCCGGCAACCGCACTCTCGAACTGAAGGATCCCACGGCGCATGCCGAGATGCTGGCGATCCGCGAGGCGGCGCGGAAATCAGGCTTCGAGCGGCTCATCGAATGCGACCTCCATGTAACGCTCGAACCCTGCGCCATGTGCGCCGCGGCGATTTCTTTCGCCCGCATCCGGCGTCTTTACTTCGGGGCCGCAGACGAGAAGATGGGGGCGGTGGAACATGGGCCGCGATTCTTTACGCAAACGACCTGCCATCATGCGCCGGAAATTTATGGCGGCATCGGGGAGGAACAGGGCAGGACTCTGCTGAAAGAATTTTTCGAAGCGCGGCGCTGAACTTTCACTGCGCGTCGTTGTTGCCTTCGCGAGAGTTGCGCGTTAATGCTGAGAGTGCACAATTGCAAAAGGGGGGACCAGCATGGCCCGCAAAGCGACGAAACCGACGAAAAAGAGAGCTTCCGCGAAAAAGAGAGCGGGTGCCAAGAAGGCAACGAAGGCTAGAGGCCGCAAGACAAGCGCCAGGAAACCGGCGCGCAAAACCGCGCGCTCGGCCAAGAAGCCGGCCGGCCGCAAGACCAGCGCCAGAAGAACCGGCGCGCGGAAACCGGCCCGCAGGGGTATCGTCAGGCGAGTGGTTGACGCTATCTCCCAGGCGGCGTCGCCGATGATGCCGGGCAATACCAACGACAGGCCCAACAACGACGACGAACAGCGTTCCTAGACATAAACGCGGGCGGTACGACGCCCCGGCGGGGCGTCCGACGCCTTTCCCCCGCGTGCGAGATCTCGGTGTTATTCGAGGCTTGGGATTTCCAGGGCGCGGGTCTCCATGGAGCTCACCGACAGATCGGGTTCTATACGGGCCGTGTACTTTTTCCGCCGGGGAGTGGGCGATACAACCGTGATGCCCGCAGACGCCGCCTTCTCCTCTGGAGCTGGCTGTCGCAGCGTTTTTGCGTTCCAAATTGTAAATCCCGCGGCGAGAAACGCAGCGCTGGCACAGCAAAATCCAAGCAGCATGCCGGCCAGCAATCCCGGTCTAGTATAGCCACGACGAACAGGCGAAGGTTCAGGAGATTGCCGCTCCGGGTTCATTGAGCCGCCACTACGCTATTCAAGCCTTGAGTGGACTAATGCAACTACCTGCGAAAGGTTCCCGTCACCCCCGTAGCGCCTAGGATTTGTGTGAGTCGTTTTTATTCCCTGGCCATTTATGACCAATAGGCGCAGCCTATGCGGTGCCAAGACCGAAATCGGCCCCGACCGACACGGTCATCACCCCCAAATGAAAGTCTGGCTCCCTATGGCTTTAAATCAGACCGGGATTTCAACGAAAGTTCTTGTTGTGGAAGATGAAATGGTGCTGCGCATGCGCGCCGTCGACATCGTCGAGGACGCCGGATTCATAGCTCTCGAGGCCGTCAATGCCGACGAGGCGCTAACTATCCTGGAATCGCGCTCGGATATCTCGCTGCTGTTTTCCGACATTCAGATGCCGGGCAGCATAGACGGATTGAAACTCGCCCATGCCGTTCATGGGCGATGGCCTCACATCAAGATCATTCTGGTGTCCGGTCAGGTGAAATTGTCCGACACCGATACGCCCGAGGACAGCCGCTTCTTTGGCAAGCCTATTGAAGTGAAGCAGATGATCGCTGAGCTTCAGGACATGATCGGTAAGGGGGCTCTTGAAATTGTCGCCGAGCCGGCCGTAGCGGACACGGTCCGTCGATCCGGCGCGCAGGAAACCCTAACCGCCGAGAATGACAGCCTGCGATTGCTATTGGAGCAGGCCGACATCGATGCGAAGGCGCTGCTGGCGCAGGCTGGTATCGACGCAAAGGAACGTGAAGCCGCCGACAAGCTGCAGAAGCTTATCCTCGATGAGTTGCATCATCGGATCAAGAATACGCTGGCGACGGTTATGGCCATTGCCTCCCAGAGCTTGCGCACGGCAACGAGCACCGAGCATGCGCAGCAAGCGATCGAAGGCCGCTTGATCGCCCTTGGGAGGGCTCATGATCTATTGATGCAAGTCAGCTGGGCCAATACCAGTCTGGTCAACACCGTTCGGGCGGCCATCGAACCCTTCGATGGCAACGGTCTTGGACGATTCTCGATCGAAGGACCCGACATCGGCATCACGTCGGGCGCGGTGATAGCGCTGGCCATGACGTTCAACGAACTCTGCACCAACACGACAAAGTTTGGGGCGCTTTCCGTTCCCGCCGGCCGCATCGAAATTTCCTGGAAGATCGATGAGCAATCAAAGCGCCTCATATTGACCTGGACGGAAAAAGGCGGCCCTGCCGTTGGAACTCCGAGCCGGAGAAGCTTTGGGAGCCGGATGATCGGATCGCTGGGACAGCAATTGAACGGCCAGGTTCAACTTGGCTACGAGCCAACCGGGTTCGTCTATGTGCTCGACGTGCCGCTCAGTTCGCTGGTTGAAAAGAGCATGGGGACCGGGCTTAAGATTAGTCTTTGAAAGTCACCTTTACTCCGTACTTGACGAGCCCGGCCAATTCCATGGCATTCCAGTTGGTAAGCCTCACGCAGCCATGGGATGAAGCCTTGGCGATCTTTGCGGGGTCAGGCGTGCCGTGAATGCCGTAGGTCGGTTTCGAGAGATCGATCCAGACCGAGCCCACAGGGCCATTCGGACCGGCGGGGATCGTGAGCTTTTCAGAATTTTCACCCTGCTGGAAATTCTTCTCCGGATTATAGGCGTAGGTGGGAAATCTCTTGACGCCGTTGACCTTGTGGGTGCCGGCGGGCGAGGGGTTGTCATCGCTGCCGATCGTTGCGGGGTAGATGATCACCGGGCTGTCATTTTTGTCGTAGACCACCACCCGTTCATTGGCTTTATCGGCCACGACATGGCCGACCTCGATGTCCTCCTGCTCGCCCGGATCGACGACGACGATTTCCTCTCCGGCAACGAAACTTGCCTCAGGGTTCAGAGCTTCGAGAAGATCCTGGTCCATGTGGAATTTCTCCGCGAGCGCTTCGGCCACGGAGGTGTATCCCAACCACTCCATGGCGGCCATCTCGGCGTAGTCCTCAGGGATTTGATCGACGAGCTTGGCGGTGTCATCGGCGGTAATGGTATACATGATGGATGCCGGTTGCGGGGATTGCAGCCGTTCCCAGACATCAAGGTCCAAAACACCGTCTATTTCGAGTCCCTTGATTTCTTCAAAGCTGCGAATTGCTTTTGCGACATTCTCGCCAGCCAAGCCATCGATGACGCCGGGTTTCGCACCGGCGCGGTCCAGCAGAACCTGCAGCTTCACGGTTAGCGCGCTTTGACCCTCCGGAAGCGCCTCCGAGAATTCGACGGCATTGATCTCATCAGCGGAAACCTTAAAGGCGCCAAAGGATGTTGAAGGGATCAAGAACAGAGCAAGGGTGCCCAGAGCGGTAGCGATTTTCACGTTTTGTCTCCTTGATTCAGAAGCTAACGTTACGGAGCAGGTTTCGTTCCGGAGAGCGGCGCTTGCCTACCGTTCGATCACCCTTTCCATATGCTGGGCCAGAGGCTTGATCTGTGCGAGCCAGCTTTGGAAAATCCGCGAATCAGGCGGCGCGCCATGTACGCCCGGCGCGATTTCACCGCGCAACACCGACTCGACAGCGAAAGATACCGGAACCGAGACAAGCCGCGCCATCGCAGTTCCCCGTTCATCGCCCCAGGCATCCATAGCCCAGGTTTGATCGAACACGGCGCGGCCGTCGCGCTCGGCTTTCAGCGACACGCAGAGAATGACACGGTCAGGCTCGCCCGGCGCATAGCTGTTCTCCTTCAGAAATTCCGCCGCCATCTGCGTCAAGCGCGCATCGCCTGAAGGGCCGGAGAGCGTTTCTATTTCGCGGAACACCGGCGTCCACGCCTTGGTCCAGCCATTGAGGCGGATGGTGCCGCGCACGAAATCCTTCACCTTCCAGTTCTTGTCGAAGCGATACTCCTCGATGAAGGGATAGCTGTCGCGGTTTGGATAAACCTCGAAACTCTCGGGCACTGGCAGCGGCGCTTCATATGAGGTAATGGCGTCCCAGGGCCGCTCGACGCGCAGTTCCTTGAAATCGCGCACCGACCGCGAGGGCGAACGGAGCGCCTTGAGCACGCCAACCGGGGCCCAGCTGAATTTGTAGCGGAACGGGTTTGGGATTTTCGGCACGCCGCCGCAATAGGATGTGAAGCTCAGCACATTGCCCGGGTCATAGGCCTCCGAGGCTCGATAACGCGCAATGAGGTCATGGGCCATGAGATGGTCGATGCCGGGATCGAGGCCCACTTCATTCATCGACACGAGGCCCTTGGCTTTGAATTCACCGTCCAGCGCTTTCATCTCAGGGGCAATGTAGGAGGAGGAAACGAAGTTGGTTCCTTTCGCAAGACAGGCTTTGGCGATGCTCACATGGTGATCGGCCGGTAACATCGAGACCGCGATATCGCCTGGACGCAACGCGGCTGAAAGCGCCTCCAGCGAATAGGGGCGGATGTCCCGATCGCCCACCGCCTCGCGCGCCTTCTCGACGGTGCGGTTCCACACCACCACCTGGTGGCCGTTCTGAATAAGCCGCCGCAGCCCCGGCCCCGAAGAAAGGCCCGTGCCGCACCAATGAATCGCCGCCATCTTGTCTCCTCACATGTCCGCCGTGTGGCGGTCGAACTCCGCCCTGGCGCGCGCCCAGACGCCGGCATCGAGATTGCCCAGCGTGAGCAGGGAGGGCAAGAGTTGAGTGGCAAAATCTTCACTGCTCTCCATGGGCAGGAGCGATGGCAGATTGTCGATCGCCATCACATCGAGCGGCGGCCTTTCATGCACCCGCAAGGCCGGCGCTTCCCAGTTTGTCACTTGATCGTAGACTTTGATGGGCGAGAAATCCGAAGTGGGATCGCAGGCGATGTCACCGATCATCGTTAACATGCGAGGAGCGGTCGTCGCATCCGCGGCCACGAATACGGGAGCACCGGGCCGCGCCAGAATGCAGTTGAGAAAAATCTCATGGGCCAGGACTTCGGGGAAGGGTCCGCCGCTTGCGGTCTCCTGCATATCCCA
>JBGTJO010000141.1:0-4971 GCA_041745135.1 Aestuariivirga sp. | reverse complement strand
GCGGTATAACCGGCCGGTCCCGATCCCAGGATCAGGACGCGGGCGTGACGGGAGGACATGACGGACTCCGGGGTTGCTATGAGAAAATAACATAGCTCATATGGGCGTTTCGGCAAGGCCGGTACAAGGAATTGTGAACAGTCCGCTTAAAGGTTAAGCCGTTTTGATGAGTGATTTGGCGGCGGAAACACGCGGTGGCTGGTTCGGGATCGTCTCCTCGACGGTGACTGCCGTGGTGGTGGGCTTTGCCTCAACGATCCTGCTCATCATGGAAGCCGCCCGGGCGGTTGGAGCCAGCCCCACGCAACAGGCGTCCTGGGCGGCCGCCCTGTGCTTCGGCATGGCGATCACCTCCTTCATTCTGTCCTGGCGCTACAAGATGCCGATGATCACGGCCTGGTCGACGCCGGGCGCCGCCCTGATCGCCACCAGCGCCGCAGGCATCACATACTCGAACGCGCTTGGCGCCTTCGTCGTGGCAGGGCTGCTGATGTGCATCGCCGCTCTTATCAAACCCCTCGAGCGCGCTATCGAGAAAATACCCACGCCCATCGCCGCCGCCATGCTGGCGGGAGTCTTGCTGCGCTACACGCTTGGCGTTCCCGGCGCCGCAATCGCCTTGCCGCTGTTCGTCATCCCGCTGATCATCGTATTCTTCGCGCTCCGCCTCAGCATTCCACTGTTTGCCGTCCCGGTGATCGTAGGCCTCGGCGTGGCGATGGCGGTGTTCAGCGGCTCATTCGCGGGTGATTGTTGTTCGATCGGCGTCACCGCGCTGGAGTGGACCACGCCCACCTTCGATGGCGCGACAATTCTGAGCTTGGGAGTGCCGCTGTTTTTGGTCACCATGGCCTCGCAGAACTTGCCAGGCTTCGCCGTGCTCCGCGCTGCTGGATACCAACCGCCGGTTTCCCCCGCGCTGTTCGTCACAGGTCTGGGCTCGGCAGCGCTGGCCCCATTCGGCAGTCACGCCATCAATATGGCGGCGATCACCGCCTCTCTGGTCACCGGCCCCGACACACACCCCGATCCTGCAAAGCGCTGGCTGGTGGCCTGGCCCTATCTCATCCTTTATGGCGCGGTGGGCCTTGCCGCCGCCAGCTTTGTGCAGATTCTAGGCGCGATGCCTCTGCCGCTGATCACCGCGATTGCCGGACTCGCATTGCTTTCGCCGCTCATGGGCGGCATTGCCGCAATGATGAAGGAGCCTCGCGAAATCGAAAGCGCGCTGATCACTTTCCTGGTGACTGCCTCCGGCATCGCCGTCCTCGGCGTCGGCTCCGCCTTCTGGGGATTAGCGGCCGGCATGCTGCTCTACGGCGCTCGGCATTTGCTGAAAAAACAAAATCCTCAATAGTGATAGCGGCATTGGGCAATTTCCAAAGTCCCGTCCTTGACACGATAAACCAGGCGATGCTCCTGCGTGATGCGGCGCGACCACCAGCCCGATAATTCCCTCCGCAAAGGTTCAGGCTTTCCGATGCCCTGAAAAGGCGAACGGGTGCATTCCTTGATGATCGTATTCAGCCGTTCCAGGATTTTAGAGTCGGTCGCTTGCCAATGGAGGTAACCCTCCCACGCCCGCTCCGAGAAACTGATTCTCACTCAACCAGTTTCCGTTCCGTCCCTCTTCCTGCATCCAACTCAGCGATGGATTCGCGCAAATTTCGCGCATTTTTTGGACTGCGCAGAAGATAATTCGTTTCTTCATAGGAGGCGAAGTCTTCGAGTGACATGAGAACCGCTGCGGGCTTGCCGCGATCACGCGTGATGATCACAGGCTCCCGGTCGGCGTTCACCCGATCGATGGTGCTGGCAAGGTTCTTACGGAACTCGCTGTAGGAAGTGCTGCGCATTCTTCAGATGTACGCTTTTGCGTACGCATTTGCAAGCATTCCCTATGCCCACTTCACTTTCAAAATCTCATAGCTCTTGCCGCCGCCCGGCGTGGTGACTTCGACGCTATCGCCCTTCTTCTTGCCGATGATGGCGCGCGCGATGGGCGAGGAAATGGAAATCTTGCCCTTCTTCACGTCGGCCTCGAATTCGCCGACGATCTGATAGGAAACCTTCTCGTCAGTCTCCTCATCCACCAAAGTCACCTTGGCGCCGAATTTTACCGTATCGCCGGAGAGCTTCGTGATGTCGATCACATCGGCGCGGCTGATCTTATCCTCGAGCTCAGCGACGCGCGCCTCCGTCCAGCCCTGCTGATCCTTGGCCGCATGGTATTCGGCGTTCTCCGAGAGGTCGCCATGGGTGCGCGCTTCCTCGATCGCCCGGATGATGCGCGGACGCTCCACCGATTTCAGGTGCTTGATCTCGTCGAGCATGGCGGAGTGGCCCTCCGCCGTCATCGGCACTTTTTCCATGGTCCTGTCCATCGTCTGTCAGTTCTTTCTATCCGTCGGGTTCAGCCCCGGCCGGCTCAAGTTCAAAGCGGTTCGGCGAAAAAGCGGCACCCGGCCTATGCTGCGACGCATGGGCCGGGGTGAAGGTTCAAGATGACCCAAAATGCCTAAAAATTCAAGAGGCCTCTGCGGCGGGAAGCCCCAAGGTCAATTCATGACCGCGCCTTGGATCGAGCCTCAGGCCAGTCGTGACCCGCAGCCGATGGGCCAGCCCCAAGGCCACGCCGAAGCTTGCGGCAAGCTCTTTTCCCTCGGGAAGGGCAGGCGGAAGCGCCATCCGAAGCGAGGTTTCACCGCCGTCCGTTTTCGCCGATATTTCGAGTGTCGATCCGGGCGCTGCAATCGCCAGCAGGCTGTCGGCAAAGAGATACAACATGCGCCGCAGATGCAGCTTGCTGGTCAGTGTATGGGACGGGGCTACGGGCTCAATCAGCCCGATCCTGACGCCCGCCATCATGGCCTTCGGCTCAAGCTTGCGGGCAAGATCGCGGAGCAGGGGGATCACCGCCACCCGCTCATTCTCGACATCGTCGAGAGATTCGGAGCGGCACAGATCATTGGCCAGCGAAACCCGGTCAAGGAGCGCCGTGGCGCCACTGCGGATGTCGGTGGCGATGGCGGAGAAATTGGCTGGGGCACCCCCGCCTGCACCTGCCGCAAGAAGCTCTGCATTGCCCATGATAAGGCTCAGGGGTTCGCGGATCTCAGCACCCAGCGACAAGAGAAAACTGCGATTGACGGCGGCCGTTTCCGCCTCCTCGCCCAGTTTCCGCAGTTCCTCGCCCTTGCGCGAAAGTTCGTCTGCCCGCGCCAGGGCCTTTTCAGCAGCGGCGAGGATTTCCTGAGGTTCGGCGGGTTTGCGGACATAATCGAGAACCCCGGCCCGGAGCGAAAAGATGGCCGTGTCATAGTCCTGATCCGAGGTCATCAGAACGCCAATCAGGTCCGGCATGGTCTCGCGCAAGGCGCACAAAAGTTCAACACCATTCATCCCCGCCCCGATCCGGAAGTCGAGAATGGCGACCTCCGGCCGGCGCTCGCGGCAATGGGCAATGGCGGCTTCAGCGCTGTACACGGCGGCGGCGGAATGCCCCGCCAGCGCCAGCAACTCGCACACCGAGTCGGCAAGATCGGCATGATCGTCGACAATCAAAATGCGCGGCGCGGGATCGGGCATGATCCGCTATTCTTAATACCCATTACTCTACAGTTAACTAATGTGGCCTGCTGCAACCTGTTGCAACTTATACGTAGTGTGGAAATAATTTTGTAATGGCTCGGCTGTGCTGGGAACCGGATTGATATCATTTTTATTGCATGATATCTTCGAATTGGAGGCACAGCATGACCGCCGTTGTTATCCGTAACCTGCCCGACGCCACCCACCGGGCGCTCAAGCGCCGGGCGAAAGCTCATGGCCGCAGCACGGAAGCGGAAATTCGTGAAATTCTGCAACGCGCGGTGGACACTCCCAGAATGGGGCTGGGCAGCAAACTCGCTGCCTTTGCGCAGAAATACGGTGGAATCGAGCTCGATATTCCGCCGCGCACGGAGCCCCCTAAACCACCCTCCTTTAAATGATCATCCTGGATACGAATGTGGTTTCTGAACTTTTCAGGCCACAACCTGATCCGGGAGTCCGGAGATGGCTCGATTCCATCGAAGAGGACGCGCTGTTTCTTACGGTAATTAGCTTGGCCGAGTTGAAAACGGGGATTGAGTTATTACCGGAGGGCAAACGAAAGCGCGAGCTTCACCGTGACGTGAGCGCTTTTTTATCGACCACGTTTGGGCAGAGATTACTTTCGTTCGATATCCCCGCCGCTGAGTCCTATGCAATAATCAGAGGAGAAATGCAGACAAAGGGCCGAGGCATCAACCATCAAGACTGCCAGATTGCCGCGATTGCCCGAACTAGGGGATTCGCCCTCGCCACGAGGGACGTGGAGCCCTTCCGCGCAGCAGGACTTAACGTTATCGATCCCTGGCACGCGTAGAGCAAACGAGCAGGGCCACTCTCGTCTCAAAAATACTCTTGCAGCGATTTTACTTCCAGCGCGTCCGCCCTCTGGGCGGCGATGGCTTTGGTGACCGCGAGGATGCCGGGGAGCGTGGTGTAATAGGGCACCTTCTGAAGCAGGGCCGTCTGGCGGATTGGCATCGAGTCCGATTGGGAAGCGCGGGTTTCGGTGGTGTTGAGCACCAACTGGATCTCTCCGTTCTTGATGGCATCCACCACATGCGGGCGGCCTTCGAGCACCTTGTTGATCTTGACGGACGGCAGGCCCTTTTCCTCGAAATAGCGTTGGGTGCCCCCCGTGGCGACCACCGAGAAGCCAAGCGCCACCAGCTGGCGGATGGCCGGCAAAACGCGAGGCTTGTCGGTATCCTTAACCGAGATGAAGATCGTTCCCGCCAGGGGCATGCGCATGCCCGCTCCCAGCTGGCTCTTGGCGAAGGCCATGTCGTAGGTCTTGTCGAGCCCCATGACCTCGCCGGTCGAGCGCATTTCCGGTCCCAGCAGCACATCCACCCCGGGGAAGCGGTTGAAGGGGAAAAC
>JBGTJO010000140.1:0-7562 GCA_041745135.1 Aestuariivirga sp. | reverse complement strand
TGCGCCCTTCGTCTATCGGTTAGGACGACAGCCTTTCACGTTGTAAAGACGGGTTCGACTCCCGTAGGGCGCGCCACTACTGGATGTGAGGCCCGGTCAGAACATGATATCTGCCAGCGGTGAGGATCCGGTGATCGAGTCGAGGCCCGATGACCGCGTGCCCGACCTCACCCGGCAGGCTCTGGAGCAGCGCATCCGGCAACAGGAAATTCTGGCCGAGCTTGGGGTGACCGCGCTGCAAGGAGCTCCGCTTCCCCAGTTGCTCGGCGAAACCGTGCGTCTCACCGCCGAAGGTTTGCGCGCCGAGTTCTGCAAGGTCATGGAATATATCCCGGGCGAAAATCGCTTGCTCGTTCAAGCAGGCGTCGGCTGGAACCCCGGCATCGTCGGCGTGGCGAGTGTTGGCGCCGATCTTGCTTCGCCGGCGGGCTTCGCCCTGAAAACCGGCAAGCCCGTCATCTCGAACCATCTGGAAAACGAGGAGCGCTTCAGGACGCCGGAAATTCTGGCGCTCCATGGCATCCGCCGGGCCATGAACGTCATTCTCCAGGGCGACGGCACGCCCTTCGGCGTCCTCGAAGTCGATAGCCAGTCCGAAGACGAATTCGTCGAGCACGATCTATCATTTCTGCAGGGTGCCGCCAACATCCTCGGCATGGCGATCGAGCGCGAGCGCCGCGAACGGCATCTTGAGGCAGCCCTCGAACGGCAGCTCTTCCTGATGAAGGAAGTCAACCACCGGGTGAAGAACAGCCTGACGATCGTGGTGAGCATGTTGAATTTGCAGGCGCGCGAGGTGGATAACCCCGAACTTACGGAGAAGTTCAGCGAAGCCGCGGGGCGGGTGCTGGCGGTGGCCCGCGCCCATGAGCGGCTGTATGAGAACCATGATGTCGAAAGGGTGGATCTGGGCGCCTATGTCGAAGCGGTGTGCGCGGATCTGGACACCTCGGCGCGCTGTACCGTGCAAGTTAACGCGCAGAAAGGCATCGATTTTGCCATCGACAGAGCGGTGTCGGTGGCCCTGATCGTTGTTGAGCTCGTGACCAACGCGGCGAAATATGCCTACCCGGACGACAAGGGAGGACTTATTTGGGTCGGCGTCAGGCGGGGCAAAAATAATACGATCGCGCTGTCTGTCCGCGATGAGGGGGTTGGGCTTCCCGCAGGCTTCGACTTGGGCGCGACGAAGAAGGGCCTCGGCATGCGGATAGTCACGGCATTCGCCATGCAGCTGAACACGGAAATTACCTACCATCGGGGAGCCCCCGGCGCTGAGTTCAGGATATCCATTCCTTCCGAAACTCCCCACGCCGAGGATGTCTGACGACCTAAGGGGCAAATGCGTGGTTGTGACGGGCGGCGTCACCGGCATTGGTGGGGCTGTGTCGCTGGCCTTCGCCGGGGCGGGCGCCAAGGTGTTGGCGCAGTATCTCTCAGGCGGTGAAGAACTGAAAGCGATCACGGCGGCCGGCATTGCCACGGTTCAACTCGACCTCACGGAGGAAGGTTCTCCGCAGCGGCTCATGGACGAAGCGCTGAAACGACTCGGGCGCATCGACGTCATGGTGAACAACGCCGGAAACCTGGTGGCGCGCATTCCGCTTGGCCGCCTCTCCGATGAGTTCATCGACAAGGTCTTCGATGTGA
The DNA here is from genome assembly GCA_041745135.1 of Aestuariivirga sp. Lineage (GTDB taxonomy): Bacteria > Pseudomonadota > Alphaproteobacteria > Rhizobiales > Aestuariivirgaceae > Aestuariivirga. The sequence goes on along the minus strand of JBGTJO010000140.1, from coordinate 5,912 downwards.
ATTGCCGCCAGCTTATCCACTGCTGCCGCCTGGCCGCTGACATCATGGTGCGCCAGGGGCACGGCAACATCATCAATGTCTCATCGATCGCCGCACGCAACGGCTCAAGCCCCGGCGGCAGCGTCTATGCCGGAGCGAAGGCCTTCGTATCCGCCTTCAGCAAGACCATCGCGCGAGAGCTGGCGGGACATAACATCCGTGTGAATTGCGTCTCGCCCGGCACCATCCACACCGCCTTCCACGATCGCTTCTCAGACGAAGCCAAGCGCGAAGCGGCGCGGAAGGCAATCCCCATGCAGCGGTTAGGGACGGCGCAGGATTGCGCGGGAACATTTCTCTACCTCGCAAGCGATACCGCGAGCGGTTATGTCACGGGCCAGGTCATCGAAGTGAACGGCGGGCAGTTGATGCCCTAACCCTTCCCCCCTTCGGGGAGAAGGAGGGGCCCACGCGGAACGCGTGGGAGGATGAGGGGGAGTCCGGTCGCATTTGAAGCACTTTGTCCCCTCACCCTCCCATTGCTCCGCAATGGGCCCCTCCCTCTCCCCACAGGGGAGAGGGGGATTACCAGCTTCCCGTGTTTGCCATGCTGGACCATGGCTCTTGCGCTGGCAGAGCGCCGCCCTTCTGCAGCAGCTCGATGGAGATGCCATCGGGCGTCTTGATGAAGGCCATGCGGCCGTCGCGGGGCGGGCGGTTGATGGTGATGCCGGCCTTCTGCAATCTCGCGCAATAATCGTAGATATTCTCAACCTGCAGCGCCAGATGGCCGAAATTGCGCCCGCCCATATAGGTTTCCGGGTCCCAGTTGTAGGTGAGTTCAACGGGCGCATCAGGGCTTTCGGGCGCGGCCACGAAAACCAGCGTGTAGCGGCCCTTTTCGTTTTCGAATCGGCGCTGCTCGATGAAGCCCAGCGTGTTGACGAAGAAGTCGATCGACTGGTCGAGGTTGGAAACGCGGATCATGGTGTGCAGATACTTCATTTTGTGCCCTCTGGTTTCGGTCCAGACATAACGAATCAGTGCTGCCAAGGCAAAAATCCTGTCGCTCGTGTGTTGGCGCATGAGTCAAGGGGCATCGCTCGCCGCAATGACAGCGCATCGCAGAGCCGCCGCGATCTTCTTCTGAAAAATCTTCGTGAGATTATCGTGGCTTGCCTCAAACGCTCTATGCAGTGGGGATATCGCAACTTATCCGCAGGGGTGTTGCCGCCGTGCACTATGCAAAACGCGGCGATTTGATCACATTATTGAACGGACGGTGGGGCAACACGATCAAGGCCGTCCATGAACGGGTTGGGTAAAGGCATGGCGGCGAGCGACACCCAGAGGGGTGACGAGGTTTCGGGACTCGTTCAGGCACCCGACGCGAATGTGCGGATCATCCAGATCAGCGGCCTGGTGAAATGGTTCGATACGGGCCGCGGCTACGGTTTCATCATTCCCGACAATGGCATGCAGGATGTGCTGCTGCATTTAAGCTGCCTGAAGCGCGATGGCTTCGAAGCGCCGCTTGAGGGCGCTCGCGTCACCTGCGAGGCGGTGGAGCGCCAGAAGGGCTACCAGTGCCTGCGCGTGCTTTCAGTTGATCTCTCAACCGCCATTCATCCCGTCGAACGCAAGAGTCGTGCGCACAACACGGTGACGCCGTCCAGCGGCTGGGTGCGCGCCAAGGTGAAATGGTTCAACCGCGCTCGCGGTTTCGGCTTTGTCTCCGAGGGCGACGGCAAGCCCGATATTTTCGTCCATATGGAAACCCTGCGAAAGACGGCGATCACCGAGCTCCAGCCCGAAACCTGGGTCTATGTGCGTTTCGGCGAAGGCCCCAAGGGCAACATGGCCGCCGAGGTGAGGGTTTCCCTCGAAGGCGGCCCGGCGCATACCAACTGAACTCCAATTCTGTCATCGCCGGATTTATTCCGGCGACCCATCCCTCCTTTAGGATAAACAGAGCAGCGGAGAAACCGGTTGCCGGGACAAGCACGGCAATGACAGATAGGGGTAAGGTCTCCCATGCGTGTATTTGGTCTGCTCATCGCGTTCCTATTAGCTGCGGTCGCGCCCCGCGCCGAGGACGCGCCCCTTTCAAAAATTGAGCCGGTGACGGTGGCGACGGCGGATGGCGCCACCATGTTCACCGTCGAGATCGCCGACACCGAGGCCTTACGCCAGCGGGGCTTGATGTTCCGCCAGCGCTTGCCCGAGGACCGCGGCATGCTGTTCGATTACGGCAAGCCGCAGCCCGTCGCCATGTGGATGAAGAACACCTATGTGCCCCTCGACATGATCTTCATCCGCGCCGACGGCACCGTGGCCTATGTGGCGGAGAACACCGTGCCGCAGTCCCTTGAGGCGGTCGGCGTCAGGGAACCGGTGCGGGGTGTTCTGGAAGTTGCCGCGGGAACCGCCAAGCGCATCGGCCTCAGGGCAGGGGATACGGTTTACCACCGCATTTTCAAGACTGTGGAGTAGCGGCGAGACGGTTGGCTAAAGACCCGCTTTCTTTTTGTTGCGGTAGATCATCATCAAGCCATGAGCTATATTTACCGCCAAAGGCGCATTTGCCCGCTCGGCCCGATTGGCCTCGACCCTCTTCCAATAGGCACTGTGGCGTTCGGCTATCTTCACGCGCTGTGCATCGCTTTCCGCCGCCAACATTTCTCGCTCCATTCGAAGGCGCCGCAGCCTGTCGATTTCCGCGCGAATTTCGGCAAGGCCGGAAGATTTGCTGAAGCCGTTGAAAGCGTTGGGATCGGATGCAAGGAGCGCATCCACGCGAGCCAGTTCCCGGGCATTCTGTTCGGCCCGCTCGTAGCTCTCTTCCTGCTCTGGGCAACCCGCCGTGCATGTTTGAGCTGAAGCGCCAGAGACGCAGATCAACAATGCAAGAGCTGAAATAGCCGCTTTCAACAAAGATCCTGGCCCTTTCTATCGCATGGACCGATGATACGGCGCTTACATTTTCTCTGTTTCGGGATCAAGGTGTGTCTCCCTTGCGCAAGTCATGTGGAGGATTAGGAGTGGATTTGCTCACGGCGTTCGGACTGCTGGCCGTTACGCTCATGCTGGTATTTTATGCCCTCGAACATCGCAGCCACTGGTTTGTGTTGCTGTTCGCGGGTGCTTGTGCGCTAGGGTCCGTCTACGGATTTCTGCAAGGTGCCTGGCCATTCGGCGTCATAGAGGCGATCTGGGCGTTGGTCGCGCTACGGCGCTGGCATAGTCTTGCTCGGCACAGCGCTTTTCGGATATGAGCAGGACAACTTAACGGCATTCGGGGTGTAGCGCAGTCTGGTAGCGCACCTGCCTTGGGCGCAGGGGGTCGTCAGTTCGAATCTGGCCACCCCGACCAGCCGTGAACGATTGGAGACCTGAGCATGGCTGTCCGTATTTACCGCCCCGCCCGCAATGCCATGCAGTCGGGCAAAGGCAATACCGACGACTGGGTGCTCGAATACAACCAAGTGAAGCCGCGAACCATCGAGCCCCTGATGGGTTGGACCTCTTCCTACGACACGCGCCAGCAGCTCAAACTCTATTTCCCCACCCGCGCCGAGGCGATAGCGTATGCCGAGCGCGAGGGTCTTCCTTACACCGTGGCCCCCGAAGCGCCGGTGCGCCCCCACAAGAAATCCTATTCTGATAATTTCAGATGGGGCCGCCCGGAGAACTGGACACACTAATCTCTTCCCCCCTTCGGGGAGAAGGAGGGGCCCACGCGTAAGCGTGGGAGGATGAGGGGGAGTCAATGATGAGAACGATCTGCCCCTCACCCTCCCATTGCGTCCCGCAATGGGCCCCTCCCTCTCCCCACCGGGGAGAGGGGAAGACGAACGACCCCGTAGCTCAGCTGGACTAGAGCAAGTGCCTTCTAAGCACTAGGTCGCAGGTTCGAATCCTGCCGGGGTCGCCAATCACCGTTCACTCCGTCACGAAGTCCGCGCATTTGGGGGCGGGGAGGTTGCCCCAAGGCATGATCGGCACCGTCGAGGTAGAGTTTTGCGGGCTGCCTTCGATGAGCTTGTCGGTGTAGCTGAGATAGACGAGCACGTTGCGTTTGACATCGCAGCCGCGCACGATGCGCATCTTTTTGAAGAAGAGAGAGCGGCGTTGGCGGTAGATGTCGACGCCCTGCTCGAATTTCGTCTTGAAGGTGATGGGGCCGATCTGGCGGCAGGCGATCGATGTTTCGGAACGCTCTTCGGCAAAGCCGGCCCATCCGGTCCAGCCACCGATCTCGGGTACGGTGAAATGGCAGGCGATGCCTCCAACGCCGGGATCGTCAATGGCATAGGTTGCAAGCTTTGCATCCGGCGACAGCAAGCGCCACACGGTCGTGTTCTTGAAGATCAGCTCCGGATCGTCCGCCTCCTGGGCCAACGCTGGAGCAGCGGCGAGGGCGGCAATAGCCGCGGTGCAAAGAAGTGTTCGCATGGGCAATCCTCCAGACGGGCATCACATGGGAAGAACGATCGGCGATTCAAGCGTGGGCCTTCAGCGCTGCAAATCCATCGGTGAGATCGGCGATCAGATCGTCCGGATCTTCAAGCCCGATGTGGAAGCGCATGCAGGGGCCGGGAGCCGACCATTTCGTGGCGGTGCGGTGCGGCTTGAAGGGGATGGCCAGGCTCTCGAAGCCGCCCCAGCTGAAACCCATGCCGAAGAGGCTGAGCCGGTCGAGCATCGCATTCGCGGCTTTCTCTGCGAAGGGTTTAAGCACGACGGAGAACAACCCCGACGCGCCCGTGAAATCGCGCTTCCAGATGTCGTGCCCCGGCGCGTTGCTGAGTGCTGGATAAAGAACCGTCTCGACCTCCGGGCGGCCGCGCAGCCAACTGGAAACTTTCATTGCATTCTTCATGTGCCGCTCAAGCCTGACATCGAGCGTGTGGATGCCGCGCAAGGTGAGGAACATATCGTCGGGCCCCGCATACTGCCCCATGCTCTCATAGGCCTCCTTGAAGCGGGGCCAGGTTTCCGCGTTGCAGGTGACGCTCCCCATCATCGCATCCGAATGTCCGACCAGATATTTGGTGGCCGCCTGCAGCGAGATATCGGCGCCATGATCGATCGCCTTGAAATAATGCCCCGCCGCCCAGGTGTTGTCGGCGATCACCACGCAATTGTGCTTGCGGGCCTGTTCGGAGATTTCCGGGATATCCTGCACCTCCATGGTTTGCGAGCCTGGGCTTTCGCAATAGATGACGCGGGTGTTGGGGCGGATGAGTGAGGCGATGCCGCGCCCGATGAGCGGATCGTAATAAGTTGTCTCGATGCCAAGTCCCTTGAGCAGCGTGTCGCAGAAATGCCGTGCGGGGTGATACACCGTATCCGTCATGAGCAAATGATCGCCGGATTTCAGGAAGGCGAGGAGCGTCGTGGAAATCGCCGCGAGGCCCGAGCAGGCGATCTTCGCCGCGTGGCCGCCTTCGACCACCGCCACCGCACTCTCGACAGCGCGCGAGGTTGGCGTGCCCCGCCGCGCATAGGCATAGTCCTGGCTGCGGTCGTGCAGGGATTGCGCGGTGGGAAACAGCACGGTCGAGGCATGATAGACCGCGGGATTGACGAAGCCGTGCTCGCTATATTCCCGTCCGGCGGCGACGAGGCGTGTTTCGGAGGAAAGCCTGGAAAGATCCGGTTTGATTTTTGCCATGGCGCTGGGTAGCACGTGCATCAGCAACGGGAAATCCTTGTCTTCGCCCCGCGAAGCGGGGAGAAGAGGGGACCCATCGCGGAACGCGATGGGGAGATGAGGGGCCTCTGGCAGAGTAATGGAATCTGCGAGAGGCCCCTCACCTATCCCAACGCCTGCGGCGTCGGGCCCCTTTCCTCTCCCCGCTTCGCGGGACGAGGACATTAAGCGGAAGTTCGCTATGCGCGTGGCTGACAAGAAAGACTGGATCAAGGGC
>JBGTJO010000139.1:0-5135 GCA_041745135.1 Aestuariivirga sp. | reverse complement strand
GCGGGGGCCAGGCCATGAAGCGCGTGCACCTCCGAGACGAGGCCGATGGCGCGCGCTTCCTCGGCATTGAAGGGGCCGGCGTTCAAGGCGAAGCGCCGGGCATTGGCATGGCCGATGCGGGCCACGAGAAAAGGCGCGATGGTGGCGGGGACGAGGCCGAGCTTTGTTTCCGTGAGAGCGAATTTGGCTTCGCTTGCCGCCAGCACGATATCGCAGACGGACAGGAGGCCGATGGCGCCGCCGTAAGCCGGGCCCTGGACGATGGCGATCACAAGTTTCGGCAGCTCATCGATGAGGCGCAGCATGGCGCTGAGGCCGGTGGCCTCGGCGATCCGGGTGGCGCGGGTGGCGGAGAATTGCTCGCGCATCCAGGCGAGATCGCCGCCGGCGCAGAACGTGTTGGCGCTGGAGGAGAGGACGATGACGCGCGTGTTCGGGTCGGTCGCGAGGTGCCTGGCTGCATCGGTCAGTTCACGGACCATCTTGGCGTTAATGGCATTGTGTTTCTCCGGGCGGTTGAGCACAAGATGGGCGATGCCGCGGGGATCGGTTTCGAGACGGATGGTTTCGTAAGTGTTGGTCATAGGCCCTCACCTTCCCACGCGTTCCGCGTGGGCCCCTTCCTCTCCCCGCCGGGGAGAGGAGACGTCAGGATTTGCGTCATGAAATTTTTGGCGAGCTGAAGGGCGCTTGCGTCGATGCCGGTGGTGAAGCCGTTCGCGTCGAGCATCGCCACTACGTGTTCGGTCGCGACGTTGCCCTTGGCGCCGGGTGCGAAGGGGCAGCCGCCGGCACCGGCAACGGAAGAATCGAATGTGCGGAGGCCGCGATCCAACGCGGCGCGAATGCAGCCGAGGGCGCGGCCGCTGCTGTCGTGGAAATGTCCAGCGAGCTTTGTGGCGGGTATCGAAGGTAGGATGGTGTCGAGCAAGCGGCCGATATCTTCGGGCGTGGCCACGCCGATGGTGTCGCCCAGGGAAATTTCGCGGCAGCCCATCGCAAGGAGAGAGGCGGCGACATGGAGGACTGCATCGGGCGCCACCGGACCTTCATAAGGACAGGCGACGACGCAGGACACGTAACCGCGAACCGGGATTTTATCCATCGCGGCCTTTTGGCAGACGAGAGCATAGCGGGCGAGGCTTTCCTCGATCGTGCAGTTGATGTTCCTGCGGCTGAAGGTTTCCGAAGCTGAGGCAAAGACGGCCACTTCATCGGCACGGGCTTGCCTGGCTGCTTCGTAGCCCGTGAGGTTGGGCGTGAGTGCTGCGTAGGTGACCCCGGGGTTGCGTTGGATTTGGGCGAGAACGCCTTGGCCATCGCCCATCTGCGGCACCAGCTTGGGTGAGACGAAACTTGCGGACTCGATGTAGCGGAGGCCGGTGGCGGACAGGAGATCGATCAAGCGCACTTTGTCTTCGGTTGAAACCGGCCGCGATTCATTTTGCAAGCCATCGCGGGGGCCGACTTCGCAGATGGTGACGTGTTCAGGCATCGCCATCCTCGATCACGGCGATGACAGCCCCTTCTTCGATCTGATCGCCAACGGCGGCGTTAAGCCTGGCGAGCCGGCCGGCGCGGGGCGCGCGAAGGGCGAATTCCATTTTCATGGCCTCAGTGACGGCGATGGTGTCGCCTTTGGCGACCCGGTCTCCCGCCTTGACATTGAGGATGCTGATGAGACCGGGCATGGGGGCGATTACCTTGTTGCCCGCGTGTTCCTCGGATTGAATTGCGGAGATCGAGGGCAGGGTGAATTCGTGCAGGGCGTTGTCGAGGCTTACCGTAAGGGTTTGGCCGTGTTGAAAGATTGTGAAGGAGATGATGCGGCCTTGCATTTCCAAAGCGGGATTCCGGCTTTCGCCGGAATGACGGAGTAAGGAGAAAGTTAGCGCTCCGCCTGCATGATGGAGTTCGAACTTGTTGCTGCCGAAGGAGATCAATGTGGCGTCAATACCTTCGACTCTTCGCTCGCTGCCGGGCCAGAGTTCAAAGCCTCGGAGCGTATCGAGGGGTGAAGCACTCAGGGGGCTTTCGAGAAAACCGAGTGTGTGGAGGAGGGCGGCAGCCACGGCCACAGGCGGTGGTGGGTCGGCTTTAGTGAGGCGTTCGAGATTGCGCTCGATGAAACTGGTATCGACATCGCCGCTCGCAAGGGATGGATCGCGCAGGAGGCGCGCGAGAAACGCAAGGTTGGTGCGGCAGCCGCCTATGCGGGTTTGGCGCAATGCTTCTCCGAGACGTTGCAGTGCTGCGGCACGCGTTTCGCCGTGGGCGATGAGCTTGGCGATCATGGGATCATAGTGGGTGGTGATAGCATCGCCTTGTTGCACGCCGGTGTCGATGCGGAGGCCTTGCGGGAATTCCAGATGCGTCAGCTCGCCGGCCTGAGGCTGGAAATTCCGCGCCGGGTCCTCGGCATAGAGGCGAGCTTCAACGGCGTGGCCGGACAGGGACACGCTTTGCTGCGGCAGCGGCTCACCGCTGGCGATGCGCAATTGCCATTCGACCAGATCGAGGCCGGTGATCATCTCGGTGACCGGATGCTCCACTTGCAGGCGTGTATTCATCTCCATGAAGTAAAAGTGATCCTTGCGGAGGCCCTTGGAAACGTCGGCAATGAATTCTACGGTGCCGGCGCCGATATAGTTCACTGCTATAGCGGCGGCGATGGCGGCCTTGCCCATTGCGGCGCGAATGTCCTCGGTCATGCCGGGGGCGGGGGCTTCCTCGATCACTTTTTGATGGCGGCGTTGCAGGGAGCAATCGCGCTCGAAGAGGTGGATGGTGTTGCCGTGAGCGTCGGCAAAGATCTGGATTTCGATGTGACGGGCGCGGGGCAGAAATTTTTCCAAGAGAACGCGATCGTCGCCGAAGGAGGATGCGGCTTCGCGGCGGGCCGTGGCCAAGGCGTTGGGGAAAGCGGCGGCATCATCGACCCGGTGCATGCCCTTGCCGCCGCCTCCGGCGACGGGCTTGATGAGGACGGGATAGCCGGTGCGGGCGGCCTCGCGGGCGAGATGATCCGTGTTCTGATTTTCTCCATTGTAACCGGGGAGTATAGGGACGCCGGCTTTTTGCATGAGCGCGCGGGCCTGGTCCTTCAAGCCCATGGCGCGGATGGCGGAGGCGGGCGGGCCGATGAAAATGAGACCGGCCTTCGTCACGGCCTCGGCGAAATCGGGATTCTCGGAGAGAAAGCCATAGCCGGGATGAATGGCTTGGGCAGCGCTGCGCTTGGCGATCGCGATGATGGCATCGGCGTTGAGGTAGCTTTGCTTGGCGGGACCAGAGCCGACATGAAAGGCTTCATCGGCCGTCTTGACGTGGAGCGCTTCGCGGTCGGCATCGGAATAGATGGCGACGGTGGCAATGCCCATGCGGCGCGCCGTGGCGGCGATGCGTACCGCGATCTCTCCCCGGTTGGCGATGAGAATCTTTTTGAACATCTCACATCCGAAACACACCGAAGCGCGTTGCCTCGATGGGAGCGTTGAGGGATGCAGCGAGGCTCAAGCCCAGAACATCGCGGCTCAAGGCGGGATCGATGATGCCATCGTCCCACAGGCGGGCCGAGGCGTGGAGCGGGTGGCTCTGCTCTTCGAACTCCGCGAGCACGGGGGCTTTCACGGCGGCTTCTTCCTCATCGGTGAAAGTGCCGCCGCGGCGCTCGATGGCTTCGCGTTTTACGGTGGCGAGCACGCCCGCGGCTTGCTCCGCGCCCATCACCGCAATGCGGGAATTGGGCCAGGACCACAGGAAGCGCGGGGAATAGGCACGGCCGCACATGCCGTAATTGCCGGCGCCGAAGGAGGCGCCGATGAGCATGGTGACTTTTGGAACGGCGGCGGTTGCGACCGCGCTCACCAGCTTGGCGCCATCCTTGGCGATGCCGCCTGCCTCATATTTCCGGCCGACCATGAAGCCGGTGATGTTTTGCAGGAACACCAGCGGAATGCCGCGCTGGCAGCACAGCTGGATAAAGTGCGCGCCCTTTAGCGCCGACTCGGAAAACAGCACGCCAGCATTGGCGAGGATGCTGACCGGCATGCCATGGATATGCGCGAAGCCCGTGACCAATGTCGGACCGTAGAATTTCTTGAACTCATCGAAGCGGGAGCCATCCACGATGCGAGCGATGACTTCGCGGACATCATAGACGGTCCGGAAATCAGGCGGCACGATGCCGAGGAGTTCGGCGGGATCGTAGCGTGGCGGCTCCGGCGATTGCAGGGGCGGGTGTGATGGCGGACGATTGAGGTTGGCGATGGCGGCGCGGGCCAATTGCAATGCGTGGGCGTCGTTCATGGCATAGTGATCGGCGACGCCCGATTGGCGCGTGTGCAGATCGGCGCCGCCCAGATCTTCGGTGGTGACGATTTCGCCGGTGGCGGCTTTCACCAATGGGGGGCCTGCGAGAAAGATGGTGCCTTGGTTCTTGACGATAATCGCTTCGTCCGACATGGCGGGCATGTAGGCGCCGCCCGCGGTGCAGGAACCCATGACGACGGCGATCTGGGCGATGCCTTGCGACGACATCTGCGCCTGGTTGTAGAAGATGCGGCCGAAATGATCGCGGTCGGGGAAGACATCCTGCTGGTTGGGCAAATTGGCGCCGCCGGAATCGACCAGATAGATGCAAGGCAGATGATTTTGCTGCGCGATCTCCTGGGCGCGGAGATGCTTCTTCACGGTGAGCGGATAATAGGTGCCGCCTTTGACGGTGGCATCGTTGCAGACGATCATGCAGTCGCGGCCGGAAACGCGGCCAACGCCGGCGATTAGGCCGGCGGCGGGGATGTCGTCGTCATAGACTTGATGCGCGGCGAACAGGCCGATTTCGAGGAAGGGGGAGCCGGGATCAAGAAGCTGCGCGACGCGGTCCCGCGGCAGGAGCTTGCCGCGGGCGGTGTGGCGGGCCCGGGCCGCATCGCCGCCGCCTAGTCTGATGAGGGCGGCTTTTGCGGAGATGCCGTCAGTGAGCGCTCGCATCCGCGCCATGTTGTCGAGAAAGCTTTCGGACTTCACCGATATGGCGGAAGCGATGACGGTCATTGGTTGGACAGTATTGCATACTGTCCACACGGTCGAGAGGTGCCTGCTTCCCTTCTTCCGTCATCCCGGCGGAAGCCGGG